>CAZNYC010000185.1:0-2813 GCA_964577175.1 uncultured Anaerolineales bacterium
GCCGTCGTAGACGTACGGCCACTCGAGGCGGACCGAGCCGAGGTCCGAGAGGCGGGTCTCGGGCGGCAGGTCGAAGACGAGTTCGTAGGTGGCCGACGCCCCGCCCGCCACGGTGATGGCCCCGGCGCGGTCGCGGCCGGCGTAGGCGTCGGCGCCGCCGGCGGCGTTGCCCTCGTCGTCGAGGAGGCGAATGTCCTTCGTCTTCAGGGTCAAGCCCTTCTCGCCGGTGTTCTCGATGCCCACCCGAACGTGCAGGGCGGCGAACTCCACACCGCGGTCGTTCGTATCCGTCTGGCCCCGGGCCGCCAGGCGGACGGTGACGGCGCGCGTGTCGGGCGGCACGTTGTAGGTGCGTTGGGCGACCCATCCGGTGCCGGCCGCCTCGTAGTCGCCGGCGGGTCGGAAGTGCGTGTACGCCGCTCCCCCGCAGCCGGCGGCCAGGCACCCCGCCGCCAGGATGATGATCAGGATGGCGAGTGAAGATCTGCGTGTATTCGTCATGGCGTGTCCTCTCTGCCCTTGTGGCTCTCCATCATTGTACGCCCGGAGGGCGACGGGCGAAAGGCCGCGCGACCCCCGCCGCTTCCGCATTGACCGCCGGCCCCTGCCTCGGTACGATGCACCGTTGCCGCATCGCCCGCCCCGCCTCGCTCCAGGGACGGGGGCGTTCGGCACGGCGGGTACGGAGACCTGCCGCGCTCAGGTTATGCGGCGTGCGTTCGGCACGGTGGGCAGGACGGCCCGCCGCGAAGCGGCAACCTTGAAAGGGCACGACGGCATGAACGGCACGGCGGCGGAGAGCCGGGCGGCGGGCACGGGCCGGGCCGGCGCTTCGGCCGCCGGGGCCCGGGCGTCCGGCGCCGAGCGCGTCGGCCAGGCCGTCACCCTCCTCCTGGCCGTCGGCCTCGTGGCCCTGGGCCTGGCGCTCGAACCCTCGCCGACGGATGCGGGCACGCACACCCAACTCGGGCTGCCTCCGTGCGGCATGCTGGAGACGACCGGTCTGCCGTGCCCGACGTGCGGCGTGACGACGGCGTTCACGCTGGCGGCCCACGGACGGATGGCCGAGGCCCTGGTGACCCAGCCGTTCGGCCTGGCGGTGTTTCTGCTCGTGGCGGGCAGCGGAGCGGGGCTGGTGCTGGCGCTGGCGACCGGGCGGAGCGTCGTGCCCGTCCTCACGCCGCCGCTGCTGGCGACGCTCGGCACGGCGCTGATGCTGCTCCTGTTGGGGTCGTGGGCGTACAAACTGGCGACGGTCTGACGGCGCCCGGCGCCCAGGGCGCGGTGGGTCTCCGTACCCACCGCGCGGAGGGACGGATGACTGTTGCAGCGCGGCGGGTGCGGAGACCCGCCGCCCAGGAAGTAGCCATAGGATGGAACGATGAGTCAACGCTTCGTGACAACCGGCGGCACCGTCCGGCCCGCGGCGCTCGCGCTGGCGCTCCTGCTGGCAGCGGCGACGGCGGGATGCGAGATCCTCGGCCAGGCCATCGCGTGGCCGATCGCCCCGCGCCATCCCAAGAAAAAGGTCGAGGCCGAGTACGAGTTGGACACCGAGCGCCTCGTCATCGTCCCCTACGCCGGCAACGACGTCCTGTTCGAGTACCCGACGGCCCCGCTCGAAATCAGCCGCGACATCGTCCACGAACTGGTCGGCCACCTGAAGAAACGCATCGACGTCATCGTCAACCCGGCGCGGGTGGCGCGGTGGCAGGAGTCGAACCTGGAATGGCCGAACATGTCCCTCGAGGCCATCGCCAAGACCTTCCAGGCCGACACGCTCCTGTACGTGGAACTGGAACGGCACACGATGCTCGAAAACGGGAGCCCGAATCTGTACCGCGGGCAGGTGCGGGCCCGCGTCCAGGTGGTCGAGCCCGCCGCCGAGACCAACCCGGTGTACGAGTCGATCGTCGAAACGGTCTTTCCGGAGCAGCGGCCGGTGGCCGAAGGCGAACTCAGCCGCCGACGCATCCGCGCCACCGTCACGCGGCTGTTCGCCCGAGACGTCGTCCGCAGGTTCTACGACCACGAGGTGCCGCACGAAGGGGAAGGGGTCGGGTCATGACCGCCCTGCGCCTCACGCTCCTGGCATCGGCCTGCGCGGCGTCGGCCGTCCTGGCCGCCGGCTGCGACGAAGCCGCCTACATCCTGACCAAGACCATCGGGCCGTTCGTCCCCGAAGACAAGCACGAGGCGGAGTTCGACCTCAAGAACGCCAGCCTCCTGGTCCTGGTGGACGTGGAGGACCCGACGGTGGCGTCGGAGTTCCCCCGGGCCGAAACGCTGATGGCCAAAGGCATCGCCGAGACGCTCGACGAACACGATGCCTGCGGGCCGGTCGTACCGGTCCGCAGCGTGCTGGCAGCCCGGCGGATGGAACCCGACTTCGCGAAATGGTCCGTGGCCCAGGTGGGCGAGTACTTCAACGTGGATCTCGTGCTGCACGCCCAGTTGTTCGAGTTCCGCGTCAAGGACAGCCCGTCCTCGAACGTGCTGCGGGGATACGCGGAGGCGGCCATCCGGATCGTCTCGCCCGAGACGGGCCGGCAGGTCTGGCCCGTCCTGGAGGAAGCCCGGCTCGTCACGGCCGAGGCTTTGCCCGAGGCCGACGTGCAGGAGGCGGCCCGGCACGAAGAGGACCTTGCCACGGGGCTCGGCGAGAAGATCGCCCGAAACTTCTGCACGTATAAACTCAACGAGCTGCCGCTGCGCCCCAAGGTGAAGTAGCGGAAGCCACAGGCTGCAAGCCGCAAGCCAGACACAAAGGCCCACGACACGCGCGGTTGTCGTGGCCTTTTGCTTGTGGCTTG
>CAZNYC010000185.1:2913-6376 GCA_964577175.1 uncultured Anaerolineales bacterium
GCTTGTGGCTTGCGGCGTGCGGCTACCTTCGCGACGGCACCGCCTTCATGGCGTGCGGCCATTCCGTGCCGCAGTCCGGGCACCGTTCCAGCAAGAGCCGCCGTTTGTGATACCCCCGCTTCAGGCCACAATACCCGCAGTGCGGGCATCGCTGGTCGGTCTTCCGCCAACGCCAGTTGCGGGGTTTCCGTCTCATGCCGTCCACCTTCCCGGGGAGAAAAAAGCCGTATACACTATAAGGGACGGTCGGGATTGTGCCGATATTCACTGCGGAAGCGCACCCCCGGTCCCCCCGGCTGACCGGCCGGCGGCCGGCAGCCCCGCCGACTGAATGCAGAGGCGGTCACGGTCGTCTATCGGAGTGGACGGCACGCAGACACGCCGTCCGGGAACTCCGGCTCGAGGGGACATCGGCCGGCCGGTTGAAAGGAATCGGGGATGGCCATCGCTACCCGCGTCAACACCCGCCGACGCATTACCGCCGCCGTCATCGAGGCCCTCGTCGAAGGGCGCGGCGTGGATTACGTCTCCGTCTGGTGGACCGCCCGGACGGCGTCCGAACTGTCGCGGTCCGACATGCGGATGGCCCTGGGCGAGGCCCTCGACCTGGCCGGCGCCATGGGCCTTCTGGACCCCGTCCACGGCGCCGACGTGACCGGCCCGTGCGTGCCATCCCGCCTGACGCCCTCCGACCCGGATGCGCTGTTGAATTAGCCACGAGCCCCGAGCCGCAAGCCTCAAGCCACGGCAAAGGCGGGTGCCGTGGCTTTTGTCGTTGGCTTGAGGGTTGCCGCCTGTAGCCTGCGGCTTCTCGCCCCCCCTCACCCTATCCCTCTCCCGCCGGGGCAGAGGGGATGCAAATGCCCTAAACCCTGGCGGCGAACGGGGCAAGGTCGTATAACGTCTGTGCACACACGGGCACGCGCCGAATCGCTGCGCCATGATCCTTGCCGAGGGCACAACCCGGCTCGTCTTCCACGCCGAAGGCCTCGCCGCCACGGGCCTGGTGACCGCCCTGGTGGGGGCGGCGGCGTTCGTCGTGGTGCTCGTGCACGGCTTCATCCGGGCGGGGGAGCGGCCGGCACGCGAGGGCGACGCCCCGGGCCCCGCCGTCGACCCGATCCTGCCGATGTGGCAGATCCTGGCCGGCCTGGGCCTGGCGGCCCTGCTGGCGCTGATGGCCTGGTTGGCCATCGGCACCGAGGACTGGGCTACGCACCTGGCGCTGATGGCAATCCTTGCGATGGCCTGCGGCGTGTGGGTCCTCTTCTTCTACCTGCGGGTCTTCCGCTGGCTGGGGCGGGCGCCGATGGCAGCCCTGCTGGCGATGCGGATCGCGGCCATCCTGCTCCTGGTGCTCCTCATCTTCAAGCCGGTCCTCAGTTTCGAGGAAACGCTGGAGCATCGGACGGACCTGCACGTCCTCGTGGACGCCTCCCGCTCGATGTCCGTCAGCGATTACCCCGACTCGCCGCACCGCATGAGCCTGGCCGTCCGGCAGGTGGAGCAGTACCTCGGTCGCCTGGAGCGGGCGTTCCGCGTCCATCTCCATTGGTTCGACACGAAGGCCCACGAGGCCGAGCCGGGCGCCTGGCCCGATCCCAAGGGCGAGGCCACCAACCTCGCCCGCGCCGTCCAGGACGTGCTGGCGGCGGCGCGGCGGATCGACCTCTCGGCCCTCATCGTGATGAGCGACGGGATCCACAACGCGGGCGGCGACCCCGCCAAGACGATCGCCGACCTCGGGCCCCCGCCCGTTTACACCGTGGGCGTCGGGACGGACCTCTCCGCCCAGAGCGGGTACCAGGACATCAGCATCGCCGGCGTCCGCGCCCCGGAGGAGGCGACCGTCAACAACGTGGCCCGCATGACCGTGGACGTCGAGGCGGTGGGCCTGGCGGACCGCAGCGTCCAGGTGGAACTCCGGGAGAAGGGCAAACCCCTCGCCCAGGCCCCGCTGCGGCTGGACGGCCGGCCGGGGCCCCAGGCCGTGACCCTGAACTTCACGCCGGAGGACCTCGGCCGGCACGCCTATACGGTCCGCGTGCGGCCGGACCCCGCCGAGCGGCGCGACGAGAACAACGAGCGGCAGGTGCACGTGTTGGTGACGGACCCGAAAATCCGCGTCCTCTACGTCGAGGGCGTCGTCCGGCCCGAGTACAAGCCCCTGAAGAGCGCCCTGGAGACCGACCCGAACGTCGAGTTGCTCGCCCTGGTGCAGGTGAAACGGGGCGAGTTCCTCCAGTCCGGCAGCATGCAGGGCGTCGCGCTCTCCGGGCCCCCGCAGACCCTCCAGGACATGCGCCGCTTCGACGTCTTCCTCGTCGGCGACCTGCACCGCAGTTACTTCTCCGGCGAGCAGATGGAGAACCTGCGGCAAGTCGTCGAGGAAGGCCGCGGGTTCCTCATGCTCGGCGGGTACAACAGTTTCGGCCCCGGCGGGTACGCCGGGACGCCCATCGAGCGGATGCTGCCCGTGGAGGTGGGCCCGCCCGGCATCGGCCAGGAGACCACCCCGTTCGTCCTGAAACTCACGCCCGAGGGCGCCAACCACGCCATCTTCCACGGCACGGCCGACTTCTTCCAATACCGGGGCGACACGCCCCGCCGGACCCTGCCCCTGCTGAAGGGGTGCAACAACCTCCTGCGCGCCAAGCCGGGGGCGAGTGTGTTGGCGGTCCATCCGGAACGGGCCAACCCCCACGGGCCGCTCGTCGTCCTGGCGGTCCAGCCGTACGGCGAGGGCCGGACCGCCGCCTTCGCCGCCGACACCACCTACCAGTGGTACCTGCCGCTGCGGGCGATGGGGGCCGAGTCGCCCTACATCAAGTTCTGGAGCCAGATGGTCCGGTGGCTCGCGAACAAAGAGGTCAAGGAACACGCCGACGAACCGGGCGTGGACCTCCTCGTCCGCAAACCGTTCTACGAGCCGGGCGAGGCCGTCGTCGTCCGGGCCAAGGTCCGGGCCGAGGAAGGACGGGCCACCAACTTCGCCGAGACGAGCGGCGCGCTGGAAGGCCCGGGGGCGGACGAAACGCAGAGCCTCTCGCTCTCGCTCGTCGCCGGCGCGGTGGGCGTGTACCAGGCGGACCTCGGGGCCCTGGACCCCGGCGACTACACGGTTCGCGTCAAGGCGACGAAGGACGGGACGACGCTCGGCGAGGACGAGGCCCGGTTCAGCGTGGGCCGGCCGAACCAGGAGTTCGACCGGCTGAGCATCGACCGGGCCCTGCTGAAGGCCGTCGCCCAACAGACCGGCGGGGCGTACTACGAGCCGGCCGCCTTCGGCGACCTCGTCGCCGGGCTCCGCGGGCGGACGGTGACCGAGGACATCCACCGCGAGTTCGGCATCCAGACCGTGCCGGGCCTGTTCGCCGTCCTGTTCGGCCTGTTCCTCGCGCTCGTGACGGGTGAGTGGCTGCTCAGGAAGTATTATCAATTAGTTTGACACGTAGGCCGCGGC
>CAZNYC010000186.1:0-6100 GCA_964577175.1 uncultured Anaerolineales bacterium
GTTCGTAAGGTAGCGCGGCGGGTCTCCGCACCCGCCGCGCACAAGACGGGCGGTGCGTGAAGCGCGGTGGTTACGGAGAACCACCGCGCTATCATCCGAGGTTAAACCGCTCTAGCCGCGACCCGAAGGGGAGCGCTCCGCGTCGCGTCGCGGCTCGGCGCCGGCGCCCCGACGCTCGCTGAGGTTCGAGAGCCCCCCGTTGCTGATGCAGCGGGCTCGGACGCACCGGTCGTTCGAGCCCGCCGCGCTATCATGCGACCTTCAAACCTCCTATAATGGCCGGGCGATGACCACGCCCGACCCTGAGCGCCAGTTTGTCGACCGCGTCCTCGACACGATCGCGCGGTACGGCCTCCTGCCGCGCAAAACGCAGCGCGGGGCGCCCCCCGAGCCGGTCATCGTGGGCGTGAGCGGGGGTCCGGACTCGGTGGCCCTCGCCCACGTGCTCGAACGGCTTCGCGGGGGGCGGGACCCGGTGACGGGCCGACGGCGGCCCCGCCGCCTCGCCGTCGCCCCCGTTCTCGCCCACCTGCATCACGGGCTGCGCGGCGAGTCCGCCGACGCCGACGCCCGCCTCGTGGCCGACCTCGCCGACCGGCTCCATCTCCCGTACGCGGTGGAACGTGCCGATATTCGCGCCGCGGCCGACGCCGCCGGCGTCGGCGTGGAGGAAGCCGGCCGCGAGGCCCGCCGGCGGTTCTTCCGCGAGACGGCCCGCCGCTGCGGCGCCCGGAAGGTGGCCCTCGGCCACCACGGCGGCGACCGGGCCGAGACGGTCCTGTTCCACATTCTGCGCGGCACGGGCATCGACGGCCTGGCGGCGCTCGGCCCGCGGGCCTGGTTACCCTCTCCCTCGAGGGCAGAGGGTGGCCGCGGCGAGCGGCCGGGTGAGGGTGAACCATCGATCGGCCCCTCACCCAACCCTCTCCCGCCGGGGGAGAGGGATGCGGCCGTCGAAATCGTCCGGCCGATGGTCCACCCGTACATCGGCCGGGGCCTGGTCCTGGCGTACCTGGAGCGGACAGGCCTGCCCTGGCGCCGGGACGAGACGAACGACGACACGGCGTACACGCGGAACCGGTTGCGGCACGAGGTGCTGCCGCTGCTCGGCCGGGCGGTGAACCCGGCCGTCGAGGCGGCCCTGTTCCGCCTGGCGGACCAGGCCGAGGCCGCCCGCACCGTCCTGGACGAGGCTCTGGACCGCGTGTGGAACCGGGTCGTGCGGGAGGTGCCGGAAAGCGAAGGCACTGGGCTCCCACGCGATGTCACCCTGAGCGAAGCGAAGGGTCTCGCCGTGAGTGAGCAGGAAGACGACCAACCACGGCGAGATTCTTCGGGCCCGCATGCGGGCCCTCAGAACGACAGCGCCGGTGGCGGCCCCCGGGCCCTCCTCATCGACGCCGACGACTTCGCGGCCCTGGCGCCGTGGCTTCAGGGGGCGCTGGTGCGGCGGGCGGTGGCGCACCTGGGCGGCGGCCTGAAGCACATGTCCGCCGCACGGACGGAGGAGGTCGTCGCGGCCCTCGTCTCGGGCTCGGTGGCCGGGCCCGTCGATCTGCCCGGCGGCCTGGTGGCCGAGCGCCGCCGGCGCGCCATCCGCATCGGGTCCCGCTCCAGGGGGAATGCCTCATGATGCGAGCGAACACGTGGACGGGGTTCGCGCTGGTCGCCGTGGCGCTGGTGCTGGGCGCGGCAGCGCCGGCCGCCGATGCGCCTGCCCCGGACGAGGGAGACGAGGACGACCAAGGCTATGACGACGCGGAAAACGCCTTCCTGGGCGGCCCTGACCCGCCCTGTATGTTCCCGTGCGGCCTGGTGGTCCTGGTCCTGTACGTCGGCGTGTTGATGGTGGTGCTGATTGTCGGCACGGCGCTGGCCGGGGTGGTCCTCGTCCTGGTGGCCGGCCTGAGTGCGCTGTGCCTGGCGCTGGCGGCGTGGCTGGCGGTACAGGGCATGTGGCTGGCGGCGGCTGTCGTTCTTGTGCCGGTCATCCTGGGACTGTGGGTGGTCCTGGCAAGGCGCCGAAAGGCGCGGCGGCCGGCGGAGGCAACGGGAGGCACGCCGGAGGCGTAGCGCGACAGGCGCCGCCGGGCTCGGACGCGGCACGTTTTCGTTTGCCCGCGTGCGCGGGCGGGGGCTATAATCGCTGCCGGCGGCGCGGTGGGTGCGGAGACCCACCGCGCCCCTGCCGTCGCTGCATCGCAGCGGGAAACGCCTTTCGCAGGGCGAGCCACCCATGAGCCTGATTCCTTTCGGCCGACAGATCCGCAGCCTCAGCCGCCTCGGCCACGTCGCGGGGGTGCTGTCGCGGCACGGGTTCGGTTGGTTCGTGGTGAGCCTGCGCCTGGAGCGGCTGGTGCCGTTCCGCAAACGGCTGCTGCACGGCCGGGAGCCGCCCGAGCAGCGTCCGGACGAGACGACGGCGGCCCGGGTGGCGCGGGTGCTGGAGGAACTCGGGCCGACGTACGTCAAACTCGGGCAGGTGCTGGGCAGCCGGACGGACCTCCTGCCCCCCGCATTCATCCGCGAGTTCCGCAAACTCCAGGACCGCGTCAAGCCGTTTCCGACGACCGACGCGCGGGCCCAGGTGTCCGAGCAACTCGGCGGGCCGGTGGAGGAGTTTTTCGACGACTTCGGCGAGGAGCCGTTCGCGGCGGGCAGCATCGCCCAGGCCTACGCCGCCCGGACGAAGACGGGCGAGGACGTGGTCGTGAAGGTCCGCCGCCCCGCCATCCGCGACGTGCTGGAGGCGGATATCGACATTCTGCTTCGCCTGGCGGACCTGGCGGAGCGGTACGTGCCGGAGTACCGCGTGTACCGGCCGGTGATGCTGGTGGAGGAGTTCGCGCAGACGGTGCGGCGGGAGATCGATTTCGTCTCCGAGGCGTCCAACACGCAGCGCTTTCGCCGCACGTTCGAGGACGACCCCCACGTCCGCGTGCCGAACGTCCTGTGGGACCTGACGGCCGGCGGCGTCCTGACGCTGGAGCGCATCGAGGGCGTGCCCATCTACGACGACGAGGCGCTGGACCGCATCGGCGCCGACCGCAAGGCCCTCGCCTCGCACATGACCGAGTGTTTCATGCGGCAATACTTCGAGTTGGGCCTGTTCCACGCGGACCCGCATCCGGGGAACCTCGTCGTCCAGGCGCCGGACGTGCTGGGCATCCTGGACTTCGGCCAGATCGGGCGCCTCAGCGACGCCATGCGGTCCAGGCTCGGCACGATCCTGGTAGCGGCGCTGAACCACGACTTCGATATCGTCGTCGACGTCTTCGACGACCTCGCCGCCCTGCCGGACGACCTGGAGACCGAACGCCTGAAGGGCGACCTGGCCGCCATGACCGACAAGTACGCCGGCGTGCCGATCGGCCGGCTGAACCTGAAGGACCTGTTCGACGAGATCACGGCCGTGGCCCGCCGGTACCGTGTCGTCCTGCCGCGCGACTTCGTCCTGCTGGGCAAGAGCATGGTGGCGATGGGGGGCGTGGCGCTCGGGCTGGACCCGGAGATCAAGATGGTGGAGGTGGTCCGGCCGAAGGTCCGCCGCCTCATGGCCGAGAAGGCCTCGCCCCGCCGCCTCGTCCATCACGGGATGACGACGGCGTACCACCTGGCGTCGATGGTGGAGCAGGGGCCGCGGTCGCTGCGGCAACTGATGCGGAAACTCATCCGCGGGCGGTTCCAGATCCTCTTCCGCCACGAGAACCTGGAGCACCTCATCAACGAACTCGACCGCTCCAGCAACCGCATCGCGTTTGCGATGATCGTGGCGTCGATCATCCTGGGGTCGGCGATCATGCTCCAGGCCGACATCGGCCCCAACGTGCCGTATACCGAGGTGCCGCTGCTCGGCATCCTGGGGTTTTTCATCGCGGGGCTGCTGGGCGTGTGGCTGGTAATTGCGATCCTGCGGTCCGGGCGATTGTGACGGGGTGAATGCGGCCGGGGGCCGGCCGTCTGAATGAACATACGAAAGCGCGGCGGGTCTCCGTACCCGCCGCGCAGCGCTGAAAGGCCGTTTCGAGCGCGGCGGGTGCGGAGACCCGCCGCGCACGAGTTAGCGTTGTAGTGTTCGCCGCCCTGCTTGCAGGGCGCGTTCCGGACGGCCCGCGCCGGGCAAGCCCGGCGGCTGAATGGGCCGCCGCGCGTGCGTTACGGTCTGCATCCTATTGTCAATCCGAGGTGACCCATGACGTATCGGCATGCCGCATCGTGGGTGACGGCGGCCCTGGTCCTGGCGACGGTCGCGGCCGTCGCGCCGGCCGCCTCCGACCCCGTCGAGACGAAGACCCTGCGGTACGACATCCTCCTCGGCCGGCGCGAGGCCGGCCGGATGCGCCTCGAGATCATGACCGTCGGGGACCTGACGATCCTCGAAGAGGAGTTCACCGCGCCGTACCGCGGCGGGGGCAAGGAACGCGACGCCGGCTTCTCCTCCCAGATCGTCTACAAGGGCTCCGCGAAACCCGCCCCCAGCCGGGCCGAGGTCACCACACGCATCGGCAAGTTCAAGATCATGGCCGGCAAGGTCACCTTCACGCAGACGGCCGGCCAATGGGCCGGGCAGGTCGAGGCCACCGGCTTCGCCGACAAAGAGGGCAAACCGTTCGAGACCGCCCGCGAGTTCACCAAGACCCTGTCCACCACGGGCGACCTGCTGCTGACGCACGCGGCGTTCCTGTACTTCGCCCCGCGCCTCCTGCCCGAGCCGGGCAAGATCGAGAACGTCGTCAGCGTGGAACTGCCCGACGACATCAACTTCCCCGAAATGCTGAACTTCAAGCCCGACTGCATCCTGGAGCGGCACGTGGCGGGCGCCGACGGCCAAGCAAACATCACCCTCCACCGCGTGTACGCAGGCGGCAACATCGTGCCGCTGCTCAAGATGACCGTGGACAAGGGCGGACAGGTGGAGGAGATGCGGCTCGGGAAGTTCACCCTCCGCCGCGCCGCCTCGGTCCTGGAGCAATAGCGACCGGCCGTGGCACATGCATGTTGCTAATTCCGATTTCCGGTTTCCGCGGTTTTCGCTCACGCCACCCCGTGCTGCCGCCGGCCGACGGGGCCGTCGTAGCCGCGCGTCGTCTTGAACGGCTCGAACTCGCCCGTCATCGCCGGTTCGCGGGTCCGGGCGAGGAGGGCCTTCGTCTCCTCCTTCGACATCGGCTTGAAGGTCTTGGCGGCCCGTACGTTGTCGTGCAGGTGCTCGGTGTTGATGATGCCGGAGACGATGGTATCGACCGGCAGGCTCCACACGTACCGGAGGCACTGCGCCGGCTTCACCGTGCCGGTCCGCAGGGCGTGGCCGCCGGCCATCGTCTTCATCGCGATGACGCCGATGCCGCGCTCCTCCAGGATCGGGAGGATCCGTTTCTCGAAACTCTTGAAGTGGGCGTCCAGCGGGTTCAGCGGCATCTGGACCGTGTCCCACGGGTAATCGTGGGCAAGCATTTCCATGTGGATGTTCGGGTCCTTGTGCCCCGTGAAGCCGATGAACCGGACCTTGCCCTGCTTCTTCGCCTTCTCGGCGGCGCGGATCGCCCCTTCGGGCCGGAAGATCCAGTCCGGGTCGTCCGGGTACACCACCTCGTGGTATTGCCACAGGTCGATGCGGTCGGTCTTGAGGCGCCGGAGGCTGTCCTCCAGGTGCTCCATGGCGGTCTGCCAGCGCTTGCGGCCGTGGTGCTTCGTCATAAGGAAGGTCTTGTCGCGGTAGCCGCCCGCGAGGGCCTTGCCCATGCGTTCCTCGCTCCGGCCGCCGTGGTATTCCCAGGCGTTGTCCATGAAGGTGACGCCGAGGTCGACGGCCCGGCGGATGAGGGCGATGCATTCCTGCTCGTGCTTGATGCGGCCGATGTGGTGGCCGCCCAGGCAGAGGATGCTCACGTTCTCGCCGGTCTTGCCGAGGGGGCGCGTGGGCATCTCGCCATCGAGGGGATCGGCCGCCCGGGCCCGTCCGCCGAGGCCGACCGCCGCCAGGCCCGCCGCCGTGTTCCACAGAAACCGCCGACGCGTGGTTGTGAAGGGTGCCATGTCGGGTCCTTTCCGTTTCGTTTGCGCAGCGTCCGTACGATGACGCTGACTCGTGCGCGGGGGG
>CAZNYC010000187.1:0-6036 GCA_964577175.1 uncultured Anaerolineales bacterium
ACACCCTCGGCATCCAGTTCCGCGGGTACATCGACTTCGGCGTCCGCGAGCAGGATTGGCGCGGCGCCCTGCAGATGAAGGGCGAAGCGTGATCGGCCGGTGACGGAGTCACTGGGTGACTGAGCGACGGCGCGTGAACCACAGTTAGCCGCCCATCTTGATGGGCGCGTTTGAGGAGCAAGACATGGCAACCGCACAGTTCGTGCACGACGGCAAGAGTATCGACTACACGCCCGGCTCCGACGTGGCCGCCGGCGACGTCGTGGTCCAGGAGGACCTCGTCGGCGTCGCCAAGATGCCCATCGCGGCCAGTGCGCTCGGCGCCCTGGCCGTGACCGGCGTCTTCGACTTCCCGAAGACGGCCGGCGTCGGGGAGGCCATCGCCGCCGGTGCGAAGGTGTACTGGGACGTCGCCGACGCGGTCGCGAAGACCGACGACGAGTCCGGGGCCAATAAATACCTCGGCAAGACGGTCGCGGCCGCCGGCGACGACGACACGACCGTCCGCGTCCGCCTCGAACAGTGAGAACAGCCACAAGCCGCAAGCCGCAAGCCACAGCATGCAGCCGTCCGTGGCTTGCAGCCTGAAGCATGAGGTTTGAGGCTGAAAGGAGTTCCTGATGGCCACCCTGACCCCCGTGGCGCCTGCCCGCGCGGCCAACCCGATTCCCGGCCAAGCCGCCGAGGTCGGTGGCGACGACTTCGCCAACGACGGCAAGAAACTCCTCCTGGTGGAGCACACCAACGGCGCCGGGTCGGACGTGGACCTCACGGTCACGACCACCAAGACCATCGACGGCGAGGACGTGGCCGACAAGACAATCACGGTGCCCGCCGGCGAGCGGCACCTGTTCGGCCCGTTCCCGACCTCGGTCTACAACGACGGCGAGGGCAAGGTGGCGCTTTCGTACTCGTCCGCGACGGACATCGAGGTGCGGTGATCGACCTGGGCTGACCCATGGCCGACATCCTCGAACAGGCGACCGACTGGCTGGAGACGCAGCGTAAGGCCCACGTGGCCCGCGGCGTGACGTACGAGCGGGACGGCGAGGAGGTCGAGGTCCTCGCGACGGTCGGCCGGAAGGCCTGGCAGGTGGACGGCGGATACGGAGCGGCGGTGTGGGTGGAATCGACGGACTTCATCGTGGCGGCGGCGGACCTGGTCCTCTCCGGCCGGCCGCGGACGCCGGAACCGGGCGACCGCATCCGCGTGACGCAGGGGTCGGAAGTGCAGGTGTACGAGGTGATGGCGCCCGGCGGCGAAGAGAGTTGCTGCAAGCCGGCCGACCCGTACCGCCGGGCGTGGCGGATTCACACGAAACACGTGGCGACGGAGGCGGCCTGATGGCGTGCGACGACGACCGGTACGAGGCGGTGTGCAAGCAGGAGTTCCTCGACCTGCACACCAAACTCGACCGGATGGACGAGGCGATCCGCGGCAACGGCAAGCCGGGCATCCAGCGCCGGCTCGACCGGCTGGAGATGGCCGAGGCGGTCCGCAGTCGCCTGACGTGGCTCATCGTCGGGGCGGCCGTGACGCTGGGCGTCCTGGCCCTCAGGACGTACGTGTTCGGAGGCTGATCCCCCTTCGCCAAGGCTACGGAGGACAGGCGTGGCAATTCTCATCCGGATAGCGGACGCGGTCGTCGTGGCGCTGAACGCGGCGTCGTTCTCCCAACAGTTCACCGCGAAGCGGCATTACCGGCCACGGTTCGACCTGGCGGAGATGCGGGCCCTGCACGTGTCGGTGGTGCCGAAGGGGGTGACGAGCGAGATTCAGAGCCGGTCCCAAGCGGCCGGCGATTACCAGGTGGACGTGGGCGTGCAGAAAAGAATAGCCGAGGAGGCCGACCTCGACCCGCTCATGACCCTGGTGGAGGAGGTCGCCGACCACTTTCGCTTCGCCCGCCTGGCGCTGCCGGGCGGCGAACAGGCCGTGTGGCTGCGGACGGAGTCCGACCCCGTCTACGCGCCCGAACACCTGGACGAACTGCGGCAGCTGACGAGTGTCCTGACGCTCACGTTCCGCGTCGTGCGATAGTCCGCCGTAGCCTCGGCGAAGGCGGGAGGTAAGCCATGAACAACTGTCTCATGCGAAAGATCGACGTGACGGGCGACTACGCCCCGCTCGCCGACACCACCACGGTGGCGAGCGTCACGATCTCCTGCCCGCCCGCCAACGCCGGCACCGTGTACTTCAAGGGCGACGACGGCTCGGACGTGCCGTGGATTCCTGGCCAGTGGCATGATTTCAGGAGTGTCGATCTGTCTTCCATCGAGGTCAAGGGCACACCCGGCGACGCGGTGACCCTGGTCGGAGGGACCTGGTAATGCCGTACCGCACGGTCACCGGCGCGCTCATCCAGGACGGCACGATCGGTTCGGCCGACATCGCCGCGGGGGCGGTCATGGGCTGTCACCTCGCCGACGGGGCGGTCGATTGCGCGACGAAACTCGCCGACGGCGTCGTCGGCGCCAGCAAGATCGCCTGCGGGGCGGTCACCACGGACAAGATCGCCGACGCCGCGGTGGACTGTCACAAGGTCGCAGGCGGCATGGTGTACGGCCGGCACCTGGCGGGTTGCGCGGTCACGCCGGGGAAGGTCGACGACCGCTGCGATTACTACGTCCAGAACCTCTACGCCACGTCCTGCGTGAACGCCCCGGCCGTCTGCGGGTGCACGGTCCGCCAGACGGACCCGTGCCAAAGGCTCCACGCCTGCGGCGACCTGTGCGTGTGCGGGACGGCGGACTTCCGCTACGCGTGCGGCCTCGTGGCCCCGTGCAGTTCGTACTCGGCGGTCTGCGGCGCGATCCGCTGGTGCGGGTGCGCCGGCGCGTTGCAGGTGTACGTCGGGTGCAGTGGCTGGCGGACGATCCAGGCGTCATGACAAACACCGACCTCCAACTCGCCATCGACCCCGCCAGGACGCGGGCCATCGTCCTGACCTGGCCGGACCACAGCCTGACGTGGGAAGCGGCGGCCTGGCTCTATAACCTTCTACCGCCGCAGAACGTCTTCGCCCTCCAGCAGCGGGACGTGGCCCTGGCGCGGAACAACGCGGTGAAGGAACTGTGCTTGAAGGCCCCGGAATCGATCACGGACTTCCTGTTCATGGACCGCGACATGCGCCCCGGGGCGGCGGCGCTGCCCGTCCTCCAGGTGCCCGGGGACGTGGTCGGCGCCACGTACCCGATCGGGAACATGGCCTCGTGGGCCGAGCCGGAGGCGATTCATATGGGCCTCGTGCGCGTGAGCCGCTCTTGTCTCGCGGCCATCGAGCCGCCGTGGTTCGCCTTCGGCTACTCCGCCGACGGCACCGCCGTCACCGCGTGCGAGTGCGCCCACTTCGCCCGCAAGGCGCGCGAGGCCGGCTTCACGGTCCGCCGGGCGGGCTGGTGCGACCACGGCAAACAGGGGATGGAACACCATCGGTAGGAGCCGGAGATGCCTGACAGGGTGACGAGCCGGGAGGTCATCGACACGCCGGACGGCAAACGTCTGCGCATGACCGAAACGCAGACCGAGGAGCGCGTCTTCGACCGCGACGCCGTGGATACGTACCTGGCGAACCTCGAGGAGCACATCGCGCATCTGGAAACGGACCTCGCCGCCCTGAAGGCCGAGCGCGACGACCTCGCCGCCAAACGCGACCGGGTCGACGTGGCGTCGAAGGAAGGCGGACTGCAGCAAACGTAACCCGCAGCGGCAGGTAAGCCGCACGCACGGAGGGAATCACCATGTCTGCGAAAATCGGTGGCGACGCCAAGTTGTACCGGAACACGGACGTCCACGCCACGCCCAACTGGAGCGAGATGGGCAACGTCCGGGACAACACGTTGAACCTGGACAAGGCGAAGGCGGACCTGACGACCCGCGCGAACCAGGGCTGGCGGGCCAACAAGGGGACGCTGAAGGAACTCTCCATCGAGACCGAGATCGCCTGGGACACGGAGGACGGCCACTTCGACGCGCTGCTCGATTCCTACATGAACGGCACGGCGCTCGACCTGGTGGCCCTGGACGGGTCGGTGGAGACCGTCGGCAGCCTCGGCGTGCGGTTCCAGGGCGAGGTGATGAGCTTCAGCCGGAACGAACCGCTCGAGGAAGGGATGACCGCCAGCGTCACCATCGAGCCGACCTACGCGCCAGACCATCCGCCGGAACTCTTCGAGGTGACCTGATGGCGACCTTCACCGACGCCGAAAACCGCGACTGGGTCCTGAGCATCGACGTGAACGCCCTCCGCCGCGTGCGGAAGCGGTGCGATGTGAAACTCATGGATACCCTCGGCGGCGAGACCCTGGGCCGCCTGGCCGAGGACCCCGTGCTGCTGGTGGACGTCCTGTACGTGCTGGTCGAGCCGGAGGCCCGCGAGCGGGACGTCTCGCCGGAGGCGTTCGGCCGGGCCCTCGTCGGCGACGCCCTGGACGCGGCGGTGGAGGCGCTCCTCGAGGCCCTGGCGGATTTTTGCCCGAGCCGGCGGGGCAACCTGCTGCGGCAATGCATCGAGCGGGGCAAGCGGCAGGAGGATCGGATCCTCGCGCGGGCGGAGGCGATGATGGCGAGCGGGGAGATCGATCGGCTGATGGCCGAGAGCCTGAATCCCTCTGGCGACTCGTCCACGAACTCGCCGGACTCGCCGGCGTCGACCCCGGACCGCTGACGCTCCGGGAACTCGTGTGGATGGTCGAGGGCCGGATGGGGCCCGAGAAGGTCCGGAGCGTCCAGGCGGCCACGCTGATCGCCGTCGTCGGCAACGCCTACCGCGACCCGAAAAAGTGCCGGGCCTACCGGGTGGAAGATTTTCATCCGTACCCGACCGAGCGGCGGCGCAAGGGGATGCCGCTCGACGCCGGGGCGGTGCACATGTTGAGGACGATGGTGAAGGAGGGCCGGTTATGACCCAGAGTGGCGACGTGATGCGTTCATTCCTCGGCGGTCGGGCCAGGCGTCGACCGGGGGCCGTTCTCGGCCCGTGTGGCGTCTGTGTGGCCCTCGCGGCCGCCCTGGCGCTCGTGGGCGGGTGCGGTCAGGGGCCGAACCTGACGCGGGACGCCGAGCGGGGCGAGGCCGCCATCGAGACGATGGCCGAGGAGGCGGGCGCGGCCGCCCTCCACATCGAGAAGGCCCGCGCCGGCACCGAGACGAGCGCCGGGGAGGTCCGCGCCGCCGCCGAAAAGGCCCGGGCCGTGCCCGCGGCCAGGCCCTTCGCCGTGAAACTCGCCGGAAGCGCCGACCGGCTCGATGAGGAAGTCGCGGGCGAACTGGACGCGGCCCTGCGGAGCGTCGAGTCGGTCCGGGCATCGAGCGGCGAGGCGGCGAGCCTCGTGGCGACGGTCACCGACCTCCGGGCTGAGCGGGACCGGTGGCAGGCGGAGGCGGCGCGCGAGAAGCAGCGGGCCGATTCGGCGGTGCGCAAATGGCTCCTCGTGACGGCGGCCGGCGGCTTCGCGGGACTCCTCGCGGGCGGGGCCCTCTTCGTCTGGCTCTCGCGCCGGGCGGGCCTGGTGGTCGGCCTTGCGTCCCTGGCGGTCTTCGCCGTCTCGGTCGCCCTGTACCGGTGGCTGGAGTGGATCGCCTGGGGCGGCCTCGTCCTGATCGTTCTGGCCGTTGGGGGCCTCGCGTACGGCCTGTGGCGGAACCGGGACGCGCTCCGCGCCGTGGTCCTCGGCGGGGAGAACCTGCGGGCCCTCGTCGCCGACGGCGCGGCCTACACCCGCGAGCAGATCGAGGACCTGTTCCGCAAGAGTCACGGGGCCACCCAAAAGGCCGCCTCGAGCGACGTCGAGGGCGTGGTGCGGGAGGTGAAACGGAAGGAGGGGGTGTGATGCCGAGGCGCTACGTGCTCCTGACGCCGGCCGACGGGGCGCTGTACCGCCTCGCCGTCGCCGTCGAACGCCAGGAGGCCACCGAGCCGCTGGACTTCGCCCGGCTGGCCCGCCTGCTCTGTGAGGTCGAGGCCGGGGAGGCCGAGGTGAACATCGCCCAGATGTCGGAGATCCTCTCAGGTCTCCGGAGCCTCCTCGCGGGCG
>CAZNYC010000188.1:0-5938 GCA_964577175.1 uncultured Anaerolineales bacterium
GTCGGCGGATGCGACGCGAAGTACTGGCCCAGGCCGAGGGCCTCGGCCATTCCCTCGGCCCGCAGCCGGTCCAGGCGATGGAGCAGCCGCACGGCCCCCTCCCGGCCGTAGCCGGCGGCATCGGCGAGGCGGGCCCCGAGTTCGTCCGCCCCGACCTCGCGCTGGCGCGAGTACGCCCCCGTCAGGTACTTGACGCCCACGTGCCGGACCCACGCCCCGAGGCCGCTGCGGGCCGCTATCGCCCGCGACGCCGCCGCCGTCGCCGAGTCCGAGAGCACCCGGTCGATCGCGTGCCCGCGGATGACGTGGGCCATCTCGTGGGCGAGGACGAACGCGAGTTCGTCCTCCCGCCGCTCGCACAACGCGATGAGCGGACGCGTGACGAACACGAATCCGCCCGGCAGGGCGAACGCGTTCGGCGCTTCGCCACGCACGACCGACACCTCGAACGTCCGGTCTTCCTGCGTCACGCACGCCGCGAGGCGCCGGCCGATGTCCTGGACGAACCGCGCGATCTCGGCGTCGTCGTCCGTACCGAGTTGGCGGCGGACCTCCTGGGCCATGTCGCGGCCGACGTCGTACTCGGCCCGCAGGGCTTCCTTGGAGGTGCCGGTCAGCGAGGTCCAGAGCCACTTGCCCTTCCGGACGCCGGGCCCGGCCATTTGTCCGAGTTTTCGCATCCAACCCGCCACGCCGTCCACTCCTTTCAACCGTCGTGCGCGGCGGGTCTCCGCACCCGCCGCGCTACCGCCGGGTGCCACGCTTTCGCGTTTCTGCGAGAGCGTGTCTCTCCGGCTCGCGAGGCGCATGCTTTCGCAACGTCGCGAAGGCATGCCACCCGACTTGCGAAGGTTCCGGGGCCATCTGACCCCTGCGGCAGCGCTCATGTTCGCCGGCCCGCTTGCGGGCCGCGCCCCACACGGGCCTCAGGCCCGTTCGCTTGGGTGTTGGCTATCGGGTGTTCCTTGTTGGCTATTCTTGTTTCGCCTCTCCCTGAGAGCCTAGGCCCGACACACCGTCGTGTCAACCCTGCCCACCTTCCGCTTTATCTTCCGCGGCCCACCGTCTATACTCGACGGGGTGGCATGGCCACCGCTCGAGTTGGCCGATCGAACGCCGGCGTTCGAGCCCGCTGCGGGAGCAGCGGGTCCGCCTCATCGGCCGTGGCACGCACCATGGCAGATGAAGATGACCGGCCTCTTCCGCGGCCGGCTCGGGGGCAGCGGGCTCGAACCGCCGTGCCGCTTGACCGACAGAAAGGACCCTCCATGCGCTGCGCCCGCACCGCCCTTGCCGTCCTGCTCCTGCTCGCCATCCCGCCCGCTTATGCCGAGGCCCCCGCCGCCGAAAACGCCTGCGCCCTCGCGGGCGGCGAGACGATCCTCTTCTTCGGCGATTCCATCACCCAGGGCGGGGCGTACGTGGAGGACGTCGAGGCCTTCCTCATCACGCGCTTCCCGGACAAGGCGTTCCGCATCGTCAACGCGGGCATCTCGAGCGAGACGATCTCCGGCACGAGCGAGCCCGACCACGACCCCCGCCGGCCGTGGGCCCACCAGCGGTTCGACCGCGACGTCGCCGCCGCCGAGCCCGACGTCGTCGTCGCCTGCTTCGGCATGAACGACGGCAACTATCACCCGTTCGACCGGCTGAAGTTCCAGAAGTACCGGGCGGGGGTGCGGCGGCTCATCGACCGGTGCAAGCGCATCGGCGCCCGGACCGTCTTCATGACCCCGCCGCCGTTCGACCCCTACCGCCGACGGGCAGGTGACCCCAATGCCACGCACTACGGCTACCGGTACCCCGCCGTCGATTACGACGTCACGCTGGAGGTCTACAGCGACTTCCTCCTGGGCCTGCGGCCGGAGGGGTTCATCGTGGCGCCCGTCCACGACGCGATGAACCGCCATCTCCGCGAGCGGCGAAAGGAGAAGGTCAGTTTCTACCTCTCCGGCGACGCCGTCCACCCGAACGCCACCGGCCACTGGCTGATGGCCCAGACGCTCCTGGAGACCCTCGGCGTGCCGCGCGACGTCGCCCACGCCAAGGTCGACGCGGGGGCCATGAAGGTCCTCGCCGGCGACGTGGCGGATTTGAAAAAGGACGCCGCCGGCCTCGCCTTCACATGGACGACGCCCCTGCCGATGCCCGTCGATCCGCGATGGGACAAGGAGTCGCTCGCCGTCGAACGGACCTTCGACCGCCTCAGCCGCTACAGGCTCACGGTGACCGGCCTGGAGGCGGGCCGGTACGAACTGCACGCCTCCGGCCAGATGGCGGGGCACGTGACGGCCGCCCACCTCGCCGCCGGCCTCGACCTGAACCGGGTGCCCGCGTGGCAACCGACCGCCGGGGCACGCGAGGTCCTGGAACTCGTCCAGAAGCGCCGCCGCACGATCTATCGGGCCTGGCGCCAGGGCCTGAAGACGGGCAAGGACGGCGCCGGCCAGGAGGCCATCCGCAAGGCCCAGGCCGACACCGCCGACCTCCTGAAACGGGCCCGCGCCATCGCCCGGCCCCGCCCGGTCGACGTCCGTCTCGTCCCGGCAGAATAGTCTCGTCGTTGTTTGTCATTCTGAGGGAGCGGAGCGACCGAAGAATCTCGCCGTGCCCACAGGCCGAAGGCCTCATTGGGGCACCGGGAATTGCACACAAGCGCGGCGGGTCTCCGCACTCGCCGCGCAGGAACGACATGCGGCGTCGACCTTCGGTCGCCGCCTCAACGATGGCGTCTTGCGGAGCACTGGACATTCGTATGCCGACGCCCAAGAGCATTTTGAACCACGTCCTCGGCCCCGTCATGCGGGGCCCGTCGAGTTCCCACACCGCCGGCGCGTACCGCATCGGCGCCCTGGCCCGGGCCCTCCTCGGCGCCCCGCCCGTCCGGGCCGTCTGCACGTTCGACCCGGCGGGCTCCTACGCCGCCTGTTACCGCGAGCAGCGGGCCGACCTCGCCTTCGCCGCCGCCCTGCTCGGCTGGTCCATCACCGATGACCGTTTCGACGGGGCCCTGGACGCCGCCGCGGACGCCGGCATCGACGTCGCCTTTTGCGTCGCCCCGCTCGCCGAGGCCGACCACCCCAACGCGGTGGACCTGCTTCTGGCGGCCGCCGACGGCCGGACGCTGGCCGCCCGGGCCCAATCCGTCGGCGGCGGGGCGGTCGAGGTGACGCGCCTGGCCGGCTGGCCCGTCCGCCTGGCGGGCGAGGCCCACGTCGTCCTCGTCGAGACGGACGCGGGGACCGCCGACGCCGTCGCCCGCCGCCTGGCCACAGGCGGCGCCTCCCTCGCCCGGCCCGAGACCGCGGCGCGGGAGGATCTGGCTCTGGTCACGGCCCGCCGCACCGCGCCCCTGCCGCCGGAGAATCTGGCCGCCGTCGGCGCCGAAACGGGCGTCCGCGAGGTCTGGACGGCCGAGCCGCTCCTCTATCCTCAGCCCGGCGAAGCGCTGTTCGAGAGCGGGGCCGAGATGGTCGCCCTCTGCGCGGAGCGCGGCCTTTCGCTCGGCGAGGCGGCGCTGGAATCCGAGGCCGCCCTCCTCCAGGTGCCGGCCGAGGAGGTCCTGGCGGAGATCGACCGGCGGCTCGGCATCATGGCGGCCGCCGTGGAACGGGGCCTGGCGGACCCGCCGGCGATGCAACTCCTCGCCCCGTCGGCCGGGGCCGTCTACGACGCCGAGGCCGCCGGACGTCTCGCCGCGGGGGGCTTGGCGACCCGTGCGGCCGGCCGTGCCCTGGCGGCCATGCACACGAGCAGCGGCGGAGGGGTGGTCTGCGCCGCCCCGACCGGCGGGGCCGCCGGCGTCCTGCCGGCCGTCCTGGGGACGTGGCGGACGGAGCGGGGGCTGGAGGGTCGCGATGCCGCCCTGGCGCTGCTCGCCGCCGGGGCCGTCGGCCAGATCATCGCCACGCGGGCAACGTTCGCGGCCGAGGTCGCCGGGTGCCAGGTCGAGATCGGCGCCGCCGGCGCCATGGCGGCCGCCGCGTGCGTCCAGGCGGCGGGGGGGACGGCGGCCCAGGCGGCCGACGCCGCCGCCGTCGCCCTCCAGAACGCCATGGGCTCGGTGTGCGACCTCGTGCAGGGCATCGTCGAGATCCCGTGCCACACCCGCAACGCCGCCGCCGCGGCCGGGGCGTTTGTCTGCGCCGACCTCGTCCTGGGCGGGTACGCCAATCCCGTGCCGCTCGACGAGACGGTCGACGCGGTGCTCTCGGTCGGCCGGATGCTGCCGCCGGAACTGCGGTGCACGGCCCTGGGGGGCCTGGCCCAGGCGCCCTCGGCCAAGGCCCTGCCGCGGCGGTGCCGAGAAAGGTAAGCCCATGCCCGACGCCACCCTCCGTTTCCTCTCGGCCGACGAGGTCCGCCGGGCCCTGCCGATGCCCGAGGCCGTCGAGGCGATGAAACGGGCCCTCTCGGCCCTCTCGGCGGGGGAGGCCGTCGTCCCTGCGCGGACGCACCTCGTCCTGGGCGATCCGTCCGACGAGGCGGCCGCGGCGGGCCCGCCCGGCACGGCCCTCGTCATGCCGGCCTGCGCCCCGGCCGACGGGCGGCTGGGCGTCAAGATCGTCACCCTGCTGGAGGGCAACCGGGACCGCGGCCTGCCGCTGCTCCAGGGCCTCATGGTCCTCTTCGACTCAACGACCGGCTCCCCCCTGGCCGTCATGGACGCCGCCACGCTGACGGCCGTCCGGACGGGGGCGGCGAGCGGGGCCGCGACCGACCTGCTGGCCCGTCCGGACGCACAGGCGGCGGCCGTCTTCGGCGCGGGCGTCCAGGGCCGGACCCAACTGGAGGCCGTCTGCGCCGTCCGGACGATCCGCCGGGCCCGCGTCTTCGACGTGGACGCGGCGGCGGCCGGCCGCTTCGCCGACGAGATGGCCGGGCGGCTCGGCATCGCCGTCGAGCCGGCCGCGACGCCCACCGAGGCCCTGGCCGGGGCGGACGTGGTCTGCACCGCGACGACGGCGTCGGAGCCGGTCTTCGACGATGCGGACCTCGCGCCGGGCGTCCACCTGAACGCCGTGGGGGCCTACCAGCCGCCCGCCCGCGAGGTGCCCGCCGACACCGTCTGCCGGGCCCGCGTCGTCGTGGACCAGCGGGCGGCCGCCATGGAGGAGGCGGGCGACCTCGTCGTGCCCGTCCAGGAGGGGCGCATCACGTGGGACCACGTGGCGGCCGAGGTGGGCGAGATCGTTGCCGGACGGGCCGCGGGGCGGCAGTCGGCCGACCAGGTCACCCTCTTCAAGTCCGTCGGCGTGGCGGTGGAGGACGTGGCGGCGGCCTCGGCGGCCCTGGCAGGGGCCGAGCGGCTCGGCCTCGGGACCGCCGTGCCGCTGTAGGAACGCTGCGCCGCTTGAGCCGGACGCGGAAGCGTCCGGTCATCCTCACCTGCCCTGGCACGTGCCACGGCGGATGGGAACGACCCGCCGCTCCCGCGGGGGGCTCGAACGGCGCGGCCCGATCGATACTCTGAGAAAACGTCTTCGCGCGCACCCCCCGCAAATGCGCTTTTTCGGACCCCGAATCGCCGATTCTGTCCCGTGTGGGACGATTCGGGGCCGGAATGTTAAAATGGGTAAGGCGAAACGTGCCCCTTTTTTCAACTTTTTGATCGGAATGCGCGCCGGTGCGCCGAAACGCGCGCGGAACTTACCCCTTTTTTCGATACATGGGCGGCAGGCGATATGAATTATAGGATAAGTCAGGCAACAGGGCTTCGGGATTAGGCATTAGGCAACGGCGGAAAGGCAGGGAAAACAACAACGGGAAACGGCGAACGGCCACGGCGAGATTCTTCGCTGCGCTCAGAATGACAGCGCACGGCAGCCGCTGGCAACGGACCAATGACGAATGACGAATGACAAAGGCCACGGCGAGATGCTTCGTCGGCCTGGCGGCCTCCTCAGCATGACGGCGCGCGGCTCGTGGCGCGCGCGGC
>CAZNYC010000189.1:0-5783 GCA_964577175.1 uncultured Anaerolineales bacterium
GGTTCAGCCTGGCGGCGAACCAGGTCCCGCCGCACAACGTCTACCTGCCGCGGGCCCGGCTGCAGGCGGTGCTGGAGTTCGAGGGGCGGGCCAACCTCCTGCTCATCGGGGGACACGCCAGCGGTGCAACCGACAGCGCTGCGCGGCGGGTCTCCGCACCCGCCGCGCTCAAGAATCGCCAGCGCGGTGGGTACGGAGACCCACCGCGCTCTCCCCTCACGGTCGAGGCCGTCGAGGCCGCGATCAAGCGCGTCTGGACCCTGGCCGACGGCGGTCTGGACCTGGAGCGCCGGCCCGACCGCGGGGCCGTCGACCTCACCACCCGCCGCGTCTTCCTGGACCCGCCCGTCTCCGAGGCCGCCGCCCGGCGCGACGACGCCGTCGGCGTCCTCACGTACCTCGTCAACGACCTCCGTATCGGCGACCGCGCCACGCCGTACTCGATGGTGACGGCCATGGGGCCGCTGGCGGAGGACCTGACGGACGAAGCACGCAAGCGCCTCGCCGACCATCTGCCGAAGGGCCTGGCGGACCTGGCCGACGACGAAATCCTCCTCAACACCTGGTTGGCCGACGACCTCGCGGCCGAGGTCGGCGACGAGATCACCCTCACGTACTACGTGCCCGGCGAGGGCGGGCGGATCGACACGGTCAGCGCCGCGTTCCGCGTGGGCGGCATCGTGCCCATCGAAGGTGCGGCGGCCGATGCCACACTCATGCCGCCGTTCCCCGGCGTCTCGGACAAGGCCGACTGCAGCCAGTGGGAGCCGGGCGTGCCGATCGGCCTCGATCGCATCCGCGACAAGGACGAGGCGTACTGGGACTCCCGCGGCGGCACGCCGAAGGCGTTCCTGCCGCTGGCCGCCGGCCGGCGCATCTGGGCCAACCGGTTCGGCGACGCCACGGCCGTCCGGTTCACCGGCGGGTCCGGCAAGGGGTACGAGGAGGAGGTCCGGACGGCTCTGCGCGGCGCGCTGGACCCGGGGGCGCTGGGCCTGTTCGTGGAGCCGGTCCGCGAGCGGGCGGAGGCGGCCGCCGGGCAGGCCCTGGACTTCGGCCAGTTGTTCCTGGCCCTCTCGCTGTTCCTCATCGCCGCCGCCCTCGTCCTGACGGGCCTGCTGTTCGCCTTCAGCACGCAGCGGCGGGCCGGCGAGACGGGCACCCTGCTGGCCGTCGGGTACCGTCCGCGGCGGGTCCGGCGGCTCATGCTCGCCGAGGGGGCGGTCATCGTCGCCGTCGGCACGCTCCTCGGGACGGTCGGCGGCCTGGCGTACACGCGGCTGGTGCTGGTGGGTCTGGCGACGGTGTGGCAGAGCGCCGTCGGGGCGAGCGAGATCCGGTTTCACGCCGAGCCGGCGTCGCTGCTCGTCGGCGCGGCCGCCGGGGTCGTGGTGGCCCTCGTGACGATCCGGCTGACGCTGCGCCGCCAGGGCCGGGCGCCCGCCCGGGAACTGTTGGCGTCCGGGGCGGAGGCCGACCTCGGTGCGGCCGCCGGCCGGCGTTCCCGCCCCTGGATCGGCTGGATCGCCGCGGCGGTCGGCGTCGCGGGGGCGGCCGCGCTGCTCGGCGGGACGGCCGTGGGGAGCGGCGGCACGCCGGTGGGCGCCTTCTTCGGCGCCGGGGCCCTGCTGCTGGCGGCAGGCCTGGCGGCCTCCTGGGCCGTCCTTGCGCATCTGGAGCGCGGGGCGGCAGTGCAGGAAGAACAGGGCGCGGCGGGTGTGGAGACCCGCCGCGCCGCGCGCCTCGAAGTAGAGCGCGGCAGGTCTCCGTACCTGCCGCGCGAACAGGGGGCCGGGCAGATGCGCGGTGGGTACGGAGACCCACCGCGCACGATATCCCGCCGGGGCGGCCGTCTCTCGGTCCTCGGCCTGGGTCTGCGCAACGCCACTCGCCGCCGCGGGCGCAGCCTGGCGACCGTCGCCCTGTTCGCCTTCGGGGCGTTCCTGGTCGTCGCCATCGGCGCGAACTGGCGGACGCCGCTCGCCGACCCCGGCCGGCACTCCTCCGGCACGGGCGGCTTCCGCCTCATGGGCGAGACGACGATCCCGGTCCATTACGATCTGCTCAGCGAGAAGGGCCTGGCGCACTTCGCCCTGCCGAAAGACCTGCCCGACCGCATCGACCAACTCGTGGCCATGCGGGTGCACGAGGGCGACGCGGCCTCGTGCCTGAACCTGAACCGCGTGCAGAGGCCGCGCCTCGTCGGCGTGCCGCCGGAGGAACTGGCCCGCCGCGGCGCCTTCACCTTCGCCGAGACCGCCGTCGACCCCGGCGAGGCCAGCCCCTGGATGCTGCTCGAGGCGGACCTCGGCGAGGGCGTCGTCCCGGCCGTCGGCGACGCCGCCTCCGTCCAGTGGTCGCTCGGCAAGCAGGTGGGCGACACGCTGCGGTACACGGACGGCCGGGGCCGGCCGATGACCCTCCGCATCGTCGCGACGGTGCGGAACTCGATCCTCCAGGGGGCGCTGTACGTCAGCGAGGACGCCTTCCGCGAGGCGTTTCCTGCCGAGACGGGCTTCCGGATGTTTCTCATCGACACGCCGGCCGAGCAGGCGGCGGCCGTCCGCGACGTTCTCTCGCAGCAACTGGCCGACGTGGGCCTCTCCGTGACGCCGGCGGCCAAGCGGCTGGCGGACCTCGGGGCGATGCAGAACACGTACCTGGCGATCTTCCAGACGCTGGGCGGGCAGGCGCTCATCCTCGGCACCCTGGGGCTGGGCGTGGTGGTCCTGCGGAACGTCCTGGACCGGCGGGGCGAACTCGCCCTCATGCGGGCCGTCGGATGGCGGAAGCGGCGGCTTCGGCGGCTCGTCCTGGCCGAGCACTGGGGCCTGCTGGCCATGGGGCTCGCCACGGGCGCCGGCGCCGCCGCCCTGGCCGTGGCGCCCGTCCTGGGGCGGGCGGGGTCGCCCGTGCCGTACCTCGCCCTCGCGTACGTCCTGTTGGCGGTGGGCGCCAGCGGCCTCGTGTGGACGTACGTGGCGGCGCGGCTGGCGCTGCGCGGCCGGCTGCTGGCGGCGCTGCGGAATGAGTAGGGCGCCGCCGCCCCCGCCGCCTCCGCCTTGATTTCCGCCAGCGGGGCCCGTACGATACGTCGACGACCGGGGCCAGGTCACGTGCATGGGGACCGGCCCCCTTTCTACCCGAGAGGTGTGAGGGATGAAGGCGCTCGCCCTGCGGGCCATTCCGGTGCTCGCCGCCGCCGGTTTCATTCTGGCGGTGGCACTGTGGCTGTCGGCGACGCCCGCCTACGACCTGACGCCCCGCCTGCCGGAGAAAGGCCGCGGCGGCCCGAAGCCGTTCGCCGTCTCCTGGCCGGGCGAGTTCAAGAAGGGCGAGGGCGAACCGGCGGACTCCTTCGCCGCCTGGCCGCACTTCCGCGGGCCGGACCGTAACGGCGTGGCCCCGGCCTCGCCGCCGCTGGCGCGGTCCTGGCCGGCGGGCGGCCCGCCCCTCCTCTGGAAGGCGGACGTGGGCATCGGCTACGCCGCCCCGGCGGTCGCCAACGGCCGGGTCTACCTCCTGGACTACGACGAGTCGAAACAGGCCGACGTGCTGCGGTGCCTGTCGCTTGACGACGGCAAGGAAATCTGGCGCCGGTGGTACAAGGTGCCCGTCGTCAGCGACCACGGCATCTCGCGGACCGTGCCGGCCGTCACGTACCAGGACGTGGTCACCATCGGCCCGAAGTGCCACGTCATGTGCGCCGACGCGGGCACGGGCGACTTCCGGTGGGGCATCGACCTCGTGAAAGAGTACGGCACGACGGTGCCGAAATGGTACACCGGCCAGTGCCCGCTCATCGACATGGGCAAGGCGATCCTGGCGCCCGCGGGCCCGGACGTCCTCATGATGGCCGTCGAGTGCCGCCCGAACGAGGACGCCCCCGGCGAGCCGACCATCGCGTGGACCACGCCGAACCCGCACGGCTGGAAGATGACCCACTCGTCCATCGTGCCGATGGAACACCTGGACCGCCGCATGTACATCTACTGCGGCAGCGGGGGCACAGTGGGCGTCGCCGCCGGCAACGGCGACGGCTGGAAGGCCGGCGACATCCTCTGGGAAACGTCCGACTGGAAGGTCCGGTTCGCCAACGTGCCCAGCCCGGTGGTCATCGGCAACGGGTACGTCCTGCTCTCCGGCGGGTACGGGTCCGGCAGCATGATGATCCGCGTCGTCGAGAAAGAGGGCGGCGGCCTGGGTGTGGAGACGGTATGGCGGCTGGAGAAGTCGCGCCAGTTCGGCTCCGAGCAGCAGACGCCCCTCTTCTACGACGGGCACGTGTACGGCGTCCTGCCGAAGGAGGCCGGGGCCCTGGCCTCGCAACTGCTCTGCATGGACCTGACCGGCGGGCACGTGTGGGCGAGCGGGCCCGAGTACCGCTTCGGCCTCGGGCCGTACATGATCGCCGACGGCCTCCTGTTCGCCATGGACGACAAGGGCGTGCTGACGATGGCGGAGGCGACGGACGAGGCGTTCAAGCCGCTCGCCCGGGCCGAGGTGCTGCCGGACGGCCACGAGACGTGGGCGCCGATGGCGATCGCCGACGGCCGCCTCCTCGTCCGCGACCTGAAGACGATGGCGTGCCTGGACATGCGCAAGGTTGAGCAGGAGTGAAGGTTGCAACGCGAGCCTCCTGCGGCGCGCGATGCCATTGGAGCCCGCCGCGGAAGCGGCGGGTCATCCGCATCCGCCGTGGCACGTGCCATGGCAGATGAAGATGCCCGGCTGCTTCCGCAGCCGGCTCGAACAACGGCGCCGCGCAACGCCAACGAATACGGGAACACCCCATGCCCAGCGACACCGGCAAACTCGGGCCCGAGTTCACCTACGACCTGACGGTGCTGAAGAAGGTGGACCCGGCCCTCGTGCACTACGCCGAAACCGGCGCGATCGCCACCGGCATGGAGTCGCCGCGCGCCGTCGCCCTGGCGCCGGACGGCCGGGTGCTCGTGGCGGGCGACGAAAAGGTCGCCGTCTTCGAGGGCGGCAAGGCGGCGGGCGGCTTCGCGGTCGGCGGGCCGCCGCACTGCCTCGGCGCCGGGCCCGACGGCACCGTCTACGTCGGACTGAAGGACCGCGTCGAGGTCTACGGCGCCGACGGCACGCGCCGCGCCGTCTGGCAGCCCCTCGGCGAGCGGTCGTACACGACGGGCCTTGCGGTCGGCGAGACGGACGTCTTCGTCGCGGACGCCGGCGGGCGGGTCCTCTGGCGGTTCGACCCGCAGGGCAACGTCCTTGCGCGCATCGGCGAGAAGAGCGACGAGACGCGCGCCCCCGGCCTCGTCATCCCGAGTCCGTGCTGCGACGTGGCCCTCGGCCCCGAAGGGATGCTCTGGCTCACCAACCCAGGACGGCGCCGCGTCGAGAACTATACGTATGACGGAATGTACCGGTTTGCGTGGGGCAAGGCGTCGATGAAGATCGAGGGCTTCTGCGGGTGCTGCAACCCGACGCACCTCGCCATCGACGCACGCGGCCGCTTCTTCACGAGCGAAAAGGGCCTGCCGCGGGTCAAACGCTACGACCCGCAGGGCGACTTCGAGTGCGTCGTGGTCCCGCCGAAGGCGCTGGCCGACGGCACGACGGGCCTCGACTTGGCCGTCGACGGGGCCGGCCGCGTCCTCGTCCTCGATCCGCACCGGCGCGAGGTCCGGATCTTCGAACCGAAGAAGGGCTGACGCCGTAGGCCGCGGCATGCCGCGGCGATAATGGCAAAGGATATTGTCATTCTGAGGAGCCGTAGGCCGCGGCGTGCCGCGGCGTCTTGGAGGAGGGCC
>CAZNYC010000190.1:0-5696 GCA_964577175.1 uncultured Anaerolineales bacterium
ACCTTCAGCAGCCCGCCGTAGGAGACGAACACGAACCCCGCCGTCGAGAAGATGCGGGCCAGGCCGTACGGCGCGAACGGTATCAGCAACTCCGACCGCACCTGTCCCGCCCCCACGACGATGTAGGCGGCCAGAAGGGCAAAGAGGACGACCACCAGCACCACCTGGACCCGGGCGGCCTCGCGCACCCCCACCAGGTTCAGCACGACGAACACCGCGCACAGCACTCCCCCCACCGCCAGGCCGTGCAGGTTCACGATGAGGGCGGCGAACGTCGCCATCCCGACAATCGCGAACGCGCTCTTCAGCGAGAGCGAGAACCAACTCAGCAGACCCGCCACGGTGCCGACGCCCGGCCCGAACCCGCGCATGATGAAGAAGTAGTCGCCCCCCGCCTTCGGCATGGCGGTCGTCAGTTCCGCGATGCTCAGCGCCCCGGCCGTCGCCAGGATCCCCGCCAGCACGTACGACCAGATGACGCCCGGCCCGGCCCGGGCGTGGGCCATCCCCGGCAGGATAAAGAGGCCGCTCGAGATCATCGCCCCCGACGCGATCGCGAAGACGTGGACCAGCCCGAGGCCCTTCTTCAGTTCTGCGGGCATGCGCGGTCCTTTATCACGAGAATGATCCAACCACGTTCCGGATGGTCATGTCAGTACTCGATCCCCTCGACCGGCCCCTCGCCGCACTCATGGGGGTGTTTGACGCACCGCATCTCGGTCACCAGGTCCGCCCGGTCCAGAAGCGCCGGCCAGGCGCCGCGGCCGGTCAGGACGAGGTGCTTCTCGGCCGGCCGGGCCGACAGCAGATCCTCCACGTCCTCGCGGGCCACAAGCCCCAGCCCCACGGCCGTCAGGACCTCGTCGGCCACCACCATGACGGGCCGGCCCGCGGCGAGCATCCGGCGGACCTCCGCCAGGGCGTCGGCCGCGGCGCTACGGTCGGCGTCGGTCGGCTCGCCCGTCACCCATCCGGCGCCCATGCACCGGACGGCCAGGTCCGGCGCGAGGCGCTCGGCGGCCGCGTGCTCGCCCGAGGGCCGGGCCTTCACGAACTGGACGACGCCGGCGGCGAGGCCCCGCCCCACGGCGCGCAGGGCCGTGCCGAGGGCGGCGGTCGTCTTGCCCTTCCCCTCGCCCGTGTAAATGATGACCCGGCCGCGCGGCGCGGCACACATGGCGGCCCTCCCGGGAATGCGGCTCCGCTTCCGGCGCAGATTGTACGACGCGGCGCGCCACCCCTGCAAGCGTTCATGCGGCAGACTGTGCCCGCAAGAATGGTCATTCCGGCCGAGCCATCGCGCAGCGAGCCCGGGCGGAGGAATCTCGATGTTGAGCCCAACGGCGAGATCCCTCGACTCGCTTCGCTCGCTCGGGATGACATCCTGAGGGCCCGGTGCGGAAAAACGTTTGGCCCCCGCCCCCGCGGCCGGTATACTCGCCGGTCCATTACTTGGGCGCGGCCGCCGCCGGGCGCACCGCCGGACCCTACACCCGCGCACCGAACGGCCCGGCCGCCACGACCCACGGAAGGAAGGTCGTACCGCCGATGCCGCCCGACGTCGCCGACGCCCTCGCCCGCCGATTGAAACTCGCCCCCGAACGCGTCCGGTCCGTCCTGGCCCTGCTGGAGGAGGGCCTTTCCCCCGTCTTCATCGCCCATTACCGCCGGGAGGCGACCGGCGGGATGGACGAGGAGACCCTCCTCCGCCTCCGCGACACGGCGGCCGAGACGGCCCGCCTCGCGGACCTCCGCCGCCAGGCCCGCGCCCTGGCCGAACAGCAGGACGCCCTGACCGACGACCTCGCGCGCGCCATCGACGCCGCCACCGACGCCGACCGACTGGAAGACCTGGTCCGACCGATCCGTCCGAAACGCCGGACCGCGGCCCAGGTGGCGCTGGAGCGCGGCCTGGGCCTGCTGGCCGAGTACGCCCGTCACGGCCCGGCCGACGGGCCGGACCTGCGGACGAAGGCGGCCGAGTTCGTCGCCCCGGCCCGCGAGATCCGCTCGGCCGACGAGGCCATCACGGGAGCCGCTCACATCCTGGCCGAACGCGTGGCCGACGCCCCCGCCGTCCGCGAAGCCGTCCGCGAGTTCGTCTGGAAACGCGGGGCCCTCGTCTCGCGCCAGGCGGGTCCCCAGGCCCGGCGGAACCCGGAATTCCGCCAGTTCCTCGATTACCGCGAACCGCTCACCCGCATCCCGCCGCACCGGGTCATGGCGATCAACCGAGGCCAGCGGTCCAAGATGCTCCGCGTCACCGTCACGGTGCCGTTCGAGGAACTGCTGGACCACGTGCTGGATCTGGCGAGCGGCAAAGGGCACCGGTTCGCCGACTTCCTGCGGCAGGTGGTGGCCGACGCGCTGCGCCGGCTGGTCCTGCCGGCCGTCGACCGCCAGATCCGCCGGCGCCTCACCGAACGGGCCGAACGCCACGCCATCGAGGTCTTCGTCGAGAACCTGCGGAGCCTCCTGATGACCAGGCCCGTTCACGGTCGCACCGTCCTCGCCGTCCAGCCGGGGTACCGCACGGGCTGCAAGACGGTGGTGATCGATCCCGACGGCACCCTGCTCGCCGAAACGATCCTCTACCCCCTCCAGCCGCAAAAAAAATGGGACGAGGCCCGGCAGGCCCTCTCGGCCCTCATCGCCGAGCACCACGTCGAGACGATCGCCATCGGCAACGGCACCGGCTGCCGCGAGGTCGAGGCCCTGGCCTCCGAGACGATCGAGCAGCACGACCGGGACGTCCTGTACGCGGTGGTCTCCGAAGCCGGCGCCGCCGCTTACGCCGACAGCCAGGCCGCCCGCGACGAGTTCCCCCGCCTGGAGCCGGCGATCCTGGCGGCGGTGAGTATCGGCCGGCGGCTCCAGGACCCCCTGGCGGAACTCGTCAAGATCGATCCCCGGGCCATCGGCGTCGGCCTGTACCAGCACGACGTGGACCAGGGCCGCCTCGAGCGGGCCCTGGCAGACACCCTGACCTCGTGCGTGGCGGCCGTCGGCGCGGATGCGAACACCGCCTCGCGCCATATGCTCCGGTGGGTGCCCGGTCTTGGGCCGGAGGCGATCGAGTCGCTCGTGGCCCGCCGGGCGCGGGCGCCGGTCGCGGCACGGGCGGACCTGGCGGACCTGCCCGGATGGGACGAGCAGACGTGCCTCCAGGCCGCCGGGTTCCTCTGGGTGCACGGCCCGAATCCGCTCGACGCCACGCGCATCCACCCCGAACGGTACGCCGACGCGGAGCGGCTGCTCGCGCACCTCGGGTACCGTCCGGAGGACTTGGCGGCGCCCGAGATGGCCCCGACCGTGCGGGAAGCGCTGACGGGCCTGCTGCTGGAGGAGGCCGCCCGCACCCTCGACATGCCGCTGCCGGTGCTCCAGGGCATCGTGGCGGCGCTGCTCCGGCCGGGGCACGACCCGCGCGAGGACCATCACGGGCCGATCCTCCGCCGCCGCATCCGCCGCATCGAGGACCTCGCCCCCGGCGAGTGGGTCAAGGGCACCGTGCGGAACGTCGTGGACTTCGGCGCGTTCGTCGACATCGGCCTGAAGGAGGAAGGCCTCGTCCACGTGAGCGAGTTCTCGCGCCGGTACGTGCGGAACCCATTGAAGTTCCTCCACGTGGGTGACGTCGTCCGGGCCCGCATCGTCAAGGTCGATATGCAGAAACACCGCATCTCGCTCAGCCTTGTGCCCGCCAAGGGCGAGAAGGGCAAGGGCGGGCGCGGCAAACGGGGCCGGCAGGGAGGACGGGGCCGCGGCGACACCGGAAAGGGCGGCGACCGGAAACGCGACGAAGGCCGCCGGCGCGACGACCGGTCCCGCGGCGGCCGGCCCCGCGGACGCGGACGCGGGCGCGACCGCGGCGACCGCCGGCGATCCGGGCCCCCGCGGGTCGTCGTCTCGCAGTCCGACGGCCCGGCCCCCGAGCGGCCGCCCGACACCATGGGCCGGCCAAAAATCCGCTGGGCCTACTACGATTCCGACACGCCTGAGGAACATCCGGGCACCGAGTACTTTGACAAGTTCGAGAAGTACGAGGAAATTCAGACGGAGCCGGCGCAGGCGCAGGAACTGCCGAGCGACGAAGCCGCCCGCGCGCTCCACGACCCGCCCGCCGAGCCGGGGGCGGAAAAGAAGGAAGAGCCTCAGGGGGCACCGGCTCCACCCGAGGCGGAAGGCACGGAGAAACCTCAGGAGGCACCGGCCGAATCCGAGCAGGAAAGCGGTGAGCCGCAGGCCCAGAACGCGGAAGGCGACGAGGAACCTCACGAGACCCCCTCCGAGCCGGAACCCGAGAGCGCCGAGGCGCCTCAAGAGACCCCGCCCGAACCGGCAGTCGAGAGCGGCGAGGGCGAGGAGGAGCGCCCGGCCGCGCCCGCCGAGTCCGCGCCGTCCGAGGCCACGGGCGAGGCCGCGGGCGAGGCAATGGAGGACGACTCCGGGATCGCGCCCGTCGAGGCGCCCGAAGCCGACGCCGCCGACGCCGAAAACGAAGACGAGGCAGACGAGCCGCGAACCTAAGTTCGCTGCGCGGATGTCACTGGCGGCTTGTCCGCCAGTGATCTTCGACTCGTCACGCAGGGGCCGGCAAGCAGCCAGTGGCGCCCGGCGCGCCGTCGTTCAAGCCGGCTGCGGGAGCAGCCGGCCATCTCCATCTGCCTTGGCCATCGGCCACGGCGGATGAGAATGCCCCGCCGCTTCCGCGGCGGGCCCGAACGGCAAGAACGGGGTGGCGCGGCGGGTCTCCGTACCCGCCGCGCAGGCCGGCGCCCGCGCGGTAGGTACGGAGACCCACCGCGCTTTGGCGCTTGGCGCATCGCATCGCGCACGACAGCCGAAAGGGCACCCATGACCGACACGCCCATCCCCGACACGCCGACGCCGCCGCCGGCGGACCTGCTGGCCGGCAAGACCGGGGTCGTCACGGGCGCCGGGAGCGGCCTCGGCCGCGGCATTGCGGAAGGGCTGGCGCGGGCCGGGGCGCGGGTCGGCCTCCTGGACCTCGACCTCAACGCCGCCGAGGAAACCCATGCCCGCATCAGCGACGCCGTCGCCCCGCATCACAGCCTAGCGGTGGAATGCAACGTGACGGACGAGGCCCAGGTGGCGGCGGCCTTCGCCCGCGTGGCGGAGGCCTTCGACGGCGTGGACGTCTGCGTGCCGGCGGCGGGCATCGCCCCCGCCCATCCGCTGACGGAGTTTCCCGTCGCGGCGTGGCGGAAGGCCCTGGAGGTGAACCTGACGGGGTACTTCCTGGCCGCCCGCGAGGCGGCGCGGCTCATGATCCGCCAGGGCCGCGGCGGGTCCATCGTGCTCGTGTCTTCCAAGAGCGGCCTCGACGCCTCGAAGGCGAACTCGGCGTACAACGCGACGAAGGCGGGCGAGGTGCACCTGGCCCGCGGCTGGGCGCAGGAACTCGGCCCGCACGGCATCCGCGTCAACGCCGTCGCCCCGGGCAACGTCTTCCAGGGCTCGAGAATATGGAATAAAGGCTACATCAAGGCGTGCGCCGAGAAGCGCGGCATCCGGCCGGAGGAAGTCATCCCGTACTACGTGGGGCTGACGAGCCTGGGCGTGGAGATCAAGCCCGAGGACGTGGCCGGCGTCGTCGTCTGGCTCGCCTCCGACGCCTCGCGCGTCGTGACCGGCCAGGTGCTCGTCTGCGACGCGGGGCAGGTGTTCGTGCG
>CAZNYC010000191.1:0-1993 GCA_964577175.1 uncultured Anaerolineales bacterium
ATCCTCTCGGCCGGCGGGGCGTTCGTCCGGAAGGCCGCCCAGCACTCGCTCCGCTACGCCGGGAAAAAGACGCTCGCGGAGATGACGCCGGAGGAGCGGACGCGGTACGAGAGGTTCCGCCGCCGCCCCGACCGGGCGTCCAGGCCCGGCAAGCAGCCGCTCCTGCACCAGCGGCCGAGCCCGCTGAAGCGGCTCATTTTCTTCGCCTGGGACCCGGTCCGCCGTTCGGTCGTCATCGGCCCGCTGAGGCACGGCAAACGGCCGGGGGCGATGATCCTCGAGTACGGCGGGCAGGCGCGGATCCGCGGCAAGCGCCGCTACGTCCGGGCCCGGCCGTTCATGCGGCCGGCGCTCGCCGAGGGCATCGCGGATCTGAAGCGCAAGGGCGGCCGGACCCTGCCCCGCTCCTGGGACCGCCTCGCCCGGTCGGCCGGCTGAAAAGAAAGGGACGGAATCGTCATGGCCTCCCCCGGCGCCATCAAGGCCGCCCAGGCCTACGTCGAGCTCACGCTGCGGGACCGCCTCGCCGGCGGCCTGAAGGGGGCCGAGCGCCGGCTCAAGCGGTTCGGCAGTTCCGTCCGCAACGTCGGGGCCCGCCTGGTGGCCGTCTCGGCCGCGATGGCGACGCCGCTGGTGGCCGGCGTGAAGGTCTTTGCGGACTTCGAGACGCAGATGGCCCGCGTCGCGACGATGCTCGATCGGCCCGAGGCCCGCATGGACCGGTTCCGGGCCGGCGTCCGCCGGATGGCCGTCGAGTTCGGCGAATCCACCGACGCCCTGGCCGGCGGCCTGTACGACATCCTCTCGGCCTCGGTGGCCCCGGCCCGGGCCCTGGAGGTCCTCGGCGTGGCCGTCAAGGCGGCCAAGGCGGGAATGACCGACACCGCGACCGCCGCCGACGCCATCACGACGGTCCTGAACTCCTACGGCCTGGCGGCGAGCGAGGCCGGCCGCGTCTCGGACCTCCTCTTCAGCGTGGTCAAACGCGGCAAGACGACCTTCGCCGATCTCGCCCCGTCGATCGGCATGGTGGCCTCCACCGCGGCCGCCGGCGGCGTGAGCCTGGAGGAACTCGGGGCGAGCCTCGCAACGATGACCCGCAACGGCGTCCGGACCGAACGGGCGGTCACCGCCCTGAACGCCATCGTCACATCGTTTCTGAAGCCCACGGCCGAGGCGGCCGATTATGCCCGGCGCCTCGGCTTCGAGATGAGCGGCGCGACGCTGCGGAGCGAGGGCCTGGCGTCGGTGTTCGAGCGGATCGCGGGCCTCCCCGCCGACGCCGTCGCAAAACTCTTCCCCAACGTCCGGGCCCTGCGGGGCGTCCTGCCGGCCCTGAAGAACATGGAGGGGTTCGGCCGCGACCTCGCGGGACTCGCCGAGGGCGCCGGCGCGACCGAGGAGGCCTACGGCAAGATGGCCGACACCCTCTCGCACGTCTTCGGCCGGATCAAGCAGGCGGCCGTCGTCGCACTGGGGACGATCGGTGAGGCCCTGGCGGGCCCCGTCGCCGACTGGGGGCGGAAGATCCTCGGGGTCACGCAGCGCGTCTCGGCCTGGATCGCCGCCAACCGGGACCTCGTGCGGACCGTCGCCAAGGTGGTCGTCGTCGTCGGGGCGGCGGGGGCGGCGCTCGTGGTCGCGGGCACGGCGATGACGGCCCTCGGCATGGCCTTCGGCGGGCTGGCCTCGCTCGCCTCGCTCGCCGCGGGGGCGCTCTCGGCCGCGCTCGGCGTCGTCGGGGCGATCCTCTCGCCGGTGGGCCTGGCCATTGCGGCCGTGGCGGCCCTCGGGGCCGTCATCCTGCACGTGACGGGGGCCGGCGGCAAGGCCCTGGCGTGGCTGAAGGAGAAGTTCGGCGCGCTCGCCGACTTCGCCGGAAAGACCTTCGAGGGCATCAAGGACGCCCTCGCCGCCGGCGACGTCCGCCTCGCCGCCCGCGTGCTGTGGGCGAGCCTGAAGGTCGCATGGGCCAAAGGCGTGGGCGCGCTGA
>CAZNYC010000191.1:2093-5682 GCA_964577175.1 uncultured Anaerolineales bacterium
CTGAAGGCGTGGGACGAGGCCCGCCAGCGAGCGGGTCTCGGGGCCGTCAAGGCCCGTATGACCGACGCCCTCGGCGAGGCCCTCGAGGGATGGCTCCCCGCCGGCGGGGGCGAGGCCGGCGACGGCGGGCGCCTCGCGGGCCTGGAGGCCGAACTCGACGGCCTGTCGGCCGGCGTCGAGCGGGCGGCGGCGGCCGCGGATACGAGCGGCACGTTCTCGCACGCCCTCGCGTCGATCTTCGGCGGCCGCGGCTCGGCCCAGGAGCGGGCCGCCCGCGCCGCCGAGGAGACCGCCGAGCACACCGCCGCCATGGACCGCCGTCTCCAGGGCGGCATCCGCGTGGACCTGCAGTACGGGGGCTGACGATGGCCGTGACCGTCACCGAGCGCGACAAGAGCCGCAGCCGCACCTGGGGCCAGGCCCCCGCCCGCGAGGACCTCTACACGGTCCGAGGCACGGCCGACCAGGACGAGGCCGGGGCGGCCCTGGCGGCCGCCGCCCCGACGGCCGTCGGCAACCTGGCCCGCCTCACCTACCGCGTGGACCCGATCTCGGTCGACACCGACAACGCCGCGAACTCCACGTGGCTCGGCACCGTGACCTACGGCAACCCGGCGGGCGGCGCCTTCGAGCCGCTCGAGATCGGCGACTGCGTCGTCTCCTGTTCCACCCTCGGCGGCACCGAGCACGTGACCTGGCCCAAGGAGCGGCTGGGCGCGTATATTCCGAGCGGCGAGTCGACGACGCCCGTCCCGCAGGGCATCGGCGACGACGGCAAGGGGCACGTCGCCGGCGTGGACGTGCCGGCCCGCGCGCTGGAACTGGAGGTCACGAAGGTCTTCAACCTGGCGGGCGATCCCGCCCCGCCCGCCGCCGATACGCTGTGGGTGATGGCGACGACGGTCAACAACGACACGTTCACCGTCACCGATTCCCTGACCGGCCGTTCGTGGACGTTTGCCGCGGGCGAATGCATGCTGATGGGTCACCAAGAGGGGCGGGCCCGCGTGGACGACGGCCTGGAGATCGCGTACCGCCTGAGCGGGTCGCCGAACGTGTCGGACGAGGAGATCCCCAACACGGGGATCACCGTCGCGTCCAAGCCCGGCCACGCCTACGCCTGGCCCTACTTCGAGGAGACCGAGGACGAGACGTCGCACACGCTGGTCTCGGCGCTGCGGGCGGTCTACGTCGACCGCACGTTCGATCTCACCGATTTTTCCGCGCTCGGCCTCTGACCGAAAGATCCGCCGATGGGCCTATTCGACCACGTCGCGCCGGGCCAACCCGTCAGCCCGCGGGCCCCGCGCGAAAACGCGATGCGCGACGCCGCCCGCGCCCACGCCCGGCAGGGCCAGGGGTTCGGCGCCGGCGGCGCCGGCGGCGGCCCCGACGAGGATCTCCTGGTCCGCAACAACACGGGCTCGGCCCTGGAGCGCTACGCCGTGGCGGCCCTCGGCCTGCCCGGCATCGTGCCCGCCGACAACGAGGGCCAGTTCGCCCAGCGGCGATTCGTTGAGGGCGACACGCCCGCCGTGCCCGACGACTGCGGCCAGTTCGCGATCCTGGCCGAACCCGTCGACGTCGGCAAGGTGGGCCGGGCGCGGGCCTCCGGCCTCTGCCAGGTCCGCCTCTACGTGCCGGAGGGGCAGGAGGAGTACCGCTTCGCCGATGTGGCGGACGGTGCCACGGGGTACCTGCTGGTGCAGCAGGAGGGGGCGGCCCAGGTGCTCTGGCGCGAAAGCGGCACGAGCACGAGCACCGAAGACCTCAAGTGGGCCGTCGTCCGGCTCGGCCTGCCCGCCCGCCGCGGCTGTTGGGTCCGCCTGACGGCCGAGGCGGACGGCCTCGGCGGCGACTACTCCTGGGTCATGCTCCAGGACGACGGCGAGACGCCCGTCGACCCCGAGGTTGCCGGCGAGGATACGGCCCACGAGGTGTCCGGTCGCGAAGGCATCCGGACCGACGCTGACGAGGCCGAAGACGCGACGTCCGGCACGGTCGTATGGGCCTGGCCGGACGGTCTGGACGAGGCGGGGAACCCGCTCCTGGTGTTCGCCCACCGGCCGGGGACGATTCTCGTCAAGAACACGACCGGCGGTGCCTTGGGCCGGTTCGAGGTGCTCGGCGTGGACGGCGTGGAGGTGACGCCGACGACGAGCCTCGCCAGGTTCAAACGGCGCGTCGCCCTGTCCGGCGGAACGCCGGCCGTGCCGGACCATCGCGGCAAGTTCGTGGTCCTCCTGGAGGACCTGCCGGCCGGCGCCGTCGGCCCGGCCATCGGCTCAGGGCTCGTACACGTAGAGATCAGCGTCTCGGCCGGCGAAGAGGGTATCGAGCGGGCCGACGTGGCGGACGGCCAGACGGGCCACCTGGTGCCCCGACCGGACGGCAGCGCCCAGATCCTGTGGCGCGAAAGCGGCACCGGCACCAAGTGGGCCGTCGTCCGGCTCGGCCCCGACCAGCGGCGCGGCTTTTGGGCTCGCCTGACGGACGAGTCGAGCAGCCTCGGGAACTACTCGTGGATCATGCTCCAGGACGATGCTGCAACCGAGGTCACGCCGAACGTGACCGGCACGATGGACGCCGCCGACAAGGCGGTCGAAGTCAACGGCCGTGAGAAGATCGGCACGGACGCCAGCGAGACGGCCGACGCCGACGCGCCGGCACGGACCGTCTGGATGTGGCCCGTCTCGGACGGGGAGTACCGCTTCGTCTACGAGCGGGCCGACGAAACGCACGTGTATTTCGACTCGACGGACTATTTTGATAACTACCAGTTCAGCGGCATCCGAACCGACCGCGACGGGCGGGTGATCGCGGTGTACGGGCACGACGGCGGGTGGAAGTGGTACGACATCCATGGGGACTCGGCATGATGAGCAGCGGCCTGGCGGTGCACGTCATCAGCCGGACGGGGCACGGGCCGAATCGTTGGCTTCGTGGTTGGCTGAAGCACCATCATCTTGAGCCACAAATTATCACGTCCCGATACGAAGTCGCGGCCGGCCGCAACCGATCTGCCAAACAGTTCCTGACGCAGGATGTACCGGCCGGGGCGATGTTCTTGCTGCAACTGGATGAAGGGATGTTACCTCGCCGAGAAACCGGGCCGATTCTCGACCTCGGCAACGGCGATCTGGTGTACTGCGGTTATCCGGCCAGGGGGGGGCGGCAGGGCGTGTACGGCCACGGGATGGTTGCTCCCGGGTGCCTCCGCGTCTCGGCCGGGCTGTTGCAGCAGGTCGCTCCCCCGTGGTTCGCGCCGCGCTGGAACCGTGACCGGACCGAACAGATCGCGTGCGAGGCCACAAGCCTTATGCGGGCGGCGCAGGACCGCGGCGTCCAGTGCCGGATCGTCGGCCTGATCGACCGGCTGGTGGTCGCGGTGCTCCGGGCGAACCCGGATCGCCCGACCGAACCGGACCTCGCGATGCCGCCGGATTAGCCGCGTGCCGTAGTGAGACGCGCCTCGCCACGCAACCTGCGCCCATCCGCTCGCGGTGCCCATCCCTGAGCACGTCGCCGGACACGCCCCCCGAAAAAACCTCAAAACCCCCGTTTACGGCCTGAAAACGCGGAAAAAAAC
>CAZNYC010000192.1:0-5661 GCA_964577175.1 uncultured Anaerolineales bacterium
CATGTTCTGGGCGATCTTGGCCGCCTCCACTTCGTTGAAGAACATCTGGGCCATCGGTTTTCCTTTCTCCTGGTTCGCGTTATGCAACGCTGTCATGCTGAACGAAGCGAAGCATCTCGCCTTGAGATTGCACGGGGCACGTCGCACGGCGAGATCCTTCGTCGCCCTTCGGGTTCCTCAGGATGACGATGCGCCGTTTCCCCCTTTCCTGTGCGGTTGCGGGGTGCGACGGTCAGGGCTTCAGCGCCCCGGCCGCCGGGCTGTCATCGTGGCCGAACGGCGAAATCTCGCGCAGCCGACGGATGATGGGCGGCAGGACGTCGAGCACCCTGTCGATCTCCGCCTCGGTATTGTACACGCTCAGGCTGAACCGGATGGACCCGTGGGCCGAGGTGAACGGCACGCCCATGGCCCGGAGCACGTGGCTGGGCTCGAGGCTGCCGGTCGTGCAGGCGGACCCGCTGGAGGCGCAGATGCCGTGCTCGTTCAGCATGAGGAGGATGGCCTCGCCCTCGACGTACTCGAAACTGACGTTCGAGGTGTTCGGCAGCCTGAGGTCGCGGCGTCCGTTGACGCGGGCGCCGGGGGCCCGCTCGAGGAGCCCCTCTTCCAGGCGGTCGCGGAGGGTCCGGACCCGGGTGTTCTCGACATCGAGATTCTTCTTCGCGAGTTCCGCCGCCGTGCCGAGGGCGACGATCTGCGGCACGGCCTCGGTGCCGCCGCGGCGGTTGGATTCCTGGTGCCCGCCGACGATGAGGGGGCTGAACCGCGTGCCCCGCCGCACGTACAGCGCCCCCACGCCCTTGGGCGCGTGCAGTTTGTGACCGGAGAGGCTCAGCATGTCGATCGGCAGGTCCGAAAGGGCCATCGGGATCTTGCCGACCGCCTGGACCGCGTCGGTGTGGAACAGGACGCCGCGGTCGCGGCACAGGCCGCCGATGTCCTCCACGGGGAACAGGACGCCGGTCTCGTTGTTGGCCCACATGCACGAGACGACGGCGGTGTCGTCGTCCAGGGCGTCGCCGAAGGCGGGCATGTCGAACTCGCCGTCGGCGCCCACCGGCACCTCGGTGACCCGGCAGACGGGCCGGCCGTGATCGCCCTTGGCGAGGATTTGCGCCAGGTTCCGGACGGCGGGGTGCTCCACCCGCGTCGTGATGACGTGGCGGCGCTGCGGGCAGCAGCCCACGGCGCTCATGATGGCGGTGTTGTCGCTCTCCGTGCCGCACGAGGTGAAGATGATCTCGGTCGGGTGGCATCCGAGGAGGTCGGCGACCTGCTCGCGGGCGCGGTCGACGACCTTGGCCTCCCGCCCGCCGAACGTGTGGATGCTGGACGGGTTGCCGTAGCGGCCGGCGAGGTACGGCAGCATGGCCTCGCGGACCTCGGGGGCGACGGCGGTGGTGGCGTTGTTGTCGAGGTAGATGGTCTCAGGCATTTGAGGCTTTCGCATCGGGAGGTTCGTCGGGGAGCCGGCCGCCCACGTCGTGGACCTCGATTTCCGGGTCGACGAGTTCGCGCAGCCGGTCCTCGACGGTGCCCTTGAGGGTAAAGTCCTTGACGCGGCACCAGGCGCAGTGGCCGCGAAGGGCCACCTGGACGGTCGGCCCGTCGATATCCACGAGTTCGATGTCGCCGCCGTCCGCCTGGAGCATGGGGCGGATGTCCTGCTCGATGACTTCCTCGACGCGCCGCATGCGCGCCAGGTTGGTCATCGGCCGCTGCCGGCGGCGGGCCTTGGCGGCGTGTTCCGGCTTTGGGCCGTGCACCTTCTCGATGATCTTCTCGATCTGGGGATGGCATCCGCGGCACCCGCCGCCCGCCTTCGTGAAGTGCGTGACCTGGTCCACCGTGTGGAGGTTCTCGTCGCGGACGACTTTCTCGATGAGTTTGTCCGTGACGCCGAAGCACTTGCAGACGACGGTGCCCTCGTCCTCGAACTCGAATGGCTCGTGGCGGTGCTTGGCGAGGGCCTTCTGGAGGGCCTCCATGCCCATGACGGAGCAGTGCATCTTGGCTTCCGGCAGGCCGCCCAGGTACTCGGCGATGTCGTCGTTGGTGACGGCCCCGGCCTCCTCCAGGGTCTTGCCGACGATGAGGTCGATCAGGGCGTCGGAGGAGGCGATGGCGCTGGCGCAGCCGAACGTCTGGAAGCGGGCGTCGGCGATGCGCCCCTCGTCGTCCAGTTTGATCATCAGCCGCAGCGCGTCGCCGCACGTGATGTTACCGACGGTGGCGTCGAGGTCGGGGTCGGCGATCTTGCCGTGATGCTTCGGGTTCAGGAAATGGTCCCGGACCTTTTCGGTGTAATCCCACATGGTCGTGCATCCTCGCGATCCGTTCTCGTTTATTCTAGCCGGACGGGCGCGGGCTATCAAGGCGGTGACGAGATGACCGCCGGTGGGCGCAAACGCAAACCGGCGCCCCGTGCGGGGACGCCGGTTGGATGGGATACGTCTCGGGTCCGGCCGGCGGTTCAGTTGTCTGCGGGCAGCGAGCGGTCGAACTTCACGCCCAGGAGCGTCTCGCCGTACCGTTCCTGCACGCGGACCACCCGGCCGTGCACCGGGGCACGCTGGGCCACGACGGTGACGTCCTTCGGCACGAGGAGGAACTCGACGGTGACGGCCTGGCCCTCGAAGACGCCGGTGGCCTTGGGGAACCCGCTGAGTTGCGCCCCGCCCTGCGAGACGTCGACCGTTTTGCCGTGGAAGACCTCGCGCCAGCCTTCGTCGCGGACGACGGTGTCATACTTGCGGCGCTGGCGGCGATGGAGGCGGCGGTTGTCCGTAAACAGGTTGCTGAGTGACTCGAGCAGTCCGCGCACGGCGGGACCTCCTGACGGGGACAGACGGTCTGTATGTGATGGCGCGCGGGTGACCGGTGGTGTTATCGGCCGAAAGCCCACGTCGGCTGTAGGATAATCGGCCGGCGCCCCGTCCTGCGACGGGCGGCACGCTTTCGCTTGCGAAAGCCCGTGCCCGCCCGTAGACTGTCGCGCCCTGGGCGTCGGGGCGGTCGTCGCGCGAGACGCCGGGTGCCACGGATTGCTTGTCAATCCGTGCCTGAGGTTCGGGGAACACGGTTTGACAAGCAAACCGTGGCACCTCCGCGATCGGCGCGGTGGGTGCGGAGACCCACCGCGCAAATGGCCGACTTGGCGTTGTAGTGTTAGCGCCACTGGCCAAGGAGCCATCCGTGGAGCGGACCCTCGTCATGCTGAAGCCCGACGCCGTCCACCGCGGCCTGGTGGGGCGGCTCATCGCCCGTTTCGAGGACAAGGGCCTGAAGATCGTGGCCCTGAAGATGGCCCGCATCGACCGCGCCACGGCCGAGCAGCATTACGCCGAGCACGAGGGCAAGGAGTTCTACGAGCCGCTCCTGCGGTTCGTCACGGGCGGGCCGACCGTCTTCATGGGCCTGGAAGGGAAGGGGGCCATCGCCGTCGTCCGTAAACTGCTGGGGACGACCTTCGGCCCGGACGCCGCCCCCGGCACGCTGCGGGGCGACTTCGGCGTGTCGAAACGGTTCAACCTGGTGCACGGGAGCGATTCGGCCGACTCGGCCGAGAAGGAGATCGCCCTCTTCTTCGACGCCGACGACCTCCTCGACTGGGACCCCGTCACCTGGCCGTGGCATTACGACTTCTCGACCGGCGAGGCGGTGTAGGCAACCGCCCAGGGCGATGTCCTGCGCGACGCCCATTTAGAGCCTATCCGAATAACCCCTCGTCGGCCCGACGCCGTCTGCGGTCGCCGCGAAAGCATGTTACCCGCCGGTGTCGGGCGCACGGCCGGGCAAGGCCGGCCGTGGCACGCGGCGTCGGAAGCCCTGCTCCCATTCCGATTGAATACGGCAGCGCCGGGCCTCTATAATCGTCTCTTCGGGACCGCGGGAGAGGGGCAGCGCCCATGATTCGCCGCATCGATTACCGGACCGATGAGGGCCGCCGGGCCCTGGACGCCCTCCGTGCGGCCCTCGATGCCGAGCAGGGCATCGTCTCGGGCGGCGAAGGGGGCGGCGACATCGAGCCCGCCGTTCGCCGCCTCCTCGATGACGTCCGTGCCCGCGGCGACGCCGCCGTCTGCGAGGCCACCGCCCGGTTCGACGGGGTGGACCTCGCCCCGGGCGCCCTCCGCGTGCCGGCCGAGGCCATCGAGGCCGCCTACGAGGCCGCCGACCCGGCGTTCATCGCCACGGTCACGCGCATCCGCGAGTCCGTCCGGGCGTTTCAGCGGCAGATTCTGGCCCGTCCGCCGGAACCGCTCGTGGCGGACGGTCGGCGGCTGCGGCTCTTGTACCGTCCGCTTGCCCGCGTGGGCGTCTACGTGCCGGGCGGGCGGGCGTTTTATCCGTCCAGCGTGCTGATGACGGCCGTGCCGGCCCTGGCGGCCGGCGTGCCGGAGGTGGCCGTCGCGTGTCCGCCCTCGGCCGACGGCGACGTGCACCCCGGCGTGCTCGCCGTCTGCCGCGTCGCCGGCGTCGAGGAGGTGTACCGGATGGGCGGGGTGCAGGCCGTGGCCGCCCTTGCCTATGGAACGCAGACGGTGCCGGCCGTCGAGAAGATCGTCGGCCCCGGCAACGCGTACGTGCAGGCGGCGAAGCGGCTGGTCTTCGGACGGGTGGACATCGACGGCATCGCCGGCCCGAGCGAGGTGGTCGTCCTGGCCGACGGCTCGGCCGACGCGGCGCTCGTGGCGGCCGACCTGCTGAGCCAGGCCGAACACGATCCCGGGTCGGCCATCCTCGTGACGCCCGATGCGGCGCTCGCCGGCGCCGTCGCGGAGGAACTCGAGCGGCAGGTGTCGGCCCTGGCGCGGGTCGAGGCGACCCGCGAGGCGCTCGGGCGATACTCCGCCCTCGTCGTGACGGCCGACCTGGACGAGGCCGTCCGCGTCGCGAACGCCATCGCCCCGGAGCACCTGGAGATTCAGACGGCCGACCCGGAAGCGGTCCTGCGGGACGTGCAGTGCGCGGGGGCGGTCTTTCTCGGCCGGTACACGCCCGTGGCCGTCGGCGACTACGTGGCCGGACCCAGCCACACGCTGCCGACGGGCGGCACGGCGCGGTGGGCGAGCGGGCTGACGGCCAACGATTTCCTCCGGTCGATGAGCGTCACCGAATACGACGCGGCCGCGCTGGAAGCCGACGCGGCGGACATCGAGCGGATGGCCGAGACCGAGGGCCTGACCGCCCATGCCGAGAGCGTGCGCAAGCGGCTTGACAAGAGTCAGTGACCGAGGCAAGAACCGCGTCCGCGTGGGTCATTCTGAGGAGCGGCGCCGCCGCGACGAAGAATCTCGCCTCGACGCCGTTCGCACGGCAAGATTCTTCGGACCCGCAAGCGGGGCCTCAGAATGACAACGTTTCACGATAAGGTGCCCCATGCCCTACCTCCGCCCCCACATTGACGCGATGGCCGGCTACGCCCCCGGCGAGCAGCCCGGCGAAGGCGAACGGGTCATCAAACTCAACACGAACGAGAACCCGTACCCGCCCTCGCCGAAGGCCCTGGAGGTCGTGCGCAACACGGACTGGTCCGTCCTCCGCAAATACCCGGACCCGATGGCCACCAAGGTCCGCCGCCTCCTCGCCGAGCGGTTCGACGTGCACCCCGAGCAGGTGCTGTGCGGCAACGGGTCGGACGAACTGCTGACGCTC
>CAZNYC010000193.1:0-5642 GCA_964577175.1 uncultured Anaerolineales bacterium
TGGCACCCCCACCAGTTGCGGCACACCGCCGCCACGGTGATTCGCCGCGAGATGGGCCTCGACGCTGCCCGGGCCCTGCTGGGCCATCGCAGCCTCGGCATCACCGACACCTACGCCGAACTGGACAAGGCCCTGGCCGTTGAGGCGGCGAGGAAACTGGGTTGAACCCGGTCCTGCCTACGCGGCACGCCTACGGAAGCCAAGAAGGGCGAGCCCGCCCATGGCCAGCAGAGCAAGCGTTGCAGGCTCGGGTGTGAGCATCGTCGCGCCCAGGGGAATGCCATTCATCACGAGATTCTTCACGACCACGACGTTCGCTCCCGTGAAGCGGACCAGCCCACCATCACCGATTTCCAGTGTGTCCAGGTGCTGGTCGCAGCCGAAGTCGAGGAGGGCGTCCTCGCCGACGGTGATATCCACGTCGGAGAATTCCCAGTCACCGGCGTCGGAGTTCATCTCGACCGTGCCGCCGAGAATCTCCAGGCAGGCCCCGGGCCCGTGCTCCTGGGGTCCCTCGATGATGAGGGTGCCCTCGCCGTCCTTGCGGAACGTGCCGCCGGGCTCGATGCCGAACCAGCCGCTGAGGGCGACCTCACTGCCGAGTTCCACGGTGACCTTGCCGCCGTCGGGGCAGGAGAGTTCGCCCTCGTACTCCTGGGTCAGGCCCATGGCGAACTCGCCGTCGGCGCTCAGGGCGATGAAGTCCGTGGCCAGTGTGCCGCCGATCCATCGCAGCAAGCCTTTGCCCTCGAGCCCCACGTAGATTTCGGGGACGCTGAGCATGCCGCCTTCCAGGTGGTACGCGCCGTCCGAGCCCGGCTCGTGGCCGAGGTAGAGGGCCTCGGCAATGAGGTGGTCGCCGCCGGTCTGGGTGACGGTGGCCTTGGCGGCGTAGCCGACGTACTCGTCGGAGGCGTCGAGCGTGCCGGAGTAGATGTACGCCTCGGCGCCGTCGCCCGGGGCGTCGAGCGTGAGGGAGCCTTCGGCCACGTCGACGTCGCCGCCGTCGACGTGGAGCGCGCCGCCGTAGGTCAACTGGGTGGCAGCCGTCAGGAGACCGCCGGGCCGGACGAGGATGCCGTTCATGGTGAGACTGCCGGCCTCATAGTAGTACTCGCCGGGCCCCTGGTTTCCGATCCAGAGCAGGTTGCCCGTGACGGTGCCGCCGGTCTGCGTCACGGTGCCGGTCCCGTCGTAGCCGACGCAGAGGGTGTCGGCGGAGAGCGTTCCCGAATCGATGTCAATGTCGCCGTTGCCGCCGGCTCCCACTGAGATGGCCACACCCAGTCCCCCCGAGGTGACGGAACCGCCGTAGATGCCCATGCTGCCGTTGAGGGGCCAGGTTACGGTGACATCCATGGTGCCGCCGGGATTGACCTGAATGGTGTCGGCGGCCATGGCGCCACCGCTCCAGGTGAACTGGCCGTACCCGTCACCGTTGCCCTGGAGCTCGCCGCCGAGGAGCCCCCCGCCCGATGGCGGCGAGAACATCACGTCGCCGGGTCCGATGCTGAGGGTGCCGACGTGAAGTACGCCTCCCTGGAGGTTATAGATGCCCTCGGAACCCGTGCCGACGCCCACTTCCAGGAAGCCGTCCACGTAGTTCGTCCCACCGGTCTGGGTCACGGTGGCCTTGTCCGCGATGCCGACGGTCAGGTTGAGCATGTGGGCGGCCCCGGCGGCGATGAGCATCTGGGCGCCGTCGCCGGGGGCGTCGAGCCAGAGGCTCCGCGTGCCCGCGCCCATGTCCAGGACGCCGCCGTCGACGTCCAGGTTGCCGCCGTACGGCCAGGAGTTCGCGACGTTCATGGTCCCGCCCTCCCAGACCTGGATGGTGGGCGCGTTGATCGTCCCCCAGTTCCAGTGGAACGTGCCGTCGGTCAACTGCCCGCCGCCCACGCGGAGGAGATTGGCGGTGAGGTCGCCCGCGTCCAGGTGGTAGGTGCCGTGGCTGCCGAACTGGCCGCTGACGATGACGTAGTTGGACGCGGTCACGGTGTCACCGTGGTGGAACGTTCCGGTTCCCTCGCCGCCGACGGTGAGCGAGCCACACTCGAGCCGGCCGTCGGTCAGGGTGTAGGTGCCGACACCGTCATCAACGCGGCCGAGGATGACGTGGTCGGCCGTGACGGTGCTGCCGCTGCCGTCCTCTTGGGTGAAGCGGCCGATACTGGTCTCGCCCACGACGAGCATGTTGGTATCCAGCGTGCCGCCGTTCAGGGTGTACGTGCCCTCACCGTCACCGTGCCACACGTCGGAAATCACGTGCCCGCCGATCTCGATGAGCGAGATGGCCGTGTGCGTGCCGGCGTTCTGGATGAAATCGGCGGTGCCGCTCCACCCCACGTGAACGGTGTGGGAGTTGAGGGCGCCGTCGTCCAGGGTGTAGGTGGCGTCGCCGCCGTAGGCCAGGCGCAGGGTGGTGCACTGGACACTGCTCGCCTCCCCCTGCAGCACGGTGCCGACCGACGGCGCGCCGGGCCGGCTGCCGTCGTAACCGAGGTCGAGCATCGCGCACGAGAAGGAGCCGTTCTGGACGTTGATGTGGCCGGACGACGGCGGGTGCGGGTCGTCGTTGGCGTCTTCGGCCACGGTGACGTCGCCGGTGAACGTGGCGTCGGAGTTGCTCAGGAAGAACGTGCCCGCGCCGTTCTTGCCGACGATCATCGAGCCGCCCTCCAGCGTCCCTCCGGTCTTCTCGTAGGAACCGAAGAGGGAGGCGCCGGCGCCGAGGACGATCTCGTCGTCGAAGACGACGTCGCCGCCCGTCTGCCGAAACGTGGAAACGTCCTCGCCGCCCACGGTTAGGTCCTGGGCGGTCAGCGAGCCGTCGGTGATCTCGTAGGTGCCGTCGCCGACGGAGACTCCGCCGGCGAGGGTGACGGTGCCGTTGACGTGGTTGAACGTGCCGCGGCGAACGCTCACGCCCCCGGCGATCACGTCGGCGGTCTCGGCGTCGAAGGTGTACGTACCGTGCCCGCCCGGCTCCTTGCCCAGGCGGAGGCCGCCCACGTTGACCTCAGACATCGCGCCGTACTGTTCGAAGGTCGCGGTGGCGTCGTAGCCGACGACGAGGTTGCCGCCGCAGGTGAAACCGCCATTGCTGCCCACGGTCTCATAGCCGCCGAAGCCGGAGCCGCCGCTGTGGCCGAACTCGACCGAGCCGGCAAACGCCGGCGTCTCGCCGAAGCCGGTCAGCCAGTTCACGCGCAGCGTGCCCCACTCGCCGGCGCTGAGGAACTCGCCCCCCGGGTCCAAGGTGAACCGGTTGGCGATGACCGTGGCCTGGTCGGGCGAGACGACGTCGAACTCGAACGTCGCCTCGCCGTCGACGCCCACGGTGATGGTCCCGTTCGCGACGTCGAGCGTGCCGTCGCGGATGACGTACGTGCCCGTCGCCCCGTTGCCGTGGCCCAGGGTCAGGTCGCTGCCGACGGTGAACGTGCCCTGATGCTGGGTCACGTTCCCCGTACCCAGGTACCCGACGTAGGCATCGCCCTGCACGTCGAGCGCGGTGTCGTAGGCCAGCAGATTGTAGGTGCCCTCGGTGCCGGCGTCCCGGCCGACGTACAGGCTGCCCTGGACCGTATGGCTGCCGTGCCAGTGCAGGAACGTTCCCGTGGCGGACGAGGCGTCCAGGCCGAGCGACTCGTCGCCGGCAACGGTCAGGCTGGGGTCGGACCCGCCCGGTTCGCCCATCCGGTACGTGCCCCGCCCGGTCAGGCCGCCCAGTCGGAGCGACCCGCCGACCCAGGCCGTGCCGTTCTCGTGCTCCACCGTGCCCACGCCCTGGCGGCCGACCGTCATGTCGTAACCGACGTCCAGGACGCCCGTGCCGCCGAGACCGTACCGGCCGACGGCCTCGTGCGCGTCCGGCCCGCCGCCGACCCAGAGGTCGGTCGCCAGGGTGTTCGTGCCGCCGGTCTGGGAGTACTCGGCCACTTGGGCCGAGCCGCCCAACTTGCCGACGACCATGCTGTCGGCCGAGACGTCTCCGCCCGTCTGGGTGACGGTGCCGTCGCCCCAGTAGCCCACGTCGATGCGGTCGGAGACGATCAGTTCGCCGCCTGATATCGTCAGCGTCCCGGTGCCGCCCGGCTCGGATGTGCCGGACCCCACCTCGACGGTCCCGGCGAAGACCTGGCCGGCGCCGATCGTCACGGTGCCGGTTCCGGCGTTCCCCACGACAAGGCCGGTGACGTCGACCGACGTGCCGGCGAACGTGCAGGTTCCCTCGGATCCCTCTGCCGCCCCCACCGTGAAGGCCTGGGCCGACAACGTGCCCCCCGTCATGGTGTACGTGCCCGAGGACCCGTCATGGGTTCCAACGCGGATGTCTCCGGAGGCGGCGTGGACGCCGCCCGTCTGCTCCAGCGTGCCGGTGCCTTCGAACCCGACGAACACGAAGGCCGACAGGAGGTCGGCGTCCAGGCTGTACGTGCCCCGGCCATATTCCCCGCGGCCGATGTACAGCGGGACATTGTTGGTGTTGAGGCGGACCTCGCCCCCGGCGTGGTTGAAGGTGCCGACGCCCTCGTCGCCGACGACCAGCACGCCGCCGTACACGTCGAGGCGCCCGCTGAGGAGGTCCAGCCGGCCCGTGTCGTCGTAGAACCGGCCGAGCACCAACGTATTGTCGACCGTCACGTACCCGCCCATTTGGACAAGGTACCCGAAGCCGGCGTGCTCAAACATGTCCTCGTCACCCTTGCCGAGGTCGAGGCTCTGGCAGTACAACTCGGCGCCGGCATTGACCCGCACCATGCCGCCGGTTCCGATCGAGGGGTCCCAGTTCAGCGTCAGGTAGCCGGCCATGGTCATCGGGTCATCCACGTCGATGACCGCGCCGGAGGTGAGTTCCACCCGCGCGCTGCGCCCGTAGCCGGCGGCGTAGGACCAGTTCGAGGGGTCCTCCAGGGCGTGGCCCGACCCCCCCGCGCCCGCGCCTTCCCACACGCAGACCGGCAGGAAGAGGTCGTCGCCGATCTTCCACGGGTGCTGGACGTTAAACGAGTACGGCGCGTCGGGGCCCTCGCCGTCGGTAGCACGGTCCGTATCCTCGTATGCCAGTTGGTACAGGGTGTGCGTGTTGACGGCGTCCTCTTCCTCGACGGCGTCGCACCAGGCGTCGTTGAAGCCCTCGAATCCCTCGCCGCTCTGGGCGGGTTCCTGGTGGGTGGCCGAGGCGCACCCGAACCGATTACTGCCCGGCCAGATGTCGAGTTCCTCCAGAACGCCCCCGGAGTAACACTGCCCCAGGACGTAGGCGTGGCGCCCGGCGGGGATGGGGTTCGCCCAGCCGGCGAACGCGTCGTCGGGGATGTCGTTGTCCTCCCACTGGTTCCAGCCGCTGAAGCCTTCCTCATCGTGGTGGGTGGGCTCGTCCTTGTCGCCGTAACCGACGCCGCCTCCCGCGGCGCCCAGGGCCAGGGCGGCAAAGGGCAACGCCGGACAAAGACCATGAAGGTGAGCATCCACGCGAGAACGGCGAGAGGGCCTCGTGCTTGATTCTCCTTGGGCCGAGGCTAAAATGCGTCAAACAGGAGCTACGGGCCGAGCACGTTCGAAAGGAGCCGTGGGTTCGTGAGCGGGACGGTCGCCGACAAGAAGCGTTTGCTCCGGGTTACCGCAGGCAACCTGCG
>CAZNYC010000194.1:0-5615 GCA_964577175.1 uncultured Anaerolineales bacterium
TCGTGCCCTCGGCCGGTCCGACGTGGACGGTTCCGCCCAGGTGCCGGTCCAGCGCGCCGACGTGCTGGGCATCGATCTGCGAGGCCTCGGTTCCGTCGACCGTGATCTTCTCGATCCGCGCGCTGACCACGTTGGTGCGGACGCGTCCCTCGAAGGTGAATCGGTACACGCCGTCCCGGCCGTGATTGGTGACGGTGCCGCCGAAGACGTTGGCCTGCAGCCGGCCGGAGAGTTTCTCGCCGTCGAAGCGGAACGTGAGCGTTGCGTCCTTCGTCTGCCACGTCCCGGGGAACCGGTCGTTGAAGAGTTTCAGGTCGTGGACCTTGCCGTCCTTCCAGGTGAACGTCGCGTCCACGTACTGGGCCGGGGAGAGCGGGGACATCAGCACGTGCCCGAAACGGAGGTGGAATTGTGCCGGGCTCTCCTTGGTGACCGGTTTCTCCACTGTGGCCGTGACGTTGTTCATCACGCCGTAGCCGGAGACCTTGGCCCTCTCGGCGTCGAGGTCGCGGACCAGCATCGCGCCGCTCCAGGCCGGCAGCACGCGGACGGTGTTGCCCTTGGCCAGGGCCTCGGCCCGGCCGGCCCCCGGCCTGCCGTTCAAGTGGTAGACCGCATCGTCGGCCAGACGGATCGTCAGGGTCGTTCGCTCTAGGTCCCGGGCCCGGCCGGTCGGGCAACGCGCGACGAGCAGTCGAAGCCTGTCCCCGTCGACGCTCTTGACGCGTCCCTCGACGGAACCGTTGTCGGTCGGATGCAGGATCACGTGGGAGGCGCGGTGGCGGCTGTGGATGGGGTCCGGCACGAACAGCGCCCGGCCGCCGGGGCGAAAGGCGGCCCGCGTCGTGACGAAGTTGCCGTTGACGAGGCACTTGGTGGTGAACAGGCTGTCGCTGATCTCGGCGCCGGGCTGGCAGGTATTCACGAACTTATCCCCGCCGACACCGTCGCGGAACGGCTCGCCGGTGAAGAACAACCACTTGTGGTAATAGCCGGCGAAATACCCCTCGTTCGCCCAGGTGAACTCCTTAAGGTTCGTCCACGCCTTCTTCCGCTCGGCGACGGTCTCCAGCCGGGCTTCGGGTGTGATCGCCAGGATTGTCTGATTCCGGGCCGGATGGGCACGGACGTGGCGGCCTTCCTCGAGCGCCTCGGCCGGCGTGGCTTCCTTGCCCTCGTACCGCAGCACCCCGTCGGGCGGCAGCGTATAGGTCTGCTTCGTGGTCTTTCGCTGGTCCTTGTCCACCATGTGCCGCACGGTGACCTTCCGGGCGTCCGGGTCGGCGTCGATGATGATCCCCTCGGCCGCAAAGGGTTTGCTCGAGTACAGCCCGTAGATGATCGGCTGGTGCCGGTTGTTCCGCAGGTGCAGGCGCCGGCCGGGCTGGACGGCGGCAAGGAACGTTTCCCGGCCGCAGTACCACCCGTCGACCATGAAGATCCGGGCCTCCTCAGGGGCATACATCTCCGGCTCCCCGATCGGGGGATGGGCGGAAATATACGAGATCTGCGTCGAGACCACCTTGGCGTCGGCCCCTTGGCCGGAAACCACCTTGCCGATATAGTGCTGGGTGCTGGCTTCCACGGTCAGGCCGAGAGCGAGCACCGACGCTGCCAGGAGCATTCCAAGTCGCAAGTGAGACCGCGTCACCAGATTGCCTCCTTCTGTAAACCGATATTTCCGGATGACTTTCGGCCCACGACCGCTGTGGGCCTTTCTGGCGATTCTATTCCGCCTTCGAACGTCGGCAAGCCTTTTTGGGCTCGGACGAGAGGGCGTCTCCCTCCTTTCAAACCGGGATCCCCTCCGAAACGACCTTCCGTTGGGCGACCGGGGCGTGTCGGGGCAGCCCGCCTGCCTCAGACGGGCGTCCTCCCCTGTTTCGCCGGACGTGGCCGTCAGCCCGGCGCCGTTTGCGACGGCCGGAGCCGCGGAATGCGTTCGAGAATCGCCGCGAACAGCCGGCGCGGAATCGCCACCTCGGCCAACCCCGGCACCTCGTCCAGTTCGCGATAGGGCAGAAGGCCGGCAATCGTGGTGACCTTCGCCCTATGGAATTCCATCTTCAGCGATTTGTCGAAACCCACCCGCAACGCTTCACCCATTGCGATCTCCTTTGATTGCGGGTAGCATCTCTGAACCACCGCATTCTACACGGCCAAACCCGGGCGCGCCAGCGCAAAACTGCGTGTTCATCTGAGAAGTGCGGGTTGATGACCTTCATGATCGGGATAGCATTGCCGAAAAGGCCTGCGGCGGTCGTGGGCTGAAAGTCATCCGCGAAATCTCGGACGATACAGGTACTGTAGGATCTTCTCGGTGTCGCGTGATGCCGGGGCCGTTAACCCTCCAACGCCAAATCGGCATTCTGCGCGGCGGGTACGGAGACCCGCCGCGCATGAGTTAGCGTTGTCGTACTATTGACCCAGGTAAAAGTAACGTCCGGGGTTGTCATTCTGAGGCGCGGCGAAGCCGCGACGAAGAATCTCGCCTCGATGCTGCTCCCGCGGCGAGATTCTTCGGCTCCGCAAGCGGAGCCTCAGAATGACAGCCTGGCGCGGCGAGGACATTACTTTTGCTTCGCTCAATAAACAGGTACCAGAGGCTGCACGTTGCGGCAAGGTACGCATGTGCAATCCCGCACCCTTTGAAAGAAGAACCCATGTATCATGGGACTTCCCGCTCGTTTCGATTTGCCATGCCCGTACGGACGTGGGCGTGGGTTGCACTCGTTTTGCTTTTTGCCCTCCTTCAGGCGGGTGCGCCTGCCGAAGCCCTGGCCAAGACGAACCCCAAGGCGGAGGCCGAGGCCATCCTCGAGGCGACCGGCGTCCGCGGCGGCCTGGTCGTTCACCTGGGCAGCGGCGACGGACTCGCGGCAAGCATCGACCGCCTGGCACTGGCATGGCCCGCGCCGCCGGCGGTCCTGGGCCCGGAACCCGGCGTCCCGCTGGCGGACATCGCGCTCCGTTTCGTCCTGCCGCTGACGAAAGGGCCCCTGCGAGGCGACGGGCATTTCCGGGATTTCGTGCAGGACCGCCGGATGTAACGGCGCCGCGGCAGGTGTCGGGCCTGCCTTCAGGAACCCGACAAGGAGAGGTGAATGAGGTGGTTCAGGTGGGTTGCGGTCATGGCGGTCTGGGGTTTCGCCGGTGCGCTGGACGCCGGGGAGGGGGGCGTTTCAGCCGAGGCGCATGTCGCGGTCTCCCTGGCACGTGCAGCCGCGGGCGACACGCCGACCGCTGCCGCGGCGCTGCACGAGAAGGACCGACCGGTCTTCGTCAGCGGCGAGGGCGTCTTCTACCGTCTGCCGAGCCTGCTGGTAACGAAGGACGGCACCGTGCTGGCCGCGTGCCAGAAGCGCACGGGCCACCGCGGCGACTGGGCCCCGTCCACCCTGGTGCTCCGCCGCAGCACGGACGGCGGGCGAACCTGGTCCGACGAGCAGGTCCTGTTCGAGCGCGACGGCTGGTGCTGTTTCAACGGGAACCTGGTCGAGGACCGCCGCTGCGGCACGGTGCTGGCGCTGTTCATCGCGTTTCCCCGCGCCGCCGGCCCGACGTGGTTCCCGCAGCAGTGGATTCCCGCCGGCGGCGGGTTCGACTCGGTCCGAAGCACCGACGACGGCAAGACGTGGCCGGAGCCGACCCATCACGTCCCCGCGCCCAATCCGGACGGCTGGCGCGGCGGCGCCGCCTACAACAACAATCACGGGATGCAACTCTCGGCCGGCCCGCACGCCGGCAGGCTGGTCGTGGGGGCGCGCGTCTTCAAGAAGGGCGTCTACGAAGGACGGGCCAAGGGCGGCGTCATTTACAGCGACGACGGCGGCAAGACCTGGCACGTGGGCGGTGCGGGCCTGGCCGGCAAGGGGGCCGTCAACGGGGAAGTCGCCTTGTGCGAGGCCGCCGGCGGCGAGGTGTACGTCAGTTACCGCAACCGCGGCCGGGATGACGAACCGCGGCACCGTTTCTTCTCCCGCAGCCGCGACGGCGGGGCCACGTTCTGCGAGGAGGGTACCGTGGACGACCTCCCCGCCCACGGCTGCAACGCCGGACTGGTCGGCTTCACGCCGCCCGGTGCGGACGGACGCGTCCTCCTGCTGACGTACCCGGCCCGCGCCGACCGGACCGACCTCACGGCCTACCTCAGCCGCGACGGCGGGCGCTCGTGGACCCGCACGCGGCGCATCACCGGCCACGGCGGCTACTCCGACGTGGCCGTTCTCCCCAACGGGACCATCCTGGTGCTCTACGAGGCGGCCCGCGCGGGCGGGCTGTATCTGGCGCGGTTCAACCTGGCCTGGCTCGAGTAAGAGACCGCAGTGCCGCACGGTTTCGTGAACCGGCGGGCACGGTGCAGGCAGCGGCTTGTCCCTGTGCTTGCGACAGCCGTTATGATATCGTTGGCATGTTCGGCATCCGGACGTAAAGCGACGGGGCCGCGCCGCAAGAGCGCGGTCGCGCCGGCCGCGTCATCGTGACGTCGAGCGGCGATGGCTGGTGCGTGTCACGATCGAACAGGAAGCCTTTGAGGGACACTGACGATGAGGTATGCAGTTCTGATGATGACAGCGGCGATATCCGCGGCGACGGTCGCGGCGGCGCCGGCGGACGGCGCAACCGCCGAGACGCCGGACGGGACGTGGCAACTGTACACGCCCGACCGCGCGCCCGACGTGAACCGGATGGAGGGCGATCCCGCCTCGGGCAAGGTCACGCTGGCCGGCGCGGCAGGGTGTTTCTGTTACGTCCCCATCGCGGACGACTTCCAGTTGGACGTGCGGCTCGTGGGAATGGACGTCGGCGGCAAGCGGGGCGGGGGTGCAGGCGTGCGCCTCGCCGAGGGGCTGGACGAGGCGTCGCTCCGGTCGAGCATCACGTATCGCAAGCGCCCGGACGAGGAGGGCGGCCCGTCGCGCGAGCGGCCCTACTGGTTGCGCATCGTGCGGGTCGGCCGGAACGTCGGCGTGTACGCCTCGCACGACGGCAGGCGGTACCGCCACCGGCCCGGCGGGCGCACGCTCCGGACCGACGGCCGCGTCTACGTGGGCCTGGCGCTGTTCGGCGGCGACGCCGATTCCCCGACGCGCGCCACATTCGACGGGATCCGCCTCTCGCGCCCCCGCCTCGCGTACCGGACCTCGTGGGTCGGCAACACGCTGCCGGGGCCCGTTGAGGACACGGTCAGTTTCAACATGACCGGCCTGTTCACGGCCCCCGACGGGACGTGCTATACCACGAGTTTCTTCGAGGAACAGGGGCACTGTCTGGCGGCGTACAAGGACGGCAGGAACGTCGGGCCGGGAAGCAAGACGGCGACCGCCGGCATCGCCATCACGAGCAACGGCACGTACGTCTTCGCCTCCCACAGGAACGGCTTTCATCGGCTGGACGTGGACCTGACGTCCGGGCGGAGGTTCGTCAAGGTGTCCGACGAAGAGAAGGGACACGAGACCGTCCGCGGCCTGGCGGCGGATGCGCAGGAGGTGTTCGTCGGCAACCGCCCGGCCGATCGCATCGAGGTCTTCGATTGCAAATCGTTGAAGCCGAAGCGGCACCTGGCGTTCGCCCGCCCCGGCCCCATGTGCCTGGACGCCGACGGCCGGCTCTGG
>CAZNYC010000195.1:0-5610 GCA_964577175.1 uncultured Anaerolineales bacterium
CGCCGGGCCGGGTGGTCGCCTCATCCGGCGGCTCGGGCACGTCGTCCGGGTCCGTTTCGCCTTCCTTGACGCCGGCGCCCTCGGTGATGAGCCGGGCGAGTTCCTCCTCGTCGAACGCCAGGAGGTCCATGTCGAACCCGCCCTCGCGGAGTTCGGCGAGTTCGATGGGCAGGATCTCGAAATCCCACTCCGCCAGCGTGCCCGTCTGGTTGTCCGCGATGCGGTAGGCGCGGGCCTGCTCCGGGCTGAGGTCCTTCGCCACGTGGACGGGCACGTGCTCGAGGCCGAGTTTGCGGGCGGCCTTCCACCGCGTGTGTCCGCAGACGATGACGCCCTCGGCATCGACGACGATGGGCTGGCGGAAGCCGAATTCCTCCAGGCTCCGGGCCACGGCGTCGACCGCCTGGTCGTTGATGCGCGGGTTCCGCTCGTAGGGGCGGATGTCGTCGATCCCGCGGAGCTCTACGTCGTAGGTCTTCGTGGTCACGTTCGTTCCTCCGTGCTGCGTCATGGGTTCACCGAAAAAACCGGACAAGCAAAAGCAACTCTGTCTAGGACCGCGACTGTTCCCGCGGCCCTCGGAAAAGGTCATCGCCCGGAAGTACCTATTCGCATGTCCCTATGCCAGAGCTTGCTGGGCCTCCGGCTGCACCTGGGCCGTCCGCACCCGGTCGGCCATGAACCGAATGGCCTCGGCGTGCTGCGGGTGCTCGCGGGCGAGCCACTCGGACGGGGCGTAGACGTGCCCTTCGTCCACGACCATTCGGACGCCGTCGTACCCGAGACACAGCAGCGCCTCCTGTTCGTTCCCGAACGCGGCACACGGCAGGTAGACGGTGCCGTCCTCGTCCCGGAACGAGGTCCGCAACCACTCGCTCAACTGGTCGGCTTCGATCACAATCCCTTCCATTTCTGCTCCTTTCGTACCTGGACTCGGTCGACTCATGCCCCCTACGTCTTGGGGTGTACGGGGGGCGTTGTAGACGCCCCCGTACTACCCCCGTAGGGGGTAGGTGCGCGCAGTTCCGCCTCCAGTTCCGCCCTGGTGTTTGCGTAACTGCCCCATTGACAACACCTTACGCTCGCTGCAGGGGGTGGAACCCGCGCAGAGACTGGGACGCGTCTCAGTTCCGCCCCTGCACTTCCGCCCACCTCGGCGCTGTAACTGCTTGATGTACAATGGCTTACAGTCCCTCTGCGTCCGGAACTGAGGGCGGAACTGAAGCGGAACTGGTTTCGGGCAGTTCCGCCCCTGGTTCCGCCACAGGCATGCCGATCTCTTGACGCACCTGGCGCACGTATCGCGGGCTGACGCCCACCCGGTCGGCGACCTGTTTCGTGCCGAGGGTCGGGTGGTGCGCGAGAATCGCGGCTGTCCACAGCCCCTTATCGCCCGTCGCGCCGGGCCGGTTCTTCACGTACCGCACGTAGGCCCCGCAGCGGATCTTGGCGACCATCCCGCGTTCGATGGCCAGGCTGAGCAGGTCCTCCGCGTGCCGCTGGGAGAGACCGTGCTGCTCGGTCGCCTCGTACCGGACGGATTCCTTGGAACACGGGTCGCTCGCGGCCACGCACGTCTCGACGAACGCATCGAGCCGAACCTGCGGCGCCTTGGTGCGGGGTTTCTTCAGGCCCCGCAGGGCCGAGGTATCGACGCCTTCGACGGGCACGAAGAGGGGCCATTGCCAGCGAAGGGCACGGGGCTTCAGGGGCGGCCAGCTCCGCGCCGCCGACTCCAGCACGATGATCTCGTCTTCTTCGTGGGGCCTCAGGATGAGGTGGGCATCGGCCGCCCGCGACTGGCTCCCGGCGCCCGCGCCCACGTCCGTGACGGCCTTGCCAGACTGGTTGCCTTTGCTGGCGTGGTGGACGAGCACGAAGGCACAGCCGAGCCGGCCTGCGTGGAAATCGACGAGGTTGTAGAGATTCGCCATGGCCCCGTTATCGTTCTCGTCCGTGCCTGCCGGCAGTGTCCGATAGAAGGCGTCGATGATGATGAGTTTGTACTGGCCGGGCTCCAGGCCCTCGAAGAAGCGCCCGAGGGCATGAAGGTCGCGCAGCCGGCCCCGCAGACTCACCATGTCGATGTTCGCGCTGTAGAGGTGGTGCGGCATGCCCATGGCCCGACTGATGACCTGGTACCGGTAGGCGTTCGTGTTGGCATGCAGTTCGTTGTCGATGTGCAGCACGCGGCCGAATTCGGCTTCGAGGCCAAGCCAGTCGAGTCCGGACGCGACCGAGATGGCCAGCCGGGAGACGAACCAGGATTTGCCCACCTTCGGCGAGGCGATGAGGTTCATCGTCTCGCCCTCGCGAAGAAGACCATGGACGATGGGCGGGTTCATGCCCTCGGACGTCTCGATGAGATCGCCGAGCGGCTGGACGGCCAGGGACGCTTCCGAGGAGACCGGGCCCTGGACCGGCGGTTCGCGTGTCGGCTGGGCCTCCAACAAGGCCGACAGATCGACGTCCGGCCCTTCACGCCCGAGCGCGTCGGCGCTGGTACGGGCCAGAGCCAGGGTGCGGCGGACGTAGTCGGGGCGCAGCGCCTTCTCGGGCTTCTCGCCCGTATGCCGCCGGGCGGCGATGAGGAGGTCGGCCGTTTCCTGGTCCGTCCAGCCGAGGCTCGCCGCGATGGACGCAAGGGCCAGGTCGAATCCGCTCTGGGACTGGTCCGCGAGGTCGGGCCGCTCGTGGTTCCACGTCTGGCGGAACTTCGGACACGTCGCGACGGCCTCGGCCATCTTGGCGGCCGGCGGCTCGGCGCCAGCGCGCAGGACGAGGTTTTCGCCGGCGGCGGGCAGCGCCTTGTCGTCGGGTTCGACGAGATACGGCTCAAAATCGTCCGGGTTGTAGCGCCGGTCGGGATGCGATTCGAGAACGTGGACCTCGGCCGGCGGGTCGCCTTTGTGGTTCAGGGTGCCGGGTAGGCGCAGCACGCGGGCCAGGTCGCCGAGGTTCTCAAGGTGCCAGCCCAGGGACTCGGCCGCGGCGCAGACGGTGCCGTGCCAACCCTTGGCGAGCCGCGCCGCCTGCTCGCGCTCTGCATCCGTGTCGAAGACCCACGGTTCCTTGAGGAGCCAGTAGGCGTGGAGGCCGTGGCCGCTGTCGACGAGGACGGACGGCGCGTGCGGCAGACGCTGGAAGATGCGCCGGGCGTCGTCGACCGTTGCCGGCAGGGCCTTCGTCTCGCGGCCGGGGCCGAGGAGGTCGATGTCGGCCCACAGGGCGCCGATGGCGGCCACGTCCCTGGCCTTGCCCCGTCCGGACGGGTTGCCGCGGATGAGACCGACGCCGTAGTAGACGTTGCGCGCCGCGGACTGCTCCCTGGCGTAGGCCTCGACCTCGGCGGCGCCGGCGAAGAAACGCGTCTGCTGGCCCGGCACGCTGAAGACCGCCAGCCGGCGCTCGGCCGAGAGCGCGTCGCCGAAGAGTTCTGTGATGAACCGGTTCACCTAGCGTGCTCCGAGTCTACGGCCGATGTTCGTGGTCCCGATCCGGAAGTCGCCGTTCTGGCACAGGGTCAGTACGCGGCTTTCGCCGCATTGCATGAGCAGACGACCCTGGAAATCGATGTAGGCGGTGCCGATGTGCTGCTGCGCCATGATGCTTGCGATCGGGCCGCCCTGGTTCTCCACCGGGAACTGGAAGCCGAAGGCGGGCATCACGCCGATACCGCCCTCGACGGGCCATACCGAGTTGAGGTAATCGAGCAGCTGGCTGTAACCGGGCCCCGTCTTCACGCCCGACCGCTTGACCTCGATCACAATCGCCCCGCCCGACCATCCCGCGTGGATCAGCCGCGAGGTCGGCACCAGGAGCAGGTCTGCCCGGACCGCTTTGGGATACTGGAAGTGTCGCTGAACAACGGGCCTGCCGTTGTGCTGGCGATAGACCTCGAACAGGCCCGTTGCGGCGATGAACTGCTCCAGAAACTCCTCCGCCTCGATTTCGCTCGGCCATCCGTCGAGCGTCAGGGGTGCACCGGGACTGTGTTTGAACGGCGGTGTCAGACGTACCATTGAGCACTTATCCTTTCGTTCCTTGTCTCGCTACCCGCCTGAGGACGAGGTAGCCCAGAAGATCCAGTTCCGTGTCGTCGCCGGCGTATTCCGAACCCCGGGCGATACGGGAGAGTTTGTCGTCGATGCGGACGTTCAGTTGCTCGACGGGGCCGGCCCGCGCGAAGATGCGCACGGGGTCGAGCGCTGCGTTGCCGTACGAACGGTTCTTCTCGAGCAGAAGGGCCTTCACCTCATCGCACACCTCCGCGATGGCGGTGGCGGCATCGGTTGTGTCCATGAGCGGCCCCTTCAAGCACGGGTGCACAGCGCCTCGGGCAGATCGCGGCCGCGACACCGGTAGACCAGCCGTATCCATTCCTCCTCGCTCATGCTCCGCGGTTCGGGGCAGAGTTGCTTCGCGAGGTCGTTGACCGGGGTCGGATACCACCACGAGAAATCGTTGGCGTACCGGACGATCATCGCCGGCACGACGGCCCGGTCCGCCAGGTCTCTGATGGCCTGGACATTGGGATGGGCGAGCCGGAGCGGGAGGGCGTCCTCGTGCTTGTACTCGACGACCCCCACCGCCTTGGCCTTGTCGTACTCGACCATCAGGAAATCGATGTCGACCGCGGGACAGTTGAGCCCCCACTCGCGATGGCGACGGCTGATCCGCTCGTCGCGCCAGCCGGTGCGTTCTTCACTCACGTCGCTCATTCCGGTTTCTCCATGCAGGTGCGAATGCGGGTCTCGGCCTTCGCGACGGACGACGGGTCGACGTCCATGCCGATGAACTGCCTGCCCATACGGACCGCCACGACGCCGGTCGTCCCGGCGCCCAGGAACGGGTCGAGTAGGGTCTGGCCGGGGTCGGTGAACCGCTCCAGGATGTCGGCCATCCCGCTCTCGGACTGGCCCCAGTGATGGTGCTCCTTATCGTTGGCGCCGCTCCGGCAGACGTCGCCGATCCAGTCACCCTCGTACCGGCCCTTGACGTACCAGAGGAGCGGTTTCCAGAAGGTGTTGACGCGCCGGCCCCACAGCTGGGCCGCCTGGCCCCCGGGGGTCAGGTAGGCGAGGGTCCAGTGGTACTCGAGCGTCGAAGCGAGGCGGGCCATGATGTCCGGCACATACGACTGCCCCACCATGGCGACAAGCGACCCGCCGGGCTTCAGGGCATGGGCCGCCAGTTCGGCCAGGCGGTCGTACAGGTCGAGATGCTGTTTGCCGTACGGCGGGTCGGTGATGACCCAGTCCACCGACGCCGCGTCCACGTGCTCGACCCCGGCGGCGATATCCGCGCAGATGAGGCGGCAGAGGTCCTCGTCCGGCGGCTTGGCTGCTGCGGCCGCCGCTTTCCGGGCAACCCGGGCCTTCCTGGCCTCGGCCTTCTTGAGTTCCCGGTATTCGCGGTTGACCGTCGTTTCGCCGCGGCGCAGTTTCTCCTGCGTCGCCTCATCGGCCCGCTCGCGGAGGTATTCCGCCTTCGCGATGGTGTTGCCCGAAATGCCCGCGACCTTGGCGATTGCCGCCCTGGTGTCCACGGAAGGGTTTGGAGATTTCTCCGAACCCTTCGAGCGGGACCTGCCGCCGGCGGCACCGCCCA
>CAZNYC010000196.1:0-5492 GCA_964577175.1 uncultured Anaerolineales bacterium
CAAGCAATCCGTGGCACCGGCGATGTCAGGCGCACGGATTGGCAAGCAATCCGTGGCACCGGGTGTCTACCCCACCGCGTTATACTCCCGCACGCCGAACGGGACGCCCAGGTCCTGCTCCGCCAGCCGCCGCACGGGCGCCAGGTCCAGGCCGGGGACGGCGACGGCCGTGGCGCGGACCTCCGGAATCTTCCCCTTGCATGCCCGAATGAAGTCGCACGTCGCCTCGAACGCGTTCGGAATCGTCGGGGCGCACAGCCGCGCGTACGTGGCGGCGTCGGCGGCGTTCAGGCTGACGCTGACCGTATCCACCAGGCCCGCCAGGTCGCCGGTGATGTCGCGCCCCGCGACCGCGGAGCCGTGCCCGTTCGTATCGAGCCGCACCGCGAGGCCCCACCGGCGTTTGACCTCGCGGGCCACGCGCTTCAGGACGTCCAGCCGCAGCGTCGGCTCCCCGAAGCCGCAGAAGACGACCTCGGTGTAGTTCTCGGGCCGGGCGGCCTCCAGGGCCTCGACGATCTCGTGGACCTCCGGCTCGCGCTCGAGGCGCAAATCGTGTCCCTTGACGACGAGGTCCGGTTCGTCGGCGGCCCGGGGGCAGAAGGTGCACGCGCTCGTGCACCGGTTCGTCAGGTTGACGTACAGGCTGCGGCGGATGGGGTAGACGACGGTGCGGTCGCCCTCGGCGAGAGGCAGGCCGAACAGGCGGGAGGCGTTTCGCCGCGTGATCCGACGCACGTCGTTCTCCGACAGGCCCCGCACCTCGGCCAGGCACCGGATGACGTGCACGACGAATGCCGGCTCGTTCGTCTTGCCGCGCATCGGCACGGGGGCGCAGTACGGGGCGTCGGTCTCGACGAGCAGGCGTTCCAGGGGCACGCGGCGGGCGGCGTCGCGGACGGTCTCGGACTTCGGGAACGTGGCGATGCCGCTGAAGGAGACGTGGAACCCGCGGGCGAGCGCCTCGGCGGCGAACTCGGGCGTCCCCGTAAAGCAGTGGAACACGCCGCGCGGCAGACGGTCGGCGGCGTCGAGGACCGAGAGGGTGTCGGCGTCGGCCTCGCGGGAATGGATCACGAGGGGCAGGTTCCGCTCGGCGGCCAGGCGAACGCCCGCCGCGAAGACCTGCCGCTGGGCCGGGCGGGGCGAGTGCTCGTAATGGTAATCCAGGCCGAACTCGCCCAGGGCGACGACCTCCGGCCGCCCGGACACCTCCTCCAGCACGGGCCAGTCGACGGCCTTGATCCGGGCGGCCACGTGCGGATGGAACCCGACGGCGGCATGGAGCATGGGCTCGCGGCGGGCCAGTTCCGCCACCCGCCCCGCCTCGCCCGGCTCCGCGCCGACGGTGATGACGGCATCGAGCGCCGCGGCGCGGGCGCGGTCCAGGACGGCCGCCAGGTCGTCCGCGAGGCGGGCGTCGGTCAGATGGGCGTGGCTGTCGATGGCGGGGGAGGGCATAAAAGCAGTCCAAAGTCAGAACGGCAGTCCAAAGTCCAAAGTCAGAACCAAAGGACCAAATGACGAATGACCAGTGACAGCCTTTCAAAGCAGTTTGCCCTGGTGGTCGAACGCCCCCGGATAGTGCCGCACGTCCGGCCGGCCCCGGCCGTCGGCGGGGAAGCGGACGGCGATGACGTCGAAGCGGACGGCCTCGCCGCCGGCCCGGCGCTGGGCCAGAAACGTCTTGGCGGCCGAGGCCACGCGGCGGCGCTTGCGCCGGGTGACCGTCGCCTCGGGCTCGACCACCGCGTCCTCGTTCTCGGCGAGGCGGCGGCTGCGGACCTCGACGAAACAGACCGTGCCGCCGGCCTTCTCGCGGGCCACCAGGTCCACCTCGCCCTGCCGGCAGGTGACGTTGCGGGCGAGGATGCGGTACCCGTGCCGCTTCAGATACCGTTCGGCGGCCCGTTCGCCGCGGCGGCCGGTCCGCTGGCGGGCGGTCTCGGGACCGTCGCCGGCGCCGCGCCGGAGGAAGTCGAACAGGCCGGCCATCGCGTCGCCCCCCGTTACACCGTGATGTCATCCTGAGCGGAGCGAAGGATCTCGCCGTGAAACACGGCAAGAAGGCCACGACCACGGCGAGATTCTCCGTCGGCCATACGGCCTGCTCAGAATGACAGCGTCTTGTCTTTGCCTCGTCCGGGGATTCTAGCGGCCGGCGGCCTCGCGGGCAAGGTGCCTTGCGGCCGGAGGGTCAGATGGTATGCTGGTGAGGGTGCCGGGTGCCACCCGGCGCGCGAGACGCACGGATTGACAAGCAATCCGTGGCACCTGCGCCGGAGAGGTTTCGCGACACGATGCCCCGCGCGCTTGCCATCCTGCTCCTCGTCCTCCCCGCCGCGGTCGGAGGCTGCGGCTGGTTCGAGCCGCCGCCGGTCCTGGAGACGGACTTCGAGGCCGACCCCGTCGCGGCCGGGTGGAGGCTCCGGGCCGCGCCCGGCACCGTCCCGGACGGCGCGTGGACGGGCGGCGGGGCGGCCGGGTCGCGGTGTCTGCGGATCGGCCGCGGCTACTGGCAGTCGCCCGCCGTGCCCGTCGAGCCGCTGGCGTACTACCGCCTGCGGTTCCGCTCCGCGGCGTCCGAGGAAGGGGCCTGGGCGGCGGTCTTCGAGGGCGCGGCCGGCGAGGCCGTCGCGGCCGGGTGCTACGACAGCCTCTATGCCCCGACGCGCTGGGACGAGACGACCGTCTGCCTCCGCGCCCATGCCGAGGCGGCCCGCATGCACCTGCGGTTCGAGGCGGCCGGCGCCCCCGTGGCCGTCGACGACGTCCGACTCGCGCCCGTCGATGCCGAGGAGGTGGCGGCCTGGGCCGACGCCGTCTACGCCACTCTCCCGCCGCTGGCGCAGGAGCCGCCGGCCGACCGGCACCGGTACCTGCCTCGCACGATGGCGGCGCTGGCCGCAGGCGAGACGGTGCGGGTGGTCGTCCTGGGCGACTCGATCGCCAACGACCTCTCGCACAGCCTGTTCGAGGTGCTCGTGGCCCGCGCCTGGCCGGGCGCGCCCCCGGAGGTCGTCACGAGCGTCCGCAGCGGGACGGGGTGCGAGTGGTACCGCGAGGGCGACCGCCTCCGCGCCTGCGCCCTGCGGCACGGGCCGGACCTGGTGATGATCGCGGGCATCAGCCACGGGTGCGACGCCGAGGCCGTCCGCGACTGCGTCCGCTGGATACGGGCCGCCGGCGACGCCGACGTGTGGGTCCTCTCGGGGGCGGTGGCGTCGCCCGCGTGGATGCAGGGGAACATGCAGGCCCGCACCGGCCTGCCGGCGGCGGTGGTGGCGGAGGTCTTCCGCGGCTGGCCGGAGCGGCTCGGCGCCATGTGCGCCGAGGAGAAGGTGGAATACCTGGACCTCAGGGCGGCGTGGGAGACGTACCTGGCGGCCTCGCCGCGCCCGCGGGCGTGGTACCAGCGCGACGCCGTCCACGCCAACACGCGGGGCAAGCAGATCCTCGCGCGCATCCTGGCGGCGTACCTGGGGCCGAAGGAGGCCGAGCCGTGATGACGCTCTCGCGATGTCATCTCGACCGAGGCGCCGGCCGAGCGGGAGCGAGGCCGGCGGCGAGCGGAGAGATCTCGCCTTGAACGGCAGGCAGCAGGCAATGGGCATTCGGCAACAGGCAACGGCCACGACGACGCCCACGACCACGGCGAGGTCCCTCGGCTCGTCCCGGTGCGCCGGGACTCGCTCGGGATGACATCGGGGCGGGTTCGGGCGGGCCCCGCCGGCCTGGATTTTGGGTTGCATCCCCTTGCCGCAAGGGTATACTTGAACGCCTGAGGTGGTCGGCGGGCCCGCAAGGGTGGTCCCGGCCTCGCCAGGGCAGCGAGCGGGCGTAGCTCAGGGGTAGAGCGCAACGTTGCCAACGTTGATGTCGTGGGTTCAAATCCCATCGCCCGCTCCATTCGGATGGCTGCGACAGCGGCTCGGCGACGACCGCGGTACGGGTCCGCAGGAGCCCGCTTTTTTTATGGGACTCCGCCACGGGGCGGGAGACGGCGGACCGACGAGGGCGGCCGCGCCGGACGAGAAGCGAGGAGCGGTGCACGCATGGACGTGAACGTCGAGACAATCGCCACCTGCAAGAAGCGGCTCTCGATCACCATCCCGCGGGAGGAGATCGAGGCCAAGTTCGACGAGCGGTTCTCCGAACTGGAGCACGAGGCGTTCGTGCCGGGATTCCGCCCCGGCCACGCCCCGCGCCGCCTCATCGAGCGCCGCTTCAAGGACGCCGTCACCGAGGAAGTCCGCGCCAAACTCGTTTCCGAGGCGTTCGAGAAGGTCCTGGAAGAACAGCAGCTCGACGTCGTCGGCGAGCCGGACATCGACCCCGACAAGATCGAACTGCCCGACGACGGGCCGATGACCTTCTCGGTGGACCTGGAGGTCCGCCCCGAGTTCGACCTGCCGGACGATTACACGAAGATTCCCGTCGACGAGGTCGAGCGGCCGGAGGTGACCGACGAGACCGTCGAGGCGGCCCTGGAGCGCCTCCGCGAGCAGCAGGGCACGCTGGAACCCGTCGGCGAGGACGAGGGCGCCCAGGAACGCGACCTGGTGGTGGCGGACCTGACGATTCAGGCCGGCGACACGATGGTCCTCGACCGGCAGAACGTCCGCCTGCCCGTGCGGGAGGTGGCCGTCGAGGGCATCCGCCTGCCCCAGCTGCCCGACCTTCTGACCGGCGCCAAGGCCGGCGAGACGAAGGAAACCACCATCACCATCGGCCAGGAGGCCGACAACGAGGACGTTCGCGGCCAGGAGGCCGACCTGGCGGTCAAGGTCAACGAGGTGCAGCGTCTGCGGCTGCCGAGCGACGAGGAACTCCTCGAGGCCACCGGCCAGGACGACATGGACGGCTTGCGGGCCACGATCCGCCGGCGGCAGGAAGCGCAAAGCGAGGCGAACTTCCGCGAGGCCCGCGAGGAGGCCGTCCGCACCTGGCTTCTGGAGCAGATCCCCTTCGACCTGCCGGAGGACCTCGTGGCCCGCCACGCCAACCGTCTGCTCCAGCGGCGCCTCACGAGCATGCAGTACCGCGGCGTGCCGGCCGACGAACTCGAAGCGCACATGGACGAGATCGCCGGTGCCACCGGCGAGGAGGCGGCGCGGGACCTCCGGCTTCAGTTCATTCTCGACGCCATCGCCAAACAGGAGGGCATCGAGGTGACCGACGCCGAGGTCGACGCCCGCGTCCGGTTCATGGCGGTCCAGTACGGCCGGAAGGCCGACCACCTGCGCGAGGAGATGGAGGAATCGGGCGGCCTGGATTCGCTGCGGGCCCAGATCCTGGAGGACAAGGTCATCCGGACGCTCCTGGACCGCGCCACCGGCCAGGGCGAGGAAGAAGCGGCCGGGACCGTCGGCGAAGCGGACGCCGCCGAGACCGAAGCCGAATCCGAGGCCGCCGGGGGCGAGGCCGAATCGTCCGACGACGACGCCCCGGCCGGCGACGACGAGGCGCCGGAGTCCACCTGACCCCCCACG
>CAZNYC010000197.1:0-5396 GCA_964577175.1 uncultured Anaerolineales bacterium
GAAAAGGAGGGCATCGTGCCCCGATCGCTGCTCGTCGTCGGGTCCATTGCGCTGGACAGTATCCGCTCGCCGCACGGCGAGGTGGAGGAATTGCTGGGCGGTTCGGCCGTCTACTTCTCCGTCGCCGCCTCCCTCTTTGCGCCCGTGCGGCTGGTCGGCGTCGTGGGCGAGGACTTCCCGGACGAGCACCACGACCTGCTCCGCGAGCGCCGCGTCGAGACCGACGGCCTGACGGTCGTCGACCACGGCAAGACGTTCCGCTGGCGCGGCTACTACAAGGAGAACATGAACGAACGGGTCACCGAGGACGTCCAGTTGAACGTCTTCGCCAACTTCCGGCCGGTCATCCCGGCGGCATGGCGGCAATCGGACCTCGTGTTCCTCGCCAACGGCAGCCCCGTGACGCAGATGTCCGTCCTGGAGCAGGTGGAGCGGCCGGCCCTGACGATCGCCGACACGATGAACCTCTGGATCGAGACGACCCGCGACGAACTGCTGGCGCTGCTCCGGCAGATCGACGGCCTCGTCCTGAACGACGAAGAGGCCGAGATGCTGACCGGCGAGACGGACCTCGAAAGGTGCGAGGACCGGCTCCTGGAGATGGGCCCGCACGTCATCATCGTCAAACTCGGGTCCGAGGGCGCCCGCATCGCCGGCCGGGCGCCGGGACCGGCCGACACGGCCGGCCCGGAGGTCCTCAAGATGTCGCTGCCGGCGTTCCGCCACGGCGAGGTCCGCGACCCGACGGGGGCGGGCGACTCGTTCGCGGGCGGCATGATGGGGTACCTGGCCGGCCTCGACCGCGACATCACCCTGGAGGACCTGCCCGCCGCCCTGAAGTACGGCACCGTGACGGCGAGTTTCACGATCGAGGACTTCGGCGTCCAGCGCCTGGCGGACCTGACGGCGGAGGAGCTCGAGCAGCGCCTCGCCGCCTACGACGAATCGCTCAGCGCCTGAGCGCCACCGTTCGGGGTCGAGGCATGTCACGGCCGGCCCGTTCGACTTCGCAGGGGGCATGCCTTGCCCGGCCGTGCCGCTCGCGCCTGTAGCGCGGTGGGCCTCCGCACCCACCGCGCTCCAAACCCCTTTGGCAGGAGAGCGCGGCGGGTACGGAGACCCGCCGCGCCCGGTCGTTCCTTCGCCGCTGGCCGCCCCATTGATCATTGATTATTGCACATTCCTTGTTGATCATTGTTGTTGTGCCGTCAGGAGGGAGGTGCCTCGTGAACACCGTCCGCACGTTCATCGCCATCGAGTTGCCGGAAGAGGTCCGCGACTACCTCGGCCGGTGCCAGGAGCGGTTGAAGGCCGCGGGGGCGAACGTCAAGTGGACCCGTCTCGACCGCATCCACCTGACGCTGGCGTTCCTCGGCAGCGTGCCGGCCGACGAGTTGGACCTCCTGGCCGAGGCCGTCCGCGAGGCCGTTGCCGGTTTCGGGCCCCTGACGCTCCGGGCGACGGGGACGGGCCGGTTTCCACCCGGCGGCCGGCCGCGGGTCCTGTGGGTCGGCGTCGAGGCGGAGGAGGGCGACCTCATGGGCCTCCAGGAAGCGGTCGCCCGGGCCGCCGCCCCGTTTGCCGAGAAGCAGGAACACCGGGCATACCATCCGCACCTGACGCTCGGCCGGGTCCGCCAGGGTCGACGGGGACGCCGCGGCCGTCGGGGTGACGGCGGCGGTCCCGGGGACCTTGCCGCCCTCGGCCGCGCCGTCGCGGAGGCGGCCGAGGAAACGGGGCCCGCCTTCGACGCCGACGAGGTGGTCGTCTTCCAGAGCGACCTGGGCCGCGAGGGACCGACGTATACGCCACTGGCTCGCTTGGCCCTGGGGCCAAGCGGCGAATGATCAAATGCCGAATGATCCGCCTCCGGCGGCTGCAGGCCGAAGGCCTCCTTTGGCATTTGGCATTCGGCATTGGCGGCTCGCCCTTGCGATTCGGCATCCAGACGCTACCATGGTGCACGGCACGGGGCCGAACCTGGGCCCGGACGGCCACTGCGGCCGCCGCGGCCCGCAGCAAGGAGCCTCGACGATGGCGAAGAAAAAGAGCACGCAGACCGACAAGACGGCGGTCGAGTACACCGAGGACACCGAGGTCCGCCGACAGAACCTCGACCGCGTCATGTCGCAGATCGAGAAGCAGTACGGCAAGGGCGCGATCATGCAGTTGACCGGCGACCTGCACGTCGACGCCCCGTGCATTCCGACCGGCAGCATCAGCCTGGACCTGGCCCTGGGCGGCCGGGGACTGCCCCGCGGCCGGGTGGCCGAACTCTTCGGCCCGGAGGCCTCCGGCAAGACGACGCTGGCCCTCTCGGTCGTGGCCAACGTGCAGCGGATGGACGGGGTGGCGGCGTTCATCGACGCCGAGCACGCCTTCGACCCCGCCTGGGCCAAACGCATCGGCGTGGACCTGGAGTCGCTCCTCGTGAGCCAGCCCGACACGGGCGAACAGGCGATGGAAATCTGCGACCTCCTCGTCCGTTCCTCCGCCGTCGACATCGTCGTCATCGACAGCGTGGCCGCCCTCGTGCCCAAGGCCGAGATCGAGGGCGAGATGGGCGACACCCACGTCGGCCTCCAGGCCCGCCTCATGAGCCAGGCCCTGCGGAAACTCTCCGGCTCCATCTCGAAGAGCCGGACGGCCGTCGTCTTTCTGAACCAGATTCGCGAGAAGATCGGCGTGATGTTCGGCAACCCGGAGACGACGCCCGGCGGCCGGGCCCTGAAGTTCTACTCCAGCGTCCGCCTCGACCTGCGGCGCATCACCACGCTGAAGGCCGGCGACCAGTCGGTCGGCAGCCGCACCCGGGCCAAGGTCGTCAAGAACAAGGTGGCCCCGCCGTTCCAGCGGGCGGAGTTCGACATCCTGTTCGACCGCGGCATCAGCGCCGAGGGCGACCTGCTGGACCTGGGCGTCGAGATCGGCATCATCGAGAAGAGCGGGGCATGGTTCTCCTACGGCGAGGTGCGTCTCGGCCAGGGCCGCGAGGCCGCCCGCGAGTTCCTCGAACAGAACCCGGACCTGCGGCAGGAAATCCACACCCGCATCCTCGAGGCCAAGGGCATCCTCGGAGCCGAACAGGAAGCCGAAGCCGCCGAGGCCGAGACGGACGAGACCGAAGAAGCCGAAGCGCCCGAGACCGAAGAAGCCGAGGCCGCCGAGAACAAGTAAGGCCCGGAGGGTATTTCGCCCCCGCCAACAACTTCCGTGGCTGTCATTCTGAGGAGCCCGTCAGGGCGACGAAGAATCTCGCCTTGACGCTGTTCTTGCAAACACGACCACGGCGAGATTCTTCGGCCCCGCAAGCGGGGCCTCAGAATGACCTCCCGTTTGGAGCGCGGCTCGTGGAGACCGCGCTCATGCGCCAGCCATTGAGCCGCGACCCGGACGCCGCGGCCATCGAAGGAGCCGTGCCATGAAGCGTGCCAGACTGTGGACCCTGCTGCTCGCCGCCGCCGTCTGCCTGCCGGCGACGGTGCCGGCGGGTGAAATCGACGCCGCCCGCGCCGTCGAGCGGGCCATCGAACGCGCCGCCGACAAGGTCTCCCCCGCCGTCGTCAACATCATCGTCACGCGCGAGCCGGGCGGCACCGACACCGAACACCTCGACGGTCTGCCGGACGAACTCCGCGAGTTCTTCGACCGGATGCGCCCCGACCCCGGCGGCCCGTTCCGCTGGCAGGGCAACGGGTCCGGCGTCCTCATCGCCTCCGACGGCGTCATCCTGACGAGCGAGCACGTGGTCCGCGACGCCTCGGAGATCGAGGTCACCCTGGCCGACCGCCGGCGGTTCAAGGCCAAGGTCGTGGGCGCCGACCCGCGGCGCGACCTGGCGGTCATCCGCGTCGACGCGGACGGCCTGCCGTCGGCCCGGCTGGGCGACGCCGACACGCTCCGCCGCGGCCAGTTCGTCCTGGCCCTGGGGAGCCCGTTCGGTTTCGGTCGCGACGGCCAGGCCAGCCTCTCGTTCGGGATCGTGAGCGGCACGGGCCGGGCCATTCCCGGCATCGGGGCGGAACTCGACCGCTACTACGGCAACCTGATCCAGACCGACGCCGCCGTCAACCCGGGCAACTCCGGCGGGCCGCTCGTGGACCTCGACGGCCGCATCGTCGGCGTCAACGCCGTCATCTCCAGCCAGACCGGCGTCAGCGAGGGCGTCGGCTTCGCCGTCCCCATCACCCGGGCCACCCGCAGAATCATCGACCGCCTGCGCAAAGGCGAGGAGGTCGTCTACGGTTTCATCGGCATCGAGATCACCGAGATCGGCCAGGAGACCGCCGCCGAGACCGGCGCCGAGGTCGGCCGGGGCGCCTACGTTGTCCGGGCGCTGCCCGACGGCCCCGGTGCCAAGGCGGGACTCGAGCAGAGCGACGTGATCCTGGCCGTCAACGGCCAACCCGTCCAGGGGCCGGACGACGTCATCCAGATGGTCCAGGTCACCCCGGTCGGCGAGAAGGTGGCCCTGACGGTGCTGCGCGACGGCAAGCGGCGGGAGGTGAAGGTCGAGGTCGCCCGCCGGCCGTCGCCCGGCCAGATGCTGGCCAGCCGGTTCCGCGTGACGCCGCAGTGGCGCGGCATGAAGGTGGAACCGCTGACCGATGAGTTGCGCGAGCAGATCGGCCTCTCGGAGAAGGCCGAGGGCGTGTTCGTCCGCGAGGTCCGCGACTCCTCCCCCGCCGCCGACGCCGGCATCGCCCCCGGCATGGTCATCGACCAGGTGGGCGAGACGAAGGTGACCAGCGTCCGCACCTTCCAGAACGCCACCCGCGATCAGACCGGCAAGGCCATGGTCCACGTGGCGGGCATCGGCGTGAAGGTCATCCCCGCGCCGGAAGGCGAGGACGAGGAGAAGTAGCCCGCGGCGTGCCGCGGCATGCGTGCAGGTTGTGCGCCGGTGCGCGAGGCGTGCCACGGCCGGTCTTGCCCGGCCGTGCGATCGCCGGATGCTACTGGCGGCTTGCCCGCCAGTGCGCTGCCGGAAGTGCGCGGCGGGTCTCCGCACCCGCCGCGATGATGTGATGCACGGGCCGTACGTCGGCCAAAGGAAGCAAGGCCATGCCGGCGGCAAACCGCCAAATCCTGGACGAGGCCGTCCGCCGCCTGGTGGCGGAGTTCAACCCGCAGCGCATCGTCCTGTTCGGGTCGCACGCCTGGGGCGAGCCGGATGCCGACAGCGACCTGGACCTATTGGTCATCGTGCCAGAGAGCACCGAGCGGCCCATCGAGCGTGCCCGGCGAGCCCGTCGGTGTCTCCGAGGCATCGGCGTGCCGCTGGATGTGCTCGTGAAGACGCAGGAGGAATACGAGTACTTCCGCCCGGTCGCGGCCTCCCTGGAGCATCGGATTGCCGAGCAGGGAGAGGTCCTGTATGGATAGCGCCAAACGGG
>CAZNYC010000198.1:0-5376 GCA_964577175.1 uncultured Anaerolineales bacterium
GTGGACGCGAACGCCCCGACGGTGGACCAGGAATACCCCCAACTGGCCTCGGGGGTTCTTGGGCATGCCAAGCTCGTCGAGCTTCCCGACAATGTATTGCTCCGTGCCGGGGACGTTCTGATCGCGCAGAAAGACATCGACGCCGAGGTCGCCGAGGCCCCCGCCGAACTCCGCGAGCAGCTTCGCAACAACGCCTTTTTCCTCCTGGAGCAGACGGCTACGCAGAAGCTTCTTGTGCAGGAGGCCCGACCGGCGGGAGATAATCCCGTCGGTGACGAGCAGGCCTTGCTTCAGTCTCATTTCCAGACAGTGGTCAAGGGTGCCCAGGTCAGCGACCGGGAGGTCGCGGAGTTCTACGAGAAGAATCGCGACATGGTGGGCCAGGCGACACTGGAGCAGGTGAAGGAGCAGGTTCGGCAATACCTGCTCCAGCAGAAGCAGCAGGAGATGGTGGATCAGCACATCCGGAACCTCGGGCGGCGAACGACGATAGCCGTCTCCGCGGACTGGGTGGATGCGCAGGCGAAACGGACCAAGGACAATCCCGTGGACAAGGCCCGCGCGAGCGGCAAGCCGACCTTCGCCAACTTCGGGGCCAAGGGCTGCGTGCCCTGTGACATGATGGAGCCGATCCGCGAAGCCCTCCGCAAGGAATATGAAGGAAGCCTCAACGTCGTCTTCGTTCATGTCCGCAACGACCAGATTCTCGCCTCCCGCTATGGCGTGCAGGGCATACCCCTGCTGGTATTCTTCGATGCCGACGGCAAGGAGGTCCATCGGCACACGGGTTACATGGATCGGGAGAAAATCGAGGAACAGGTTGCGGACCTCGGGGTGAAGTAGGATGACGACAACGCTCACAAAATGGACGAGCCGGATTCTGCTGGCCTTTGTCTTCGTAACCATCGGCTTTGCGTTGGGACGCCAGACCGCCCCTCCGTCGCTTTCCCCGGCCGGCGAACAGACCAAGGCCACGACGGAGGCGAGCGCCGACGGCGACAAGGTGATCGTCTACTCTGCCCATATGACGTTCCGTTGCTGGGAATGCAACCAGATCGAGTTCCTGACCAAGGAACTGCTGGAAAAGGAGTTCGCCGACCAGTTGGAGGCCGGGGTGATTGAATACCGTTCGGTCGATTACATGAAGGATGCCGATTTCGCGCGCCGCTACAACATCGCCTCCAGTACCGTTGTTCTGGCAAGGTTCGAGGACGGTCAGGAAGCCGGCTTCGAGCGCCTCGACGAGGTCTGGACGAAGTCTCGCAGCCGGGAGGAGTTTCTGGCCTACGTGCGAAGTGCAATCCGGTCCCAACTCAGCCAACTTCGCGGGGAGGCCGCCGCATGACCTGGTTCGCCTTCGCCTCGGCCCTGTGGCTGGGCATCCTGACCTCGATCAGCCCCTGCCCGCTGGCGAGCAACATTGCCGCGATCTCCTTCATCGGCCGAAAGGTCGGCAGCACCAGGGCGGTGCTGCTATCCGGCCTGCTGTACACCATAGGCCGAACCGCCTCCTACCTGACGCTGGGCGTGGTCATCATGGCCGGCCTGCTGGCCAGCGGCGAGATCGCGCGGTTCCTCCAGCGCTATCTCAACCAGATACTCGGCCCGGTGTTGATTCTGGTCGGGATGATCCTGCTGGGCCTGCTGAACATTGCCGGCTCGTTCAACCTCGCCGGCGCGGGCCTTCAGCAGCGGGCCGGCCGGGGAGGCACATGGTGGGCCCTGCTGCTGGGCATCCTTTTCGCCCTGTCGTTCTGCCCCGTCTCGGCCGGACTGTTCTTCGGCGGCCTGATCCCGCTTTCCGCGTCGTCCGACTCGCTGCTGGTCCTGCCGGCGCTCTTCGGCGTGGGGACGGCCCTGCCGGTCATCGTGTTTGCTTTTCTGATCGCCTTCGCGGCGCAGCACGTCGGGCGGGCATTCCACCACCTGACGCAGGTCGAGTACTGGGTCCGCATGGTCACCGGCACGGTTTTCATCCTGGCCGGCATCTACTACTGCCTGACGTACATCTACGGCGTGTCTCTGCTCCTCTGGTGATGGGCGTCCATGGGCAACAAACACGGGGCTCAGCAAAGGAGGGTGGCTATGACAACGAAAGCGGACATGACGCGGCGTGCATGGCTCGGCGCGGGAAAACAGTGAGGGGAGGATGGAATGAAGAATGCCCTTGGCATGTTAGCGGTCCTCGTGGTCCTGGGGTTGGCGGGCCTCTACCTCGCGGGGTCGTGCCCGTGTGGGACGTCAGGACGCGCGCGGCCTGCAAGTTGCCTCTGTGCCCTGCAACAGCCCGCCGTCACTGCTGCCGAGGTCGGCGCACGTCCCGCGCCCCTCGGGACCGTGACGGAGGCGTATCCGCAGTTGGCCACCGGTGCGCTGAACCACGCGGGGCTTGCGCGGTTGCCGGACGGCCTGCTGCTGCGGGCCGAGGGGTTGACCATCACACAGAAGGAACTGGACGCCGAGATCGCCCAGGCGCACCCCGCCGTCCGCGAAGGCCTCGAGAAGAACGCCTTTTTCGTACTTGAACAGATGGCCGCTCGCCCCTTGCTGCTCCAGGAGGTCCGCGCCGGGACCGGCAAGGCGGAGAAGCCGGACGCCGAGGTTTCCGAGGACGATCGGCTTCAGGCACACCTCGACCGGGTAGCCGCCGACGTCAAGGTCACCGACCGGGAGATCGCCCGGTTCTACGAGCAAAACAAGCACCTCGTCGGCGGTCAAGGGTTGGAGGCCGTCCGTGAGACCATCGCCAATTACCTTCGCGGGCAGAAGCAGCAGGAAGCGGTGAACCGGCATGTCCAATCCATCGGCCGGCGCCGGCGAATCGCCGTGTCGGCGTCCTGGGCAAAACGGCAGGCCGAATCGGCCAGGGATAACCCGGTGGACCAGGCCCGCGGCGCCGGCAAGCCGTCGCTGGTGGCCTTCTTCGGGTCCGGCGGGTGCTGCTCGCGCGATATCACCACGCCCATGGTACAGGCGCTCGGCGCCCAGTACGCCGACGAACTGAACGTCGTCCTCGTCCCGGTCCAGCAGCATCCCATTCTCGCTGCCCGGTACGGCGTCCGTTCGGCCCCCTTCCAGATGGTCTTCGACCGTGCCGGGGAGGAAGTCTTCCGGCATGAAGGCGCCTGTTCGCAGGAACGGCTGGAGGCGGTTCTTGCCGAGGTCGGCGTGAAACAGGAGCGCTAAGCGTGGAAGTCAAAAAGATCATCGGCAAAGCGTTGATGGCCTTCGTCCTGATCAGTATCGTCTTCGCCTTTATCATCACGTTCGCCGGCCAGTACGTCGGCCAAGCCTTCAATCGCCTGGCGCAGATCGAGTACTGGGTCCGGACCGCCACCGGCGTGGTCTTTATCGGCGCCGGGCTGTATTACACGTTGACGCATGTTTACGACGTGCCGCTCCTCCTCGGGTAACCGGGGTGCGGCAAGCAAACCCTGGAAAGGAGAACGACCATGGCATCGCGCGTGAGCAGGCGCACCTTCATCACGGCGGCGGGCGCCGCCGCCGCCGGAGCCGCCGCCGAGGCACGGGCCGCCGAGGCCCGGCCCATCAGGATCGTCGCGGTCGCATGCAGCCCCCGGCCGGGCAAGACCACGGCCCAAGGCTTGGGCATCTGCCTGGAGGCGGCCAAGGCAGCCAATCCGGCCGTCGAGACGGAGTTGATCGAGTTGGCCGGCCTGACCATTCCCGTCTTCGACCCGGCCGCCCCCGGCTCGGCCGACTTCGAGAAGGTGGCCGACAAACTCGGCGACCCGAAGGTGGCCGGCATCATCGTCGGCACGCCCGTGTACTTCGGGAACATGACGTCGCTGGCCAAGGCGTTCCTCGACCAGTGCATGGTCTTCCGGAAAAAGGGCCTGGCCCTCAGCGGCAAGGTGGCGGGCGTTCTGGCCGTCGGCGGCGTGCGCAACGGCGGCCAGGAACTGGCCATCCAGTCGGTCCAGGCGGCCCTGATGTGTCAGGAAATGATCGTCGTGGGCGACGGCCGCCCGACGGCCCACACCGGCGCCACCCTGTGGAACCGGGGCGACGATATCTCCGGCGACGAGTTCGGTGTCAAGACGGCCAGAAACCTCGGCCGCCACGTGGCCGAGGTGGCGCTCCAGATGCAGGCCGCGGCCGGCTGAGCCTGCGACCCCGGCGCCGACGGGTCCGCACACTCCTCCGGCGCCGCCGCGGTTGTTCGGCACGGCCTTGACGTGGGATGGGTTGCCGCGTAGAATACTTCGTTGTCTGGCGAAGTAACGCAGTTGCGTTCGCGTGCCCGCGTACGGTCGGAGGGAGGCGCAGCCCCATGTTCCCGCGAATCGTCGTAGCGACGGACCGGTCACAGGAGTCCGACGAACTCATCGGGTGCGTCCAGGGGCTGCGTGCCCTGGGAACCGAGAGCGCCGTGCTCGTGTACTGCGTGCCCCTGCCGGAGGCACCGGGCCTGGCGCGGAGCGTGGCGGACTTTCTGGGTCCCGCGCTCGAGAAACAGCGCGAACTGCTCCAGCGGGCCGGCATCGAGGCCGACGTACGGATAGCGGTGGGGCGCCCGGCCCTCGAAATCCAGCGGGTTGCCACGGACGTGGGGGCCGACGCCGTCGTCCTCGACGCCGAACCGGAGAGCCTTCTCGGCGGGGCGCTCTTCCACTCCCTGGCCGCCTCGCTCGTCCGCGGGGCCACGCTCCCCTTGCTCATCGTTCGCTTCGAGGCGTGCGGCGAAGGGTGCGACCTGTGCTACCGGGGCTTCCCGTGCACCCCTCTGGGGCACGTCCTGTTTCCGACGGACTTTTCGGACAACGCGGAGCGGGCGTTCGCCTATGTCGAGCAGGCCGTCGAGGCCGGCGTGCGGCGCGTCACGCTCCTGCACGTGCAGGACCGGGCCAAGATCGCCCGGCACCTGAAGGAGCGGTTGGAGGAGTTCAACGAGATCGACGAGGGGCGGCTCCGGCGCCTTAAGGAACCTCTGCTGGCCAAGGGGGCGACGGACGTTCGCATCGAGATTCCTTACGGACACCCCACGCAGGAGATTCTCCGCCGGTGCGCGCCCGGCGACGTCTCGCTGGTCGTCATGGGGACCCAGGGGCGGGGCTTTATCCGCGAGGTCTTCCTGGGCAGCGTGAGCCACAACGTGGCACGCCAGGCACCGGTCTCGGTGCTGCTCGTCCCGGCCGCGCGTCCGGCGGACGTCTAACACTACATCGCTAACTCGTGCGCGGTGGGTCTGGAGTACCCGCCGCGCCGCGCTGCAAAGGGCGTCTCGAGCGCGGTGGGTGCACAGACCCACCGCGCAAATGGCCGACGTAGCGTTGTAGTGCTAAGAGTCTATCCGAATAACCCTCTGGCTTCGGCCGGCTGCGGCGACCGTAGCCGGCGTCGGGCTGCATCGAC
>CAZNYC010000199.1:0-5362 GCA_964577175.1 uncultured Anaerolineales bacterium
AACGGCGGCCGGGCCACACAAACCGGCGCTTCTCCCGGCCGGACAAGCCGGCCGGGCCACACAACGGCGGCCGGGCCACACAGAGGCAAGGATAAGACATGGCGCGAAAGAAAAAGGCGAAGAAGGAACCGACGTTCGAGGAGCGGCTGGCGCGGCTCGAAGAAATCGTCGAGGAACTGGAGTCCGGGGAGGCGGGGCTGGACGCCTCGCTGACCCTCTATGCCGAGGGGGCGGAACTGATCAAGGTCTGCCGGAAAGACCTGAAGGAGGCCGAGGACCGGATCCAGAAACTCACCGAATCGGCGGAAGGGGAGTTGGAAACGGAGGCGATGGAGGACGAAGAGGCTTGAACACTCTGCCGTTCTGTTCTTAACGCAGAGGCCGCGGAGGGCGCAGAGAGCGCAGAGGACGGCGGGAAAACAGAGAACGGCTTGGCGCACAAGAGAGCCGCAGGCGTAACCCGCCGCCTCCGTCACTGCGTTACTGCGTTACCCCGTTACTTGAGTGTCGGGCCGCGCCGCGACCATCGCCTGCAACGGGAAGGCGCCCTCGCTCACCGCCGCTTCTTCCCGCCCTTCTTGCCCTTCTTCTTTGAGCCCTTGCCCTTGGACTTGCCTTTCTTGCCGCCCTTGCGTTCGGCCTTGGCGGCGCTCTGTTTCTTGCCTTTCGACTTCCCTTTTTTCTTCCCGCCGGATGCGCCGTCTTTCTTGCGGCCCTTGCGCTGTCGTTCAGCCTCGACGGGGACGAGGTCGAGTTGGCGCCGGGGGATGTCGACGGCGGCGATGCGGACCTGGAGTTCCGTGCCGACGCGGAGCACGCGGCCGGTCTTGCGTCCCACGAGGCGCCACTTCTCGCGGTCGAACGTGTAATAGTCGTCGGCGAGTCTGGAGATGTGCACGAGGCCGTCGATCAGGAGGCCCGGGTTCTCGACGAAGACGCCGAACGCCTGGACGCCCGTGATGACGCCGGTGAAGGTGTCGCCGACGCGGGCTTGGAGATATTCGAGTAGTTTGATTTTCGTGAGTTCGCGTTCGGCGGCCTCGGCCCGGCGTTCGGTGCGGGAGCAGTGTGCGGCGGCCTCGTCCATGGGGGCCTCGGCGAGGTTGGGCGTGGCGCCCTTTCGGTCGCCGCGGCGTCGTGCCTCGCCGGCCGCCCCGCGCCCGCGGACGAGGGCGTCGACCGCCCGGTGGACGGCCAGGTCCGGGTACCGGCGGATGGGGGAGGTGAAGTGGGCGTAGGCCGAGGAGCCGAGGGCGAAGTGCCCCTGGGGCTCCATGCGGTACTCGGCCTTCTGGAGACTCCGCAGGACCGCCAGGTGGACGCCGTACGCCTCCGGCGTGCCGCGCACCCGGTTCAGGAGTTTCTGGAGGTCGCGGCGGTCGGTGGGGTCGCTGAGGCGGTGTCCGACGCTGGTGGCGTAGTGCTGGAGTTCCTCGGAGGCCTCGGCGTCGGGCTTGGGGTGGACGCGGCGCATGCAGGGGATGCCGGCGCGCTCGAGCTGGCGGGCGACGGCCTCGTTGGCCTCGACCATGAACATCTCGATGATGCGATGGGTAAAACTGGTGTCCTCGGGATGGGCGTCGACGACGCGGCCATCGTCGTTGAACTCGAGGTCGACCTCGGGCAGGTCGAGTTCGAGATAGCCGAGGCGCCGGCGCCGCTCCAGGAGGGTCCGTGCCAGGCGGTTCATCGCCGCCAGGAGATCCACGACGTCCGTGGCAAGGCCGTCGGCCTTGCCGTCGATCGCCGCCTGGGCCTGGCGGTAGGTCAGGCGTTTGGCGCTCTGGATGCAGGCGTTGGCGATATCGACGCGGCCGGGTTCGCCGTCGGAGTCGAACGTGATGAAGACGCTCTTGGTGAGGCGGGTGCGTCCTTCCTGGAGGCTGCAGGCCCCGTTCGAGAGGGTGGGCGGGAGCATCGGCAGGACGGTCGTGGGCAGGTACACGCTCGTGCCGCGCTCGTACGCCTCGCGGTCCAGCGCCGACCCGACGGGCACGAAGTGGGCGACGTCGGCGATGTGGACGCCGAGGGTCACGCTGCCGTCGTCGTGGGTCTGGAGGCTGATGGCGTCGTCGTAGTCGCGGGCGTCTTCGGGGTCGATGGTGATGACGGTGTCGGCGGTGAGGTCGCGGCGTCCCTGTAGGGCCTGGTCGTCGATGCGTTCGGCGGCGCGCCCCGCCTCGGCGAGGACGGGTTCGGGGAACTCGTCGGGCAGGTCGAACTGCCGGATGACGGCGAGGGTGTCGACGCCCGGGTCGCCCCGGTGGCCGAGCACCTCGGTGATGACGGCCTGTCCGGGTTCGCCCTTCAGGCCGTAGGAGATGACCTCGAAGACGACCTTGTCCTTGGGTCGGGCGCCGGCGGCGGAGGCGTCGGGGACGTCGAAGTCGCGGAGGAGGACGCCGCCGTCCGGGCGGACGAAGGTACGGCCGTCTTCGGCGAGGACGGTGCCGACGAACCGGTCGTGCCCGCGCTCCATCACCTCCAGGATGCGGCCGTAGTAGCCCTTGTCGCCCTTTCCGTCGACCTGGGCGCGGACGGTGTCGCCTGTGACGGCGTCGAGGGTCTGCCCCGGTGGGATGAAGAGGTCGTCGCCCTCGGTGGGTCCGTCGGGCTGGGCGTCGTCGTCCTCGGGTTCGACGAAGCCGAAGCCGCGCTGCGAGAGGCTGAAGCGCCCTTCGACGGTGCGGTCGCCCTTCTTGCGGGGTGGCTTGCGTCGGGGGACGCGCAGTTTGCCGCGCACCTCGTGGACTTCGCCCTCGCGGATCAACTGCTTGACGAGGGTGCGGAACTCGGCGTAATCGTCCTCGGCCACGTCGAAGAAACGGGCCAGGCGTCGCAGCCGCATCGGATGGTACGTGTGCGACCGCATGCCTTTCAGGATGGTATCGCGTGTGGTCATACGGGCTCGCTTGACTCGGGATCGAGTAGAAGGCTGTTTCAATTCCCCCTCCCCTCGCGGGAGAGGGCGATCATGAAACGGTTTGTAAGGCGCCAGTATACGGGCTGCGGGGCGGCGGTTCAATTCACCAACTTCCGACGAACGGTTGCGTTCCGCACCGCGGTGCCGTAGGGTAGAGGGATTGCAGCGGATGCGAACCCGCACAGAGGGAGACCCCGATGGCCGACGAATCGATGGACCACATCCTGGAACAGGCGAAGCAGTTGGGCCGGCAGATCCAGGCGCACCCGTATTACCAGCGGCTGCGGGAAGCCGACGCCGCCGTCCGCGACGACGCCGAGGCCACCAAGGCCCTGGAGGCGTACAACCAGGCCGCCACCGCCATCCAGGAGAAGGAACAGAAGGGCCAACCCGTCGAGGCGGAAGAGAAACAGCAACTCGAACACCTGCGGGACCAGGTAGTGGCGAGCGAACCGATCAAGGCGTTCAGCCAGGCCCAATCGAACTATGCCGACCTGATGCGGCGAATGAACGAGGCGATCTTCCAGTCCATCGCCGAGGCCGACCAGGAAGCCGCCGGCGAAGGCGGCGAAGGCGGCGCCACCGAGGCCGACACGGGCGGCGGGGGACCGAGTATCATTACGCCGTAAAGATACGGCGGGTGCCATGGGCTGCTTGTCCGCCGGTGTTTCCCGCATGCGAGGCGCACTGGCGGGCAAGCCGTCGGCGGCACCCGCACGCCTGTCATTCCGAGCGCGGTCGCGGGAGGCGCCGGTCATCTGCATCCGCCCTGGCATATGCCACGCCGGATGGGAATGACCCGCTGCTTCCGCAGCGGGCTCGAACGGCATCGCGCGTCTGAGGCGGGACCGCAAGACGGCCCGCCGCGGCCTCCCCGTCCTCCTCACGCCCCGGCGGCGTCCTCGTCCTCCAGGTCGAGTTGCTCGAACCCCTTGAACACCGCGCCGCTGAACATGCGGTTCCAGTCGGTCCAGCGGCGGGTGGGGTCGGCGTCTTGGTCGACGGTGCGCCAGAAGCCGTGCAGTTTGGCGTCGATGTTATCGAGATGATGGAGGGCGATCGCCTCGGCGGTCATCGGCAGTTTCGGGCTGCCGAAGGCGTGCTCCCCGTGGTGCGCGAGCACGAGGTGCCGGCACAGGTGCGCCAGTTCCTCCGGGAAGTCCGTGCCGGCGGCGCGGACGGCGCGGATCTTCTCCTCGAGCATCAGGACGCCCTGGGTGATGTGGCCGACGAGTTTGCCCGCGTCCGTGTAGCCGAGCGCGTCGGCGTAGGCGAGTTCGGCCGTCTTGCCCAGGTCGTGCCAGAGGACGCCGACGAGCAGGAGGTCGCGGTCGAGCCGCTCGTAATGCTCGCAGAGTTTGACGGCGGCCTCGGCGATGCCGAGGGTGTGCTCGATGAGGCCGCCGAGGTAGGCGTGATGGAGTTTGGCGGCGGCGGGGGCACGCTTGAAGTTGGCCATCAGGGCCTCGTCGGCCCACACGGCGTCGACGAGGGCCCGCAGGGCGGGCCGCTCGATCCGGTCGAGGATTTCCTTCAGGCGGGCGGCTTGGGCGCCCGGGTCGCCGGGACCGGCGGGGAGGAAGTCCGCCAGGTCGACCTCGTCCTGGCGGGCGGGACGCATCGCCTCGATCACCACCTGCGGGGCGTCGTTGTAGGTGTCCACGCGGCCCTGGACGAGGGCGTAGCCGTCCTGGGGGATGGCGGCGAACAGGGCCTCGGTGGCATCCCAGCAGACGGCGGGCATCTCGCCGGTCCGGTCCCGCAGGCGAGCGAGGATGAAGTAGCCGCCCTTGCGCGTGGTGCGGAGGCTCTTCTCGGCCAACTGGAAGACCTGCTCGACGCTCGTGCCGGGCACGGTCAACTGGTTGATGAAGGTGCGGGGCATGGGGACCTTTCGGATGGTGCGTTTCACGTGCCCGCTCGCCCGGCGGGAGAGGGCAGGGTGAGGGGCCGCCGTGTGTGGGGTGCTCCTCCAACCGGGCGGTGTTCCTCCCGGCCGGACAAGACCGGCCGGGCCACACACGCCTTGCGGGTGCATGGGCCGACGTTCGATGATTATAGGCGCCGCCCCGGCAAGCCGCCATGCTTTTCGCGGCGGGGGGGAGGGGGACGCGCGCCTGGCGAACGGGGTTTTCCTTGCCGGTCGCCGGCCGCGGGCGTATCATTCCCGTTCTATGACCAGCGAATACGAACAGGCAAGGCGCAAGAAGGCCGACGCCCTCCGCGAGATGGGCCTGGACCCGTTCGGTGGGCGGTTCCCGGACACGATTCCCGCGGCCGAGGCCCGCCGGCGGTTCGAGACGGCCGGCGAAGGCGCCGCCGCGCGCGTCGCGGGGCGGGTGACAGGCCTGCGGACCTTCGGCAAACTGGTGTTCGCGGACCTCGAGGACGCCTCCGGCCGCATCCAACTCGCATTCCACAAGAAGACCCTCTCGGAGG
>CAZNYC010000200.1:0-5276 GCA_964577175.1 uncultured Anaerolineales bacterium
GTTTCGATCAAAAAGTTGAAAAAACGGGTACGTTTCGCCTTACCCATTTTAACATTCCGGCCCCCAATCGTCCCACACGGGACAGAATCGGCGATTCGGGGTCGGAAAAAGCGCATTTTCGGGGGGTGCGCGCCAAGGCGTTTTCTCAGAGTATCGATTGCGGCGCGCCGTGGGGTACCCCGAACTCACCCGCCTTCGCCAAGGCGACGGCGGGCAGGCGTTCGCGGCTCGAACGGCACGGCACGCCGCGCGACCCGGGTGCCGAAACGACCGGCGACGCATGCGTCGCCGCCTCAACGGCGGATGCGGGGCGGCTGGAACCGTCCGTTCGAGCGTTGTTGCACGGGCGGGGGGATGGTAGAATAGCCCGCTTAGGCATCGGCGGGCATGGTTTCAAAGGGGCCCGGCGGGAGCACACGCACAGTCGCAGCGGGGCCCTGAAACGCACCGCCGGACGAGCCGCCGGTGGCACCCGGCGCACGGAGGGGTGAGCCATCCGTGGCACCCGGCGCGGGGCCCACGTGGACCCATTCGCCCGGCCGGGCAGAAGCGGCCGGGCCACACACGGCGGTGAACGCTTACGAGATCGCGCATGGCCACGTTCGACCTGGTATCGGAATTCGAACCCAGGGGCGACCAGCCCCAGGCCATCGATGCGCTCGTCGCCGGCCTGCAGGGCGGCCGCTCGTACCAGACTCTCCTCGGCGTGACCGGCTCCGGCAAGACGTTCGCGATGGCCAACGTCATCGAGCGGGTCCAGCGACCGACGCTCGTCATCAGCCACAACAAGACGCTGGCGGCCCAGTTGTACGGGGAGTTCCGCGAGTTCTTCCCCGGCGCGGCGGTCGCGTACTTCGTCTCGTACTACGATTACTACCAGCCGGAGGCGTACATCCCCGCCCGCGACATCTACATCGAGAAGGACGCCTCCATCAACGACGACATCGACCGGCTCCGCCTCCAGGCCACCAGTGCCCTCATGCACCGGCGGGACGTCGTCATCGTGGCGAGCGTCTCGTGCATCTACGGCCTGGGCGACCCGGAAGAGTACGAGCGGATGGTCGTGCCGCTGGAGGTCGGCCGCCGGATGGAACGCGACGACCTCCTGCGGCGCCTCGTGGACCTTCAGTACGAGCGCAGCGACATCGACTTCGGCCGGGGCACGTTCCGCGTGCGGGGCGACTGCGTGGACATCCAGCCCGCCTACGAGGAGTTCGCCTACCGCGTCGAGTTCTTCGGCGACGAGATCGACCGCCTCGCCCTCGTGAACCCGACGACCGGCGAGGTCCTCGGCTCCGAGGACCAGACGTTCATCTACCCCGCCAAGCACTTCGTCCTGCCGGAGGACCGCATCGAGCGGGCCTGCCTCGGCATCGAGGAGGAACTCACCGGCCGCCTCACGGAATTGCGGAACCAGGGCAAACTGCTGGAGGCCCAGCGCCTGGAGGCCCGCACGAAGTACGACCTGGAGATGCTCCGCGAGGTCGGCTACTGCTCGGGCATCGAGAACTACAGCCGGCACCTGTCCGGGCGGGCGCCCGGCGAGCGGCCGTACTGCCTCATCGATTACTTCCCGGACGATTACCTGATGTTCGTCGACGAGAGCCACGTGACCTTGCCGCAGATACGGGCCATGTACGCCGGCGACCGCAGCCGCAAGGAAACCCTCGTCGAGCACGGGTTCCGCCTGCCGTCGGCGCTGGACAACCGCCCGCTGACGTTCGAGGAATGGGAGCGTCTGGCGGGGCAGGTCGTCTGCGTCTCGGCCACGCCCGCCGAGTGGGAGGTCCATCGCTGCGGCGGCGAGGTCGTCGAGATGGTCATCCGGCCCACGGGCCTGGTGGACCCGGCCATCCGCGTCGAACCCGCCGCCGACCAGGTCCGCCACTGCCTGGGCGAGGTGAAGGCGCGGGCGGCGCGCGGCGAGCGGACCCTCGTGACGACCCTCACGAAACGCCTGGCGGAGGACCTCTCGGAGTACTTCCGCCGCGAGGGCGTCAAGTGCGAGTACCTCCACAGCGAGGTCGAAATCTTCCAGCGCAGCGACATCCTCCGCAACCTCCGGGCCGGCACCTTCGACGTCGTCGTCGGCATCAACCTGCTTCGCGAGGGGCTCGACCTGCCCGAGGTCAGCCTCGTCTGCATCCTCGACGCCGACCGCGAGGGGTTCCTGCGGTCCGAGACGAGCCTGCTCCAGACGATCGGCCGCTGCGCCCGCCACGCCTCCGCCGAGGTCATCCTGTACGCCGACACGGTTACCGGCAGCATGCGGCGGGCCATCGACGAGACCAGCCGCCGCCGCGAAAAGCAACTGGCGTTCAACCGCGCCCACGGCATCACGCCGCAGACCATCCGCAAGGCCATCCGCGAGGGCATCGAGGGCCAGATCCAGGGCCGCCGCACTGCCCGCGAGGCCGTCCGCCTCAGCCGCCACGACTTCGCCCGGACCGAACTGGTGCGGGAACTGGAATCCGAGATGCACCGGGCAGCCGAGCGGCTCGATTTCGAACGCGCCGCCGAACTCCGCGACCGCGTCCGGGAACTCCTCCATGAAACCGAAAGGGCCTCCTAGATGATCCCCCTCGACCGACTGCGCACCCGCGCCCTGGAAAGCCTCCAGCCGCTCCTGACGCTTGCCCTGGACGAGGACATCGGCCCCGGCGACCTGACGAGCGACGTCCTCATCGACACCGAGACCGGCGCCGAGGCCGAGATGGTCGCCACGGACGCCGGCACCGCGGCGGGCCTTGCGTTCGTCGAGGCCATCTGCCACCGCGTGGACGGACGCCTGGCCGTCGGCCCCACCGTGGACGACGGCGCGCGCGTCGTCCGCGGCGACGTCCTGTGCCGCATCGAAGGCCCCGTCCGGCCGCTGCTCACGGTCGAGCGGACGCTCCTGAACTTCGTCCAGGCCCTTTCGGGCATCGCCACGTACACGGCCAGGTTCGTCGACGCCGTCCAGCACACGGGGGCCCTTATCCTGGATACCCGCAAGACGACGCCCGGCTGGCGGTACCTGGAGAAGTACGCCGTCCGGATGGGCGGGGGGACGAATCACCGGACGGGCCTGCACGACGGCGTCCTCATCAAGGACAACCACATGGCGGTCCGGGCGCCCGAGCACGTGGGCGAGACGATCGCCGGCCTCGTGCGCGAGGCCCGGCAGCGGGTGAGCGACGACATCCCCATCCAGGTGGAGGTGGAACGCCTCGATTACCTGGACGAGGTCCTCGCCGCCGGGCCGGACGTCGTCCTGCTCGACAACATGAAACCGCACCGGGTGCGCGAGGCCGTCCGCCGACGCGACCGCATGTTCGGCGACAAGGGGCCGGCGCTGGAGGCCTCGGGCGGCATCACGCTTCGCAACGTCCGGACGGTCGCCGAGACGGGTGTCGACCGCATCAGCGTGGGCGCCCTGACGCACAGCGCCCCGGTGCTGGACATCTCGCTCGACATTCGGCCGGAGTGAGGCTTCTCGCAGGTGCCACGGTTTTGCGCGGTTGGCAGTCTTGCCCACCGCGGGGTGCCCCAAACTGGGCACCCCGCACGTACTACTGATCCGCCTGCCAGCGGGTGTGAGGGGAAAGGTGCCAGGCACTGGGACCTTGTGTGGCCCGGTTGGCTTGTCCAACCGGGTCGGCGTGCACTCCCGGCCGGACAAGCCGGCCGGGCCACACGCCGTTCGCGAACGACGTTCGAGGCGAGATTCCTCCGCTCGGCCTGGCGGCTGCGAGGCCTCGGTCGGAATGACACTCGCTCGCACCCCCCGCGGCCCACCTTTTCGCTTTATTCGCCGCCCCGCCGGCCGTATGGTCAGGAAGACGTTGCCGTGCATGCAGAGGAGGGCGTCCGATGGTCTACGTCACGCTGCACGCCGCCTGGATGCTCCTGGCCGTCGCCGTCGGCACGGTGGCCGGCTACATGGGTCTGCTCCGCGCGACCGGGCCGCGCAGCCCGCTCCCCGGGCGGTTCACGATGCGGCCGCACGTCGGCTTCGGCGCGGCCTACTACCTGATGCTGTACGCGGGCATCGTGTTCGGGTGGGTGATGCATGAGTTCCTCCTGCCGGGACCCATGCTGCCGTCCGGCGTTCGCACGTTGCACCTGGTGCTCGCCATCGCCGTGGCGATCCTGTACGGCGTGGCGTGGGCCGTCGGCGGCAGCCTGACGAAGCGGCCGGCCACACAGAGCCGCCTCCGCCCGCGCCTGCACATGGCCGCCAACTACACGGCGTGCACGCTCGTGGGCGTCCAGATTGCCGTGGCGGTGTATTACGTGTGGATTCTGTAACGGGCAGCCAGTGGCTGTCATTCTGAGGGAGCGGAGCGACCGAAGAATCTCGCCGTGCGAAAAGCAGAAGGGCCGAGGCGAGATGCTTCGCCCCGCTCAGCATGACAACACCAGGATGCAGGCGGAACCATGGAACTCCTCCGCGATCTCGAGAGCGTCCCCGACGCCCTGAAGGGTGGCGTGCTGACGGTCGGCGTCTTCGACGGCGTGCACCTGGGGCACCAGGCGGTGCTCGGGCGGGCGGTCGAACGGGCCCGCGGGCTGGGCGCCGCCGCGGTCGTTTACACGTTCCATCCGCACCCGCGGGAGGTGCTGGCGGGGGAGGAGGCCCCGCCGCTCATCCAGACGTTCGGCCAGAAACTGGAGATGATGCGGGCGATGGGGGTCGGTGCCGCCGTCTGGCCGAGGGACCTTCGCGGTGTCCTCGCCATGCCGCCCGAGGCGTTCATCCGCGAGGTGGCGGGCGACGCCCTGGCGGTCCGGGCGATGGTCGAGGGGGCGGGCTTCCGCTTCGGCGCCGGCGGGGCGGGCGACCCGACGCTCCTGCGCGACCTCGGCGACGCCCTCGGCTTCGACGTCGAGTTCGTCGAGCCCGTCATGGTGGACGGCGAACGGGTCTCGAGCACGCGCATCCGCGACCTCGTCTCAGGCGGCCGCATGGACGAGGCCGCCCGCTGCCTCGGCCGGCCGTACTCCTACGTGGGCACGGTGGTGGAGGGCCATCATCGCGGCGGACGGCTGGGGTACCCGACGGTGAACGTCTCGGCCCCGCGGTTCCTGGCCCCGGCCGAGGGCGTCTACGCCGGGTGGACCGAGGTCCGCGGGCGGCGGTACGCGGCCGCCGTCAGCGTCGGCCGGGCTCCCACCTTCGGCGACGGCGCACCCGTCACCGTGGAGGCGTACCTGCTGGACTTCGACGGGGAACTGTACGGCGAGCAGGTGACGGTGGAGTTCGTGGCGCACCTGCGGCCGCAGGAGACGTTCGC
>CAZNYC010000201.1:0-5185 GCA_964577175.1 uncultured Anaerolineales bacterium
GACCGCGGGGCGATCACCCTGTTCGGCAAGAAGGGCAAGGACCACGAATGCTTCGCCGAGCACGTGGCCTACGCCGAGACGTGGGTGGAAACGGAAGGTCACGGCCGGGTGGTGCACGAGTGGTCGCTCCGGCCGTCGAAGCCGGACAACCACTGGCTGGACTGCCTGGTGGGCTGTGCCGTGGCGGCATCGATGTGCGGCGTGCGGGCGCCGGGGCAGGATGCGGCCCGCCGGCGGGAGCGGAAACGGTACACGCAGGAGGATTTGCAGAGGAGGAGCCGATGCCTGACCGCGTCAACGGCGTGAGAGAACGGGTGGAGTCGAAGGACGCAGCGGCTGCGGAGCAGAAGGGGCTCTTGTGCCGCCACTGCGGCTGTCGGCATTTCCGGGTCGTCTACACCCGGCCCGCGTGGGGCGGGCGGCTCGTGCGACGCCGGGAGTGTCGATACTGCGGCAAACGAATGACTACTTGGGAGAAGGTGAGTGAGTAATTGCCACAAACGTGCTTTGAACGGCATGGTTGACTGGGGCCGTTGGCTGACAGCGCAGGAGAACCCACCCATTGATGGAAAACGTGAATGTGTTCCCGAATGTGAGAGGCTTCTCTTGAACGCCATCAGTCCATTGGCTTGGAACGCTTTTTCGCCTCTGCTAGGCCATTGCCTATGGCCGCACCGAACGCGTCCACAATGTTCTCGGCGCTGACCATGCCGCCAACGAGGCCCCCCAGCGCAAAGACTGAGGATACTTCGGTTGTGTTCAGGCACTCTCCTGTAGCGCCATCCTTCAAGCAGACGTCTGCCTTTACATGGGCTGGGCCAGCAAGAAAAAGCAGCAGCCTCCCCATCTGACTACCGGGATCATAGACTTTCATGACGCCCGTCAGTACCAGTTCCTCTTCCTTGCCTTGGCATTCGCCCACGCAGACGTTGCCAAACTGTGCCTTTTTGGCCAACGAGGCCTTGGCGCTTTCGCACATTCGCTGATTCATCTCAGGGGGCATAGTGACTTCAGGCGCGACGTCAAACATTTGAATCGTCACATGCTTGTACTTCTGCAGGTCGAGTTGTCCGGGATTGTAACCAGCGGGCATGACACACCCGACGCTCGAGACTGTGAGCACAACACCAGCCACGAGCATAGCGACCCGTAGAGACAGTCGAGTTGCGCGAACGCTTGCCATCTTGCGTCTCCTTATTCTGATGCCGCTGCAGACTGTTCCCAAGCCCGAGTGGATTGTGTTAGCACCTTCTGAAGGAGCCTGCGCAAAGCGGACCGCAGAAGGTGGTCTGAGTCATCGATGCCCAGCTGGCTCAAGTCGACCATGTCAGTGGAATGACCAAGAATAGTGCTGTCGCGGAGGTCGGCAGCGCGAAGGGAAATCGCAAGAAGATCATCTCTCAAGACACCCCGGGCCGCGAGGATGACCGCCGCCTCCGCGGGTTTCGTATCCCCTCTTCTTGCGTCAGCGTCCACCAGCCGGACGCCAAGGTCCCTGAGGCCATCGCCTAAGAGGCGCTCAATCATCAGGGTGGCCACAAGTACCTCGCCCTCAACGGGTTCGTCAAAGGTGATCTCGGCCTGCCGCTTGCTTCGCTTGCTAGTCTTTCCGCCCTCAGACTCGGTGTCGCTGGTTCTTGAGCCTTCCATTCGAATCTGCGGGCTTCGCAGCGCAGGGTTGGCGTCGGCAAGTTCGCGGTTGACAAGAACCATGAAGACTGGACGGCCACGGGCGTCGTAGGCGGCTTGGAACGCTGCGGCATCCCAGTCGGACCTCACCTCGTGATCGTACTTGAGGGTCGGCCCGGTCTTATCTACTGCTGAGGGGACGGAAACCCTCGGCGCTGTCTGGCATCCCAAAAAGACCCATGCAGCACCCATGACAACTAACGCGGCCCACGCAGAATCTCGGCCTCGCATGCGTTTGTCCTCCTTCGCGCTACCCTGGATGCATCGGCCGGCGGATTCGCACGAGGAAATCGGCGGCCTGGCTGTTTCCTGAGGTTACGCGATAAGTGTGCGTACTGTATCCGGGGATGGTGACAAATTCCCAGTTGGTCTCATCCCCAGTGCTCATTCCGTCTTTGTCCTTGAATACCGTCTGGATCTGCACGACCAGGGGCTGCTCAAGCCGGTTCTGCAAGTCCACCGCAATTGCAAGGCGCGCGTCAGGCGTTCGATCTGCCTTGCTTGCGACGACCTTGATGGGCCACTTGAGGTCTTCGTCCATAAGCACGATTTGCTCGTGGGCCTCAATTCCCCGGTCGCCGCCGCGGGCCTCGTAAGGACCCTTACATCCTGGGGAGAGCAGTGGTGCTAGTACGCTCACAATCAGAGCGATGGCACAAGAGGATCGCATGGATTACTCCTTGTTTGCCTGAGCGTCCGCCGGGGGCAAGGCAGGCGACGCGTCCCCGTGCATACTCACCAGCCAGGTATTGGGAGCCTTCGCGGGCTGCTCGCGGACGAGCAGCACGTACTGGCGGCCCGGGTGGATCACCACTTGCTGGTGCTGCACTGTTTTTCCCGAAAGCACGCGGCCATTGCGTGCAAGATACTCCACTCGAACGGGATAGGTGCCAGGGGGTACGTTCTCTGCTGCCAGATGGAGGGCGTCCGGCAGGGTGTCCCAATGGCGGCAGTCCGCTCTGGGCGTTGTCGCCAAGAAGGTGAGGAACATAGCCCCCGTCGGGTCGAAAATGGCCAGGAACCCAAATGCATCCTTGAAGGCTGCCTTGGTGGCGTTAATCTCGTCCATCTTGCGTGCGCCGCGCGTCGATGCCTGAAAGTACACGTCCTCCACCTTCATGGATGGCAACTCCCGCTCTCCGAGACTCACGCGAACCGCGTCCACGTCACTGATCTGTCGGCCATAACAGAGCTCCTGCTGATAGCGGCCACGCCTTGCTTTGTAGGGTGCTTTCCCGGTCTCTACAACCACAAGAAGGTTGGGATTCAGTTGGCTGGTTTTCCGGACAAACGTTTCGGCCCCACCGGCCTCGCGCAACTCCTGTTCCAGCGTTTGCGTCGTTGCGGTAAGACGTTGTTCAGCATCCTGGTATACTTCCTTGGCAAAACCTCTGATCTCCTCACTACCTTCCTGTTTGATGAACTCGGGTGATTCCAGGGATATCAGCGCCTCCTCGTAGGCAGAGCGAAGCACTGCAAGCGGGTCTGTCGATTCGGTTGCGGCGGCGCTAACGCGGCCGTGGATGGCCCCCGTGGCGGCTTGCAGGCGGGTTCGTATCGTGCCGGCCGACCAGCCTTTAGCTCGACTCTGAATCAGCCCGTCCCGAGAAGTCACCAGGGCCTGTTCGACGGCCCCCACAACGCACTTGAACCGCTCGACGCGTGCGGCCAGCTCAAACGCTTTACGAGCATACTCTTCCTCGTGCAGCCGTTGGGCAGCCAAGCCTGTCATCAGATACACGGCTACGCTGTCTGAACGGAAACGCTCCTCTTTGGTGCCCGCATCCGCCAAGGCGGCGGTCTTAAACGCTGCCAACGCCTTCTCGTAGTCCTCCTCGCCATAGTGCAAGAGCCCTAAGTAGAAGAAGGCCAACATCTTTTCGTACGGGTCGCCCCGATACTCCTTGGCACTCTCTTCGCCGACCCTCGCCTGGAATTCTCCGTCAGCCCTGAAATCCTCCATTATTCCTGTGCCCAACGTGAGGTACTCGCAGGCCTTGCGGTAATCACCTGAGGAAAGGCACGCGGAGGCGCACCGAAGGGATTGAAGCGCCTGGTCATTGCTCTTGGTGGCGGCAGCGGATTCCCAGGCCGCGAGGGCTGCAGCATGATCCTGCTGATAAAAGGAACTCGTCGGATGAACCGTGGCTGTGGCGCACCCGCCCGCGACCGTGCCTGCAGCGGCGAGAATGGTCACAAGAAGCCCAAGCCCCAGCCAGGGGCGCCTTATGGGTAAACGTCGCTCCATTGCCCCACCTTGCGGACCTCGTAGTTTCCTGTCCATGCCTTGATTCCTGTTTCTGCGTCAATCAACTCGAAATGAAACATGACATAATCAGATTGGACCCCTGGTCCCGCTTGTCCAATCCCTCGCATCTCGCCGGTAAGGAAGAAGTCCACTCCGGCCAATGGGGTAGTCTTGGATGAGTCGGCCTCGCCACTGCGTTTGAGTTCCCGCTCGGCCTCTATGGCAGGGAGGCGGTCGCGGGCCACGAAAGCAAACTTTCCGGGTTGGAATTCGTTCATATGGTCCTGGATTTGTACTATTAGGATTTCCCCGTCGATTAGGAACCGCGTCCTGTTCTTAACGGGGAGCATGGCAATCCGCGGCGGAACTGCTGCCTGTACCAAGTGCACTGTGCCGACAAGTTCCCTCGCCATGCGCTGCGCCACAGTGCGGATGTCGGCAGGATCGGGCCCGGTTCCCTTCGTTGCCGTGTCCAACGGAACGTACTGGGAATCAGAGGGGCTGCCACACCCAGACACAATGCAGGCGGCAACTGCAACCGCGCGGGCAACGAGATGCATAGTGTTGTGGCGCATAGTAACCTCCTTGAGCTAGAAATGCGTGCGCGGCCTCGTCGCAGTCATCGTTCCTGAGTAGGGGCCAACGGTAATAAGGATCGAGCAACAAGAAAGGCGCGCGGCCAAACTATGCGACCACAGGAGTCGGCAGAACGACACTGATGCGCCTTGCGAGCGTACCAAGATACAGGGGGGGCACAAAAGGAGCCTGGGGAGGCTTCTATGTCTCTGTGAACCCAGGCAAATGTGAAACGGTGCCACGGCGGTCCGGGCTTCTTGGACCACATTGGCTCGTGGCGCGTTGGCGTGATTCCAGGGCTACTCCTGAAACTCAAAAAATATCCCCCCAATGCACATTGCATAGAGTATGCGGCCAAGTAGAACATGATAGCGGAGGTTAACCGGAACGTCAAGACTTATTTTTCAAAAGTTCCCAAAGAGATCGGCCACGGATTCCGGCCCCATGCGTGTAAGCGTGACGACGCATCTGCACGCTCCGCTTGACCGTCGGCGGACCGGTGGTATCATCCGGACTCTTACCAGTCAAGGGATGCTGGAAGGGGCCCGAGAGCCCTTCTGGCAAGCCGCTGTCCACATCTGTAACGATTTCGCTCTTCCGCTGGAAGTCCTTTGCCCACCCTCCGCGGGCGTGGGACAATAGTACGCGACAAGATGACCGGGCGACCGCCTG
>CAZNYC010000202.1:0-5069 GCA_964577175.1 uncultured Anaerolineales bacterium
GGCGTCGGTCCGGAACGTGACGGCCCCGCGGTGGAGGCGGGTCTCGGTGAGGGTGCGGGCCCCGACCTCGACCGTCTGCCACTCGTCTTTGCAGGTTCCCTCGGCCGGGGTGCAGCGGAGCCAGTCGGCGTTGGGAATCGCCCGCCACGTTTGGCCCGCCGAGGCCGGCGCGCGCAGGCGGACCGCCGCCTTCGCTTTGCCGCCCTCACCGCCTCGGACGAGATGGTTGTGCATCGGCAGGGCGGCCATCCCGCCGGGCCGCGGGGGGAAGACCGCCAGGCCCTCGTCCCGGTCGCGCTCGAAGGCGCCCAGGTCCGGCCCGGTGCCGGCGAAATCGTCGTTGAAGCCCGGCAGCCGGACGCCGGCGTCGACGCCCGCGGACGCCTCGGCGAGGCGAAAGTCCCCGGCGGCCGCGTCGCGGAACGTCGGCCGGCCCGTCACGCCGTGGGCCTCCCAGCATTCAGGGAGGGGGTCTCGGCCGTACACGCCGTCGTCGGGCAGGAGGTCGTAGTCGAAGTCCGCGCCGCGCTCGTGGCGGTAGCGCAGGCGGCCGTCGTCCGGGGGCGGGCCGGTGAAGAGGTTGTTCCGCGTGCGGATGGGCGTCGGCCCCCGGCCGTAATGGCCGCTCGTCAGTCCGTGCCCGTGTGTGTACACCGTGTTGTGCAGCAGGAGGCTGAGGCCGGGGGCCTCGAACCGGTCGCCGCCCATCTTGAAGCCGGCGCCGGTCTTGAAGAATTCCTCGCCGGTCAGGACGATGAGGTTGCGGAAGACGTAACTCGGCCCCCGGCGGTTGGGGGCGCAACTGACGCCGCACAGGGCCTTGTCGATCCAGTTGTGCCAGTACCGGACGTTGATCTGCCCGCCGTCGAGTTCCGTGCCGTCGTCGTTGCAGAACGCCAGCACGTTGCCGTAGATGTCCGTGTCGCGATACGGCCCGCCGGTGACGGCGCGGTTGACGCTGCTCTCGATGGCATCGTTCCACCAGTGCATTTCGGATCCGATCATGTCGTTGTATCGGACGACGTTGTTCCCTCCGGTCGAGGCGAGGATCACGCCCTGCGGGCCCAGCGGATGGCCGTACCGCCACGCGTTCGCCCGGCCGCGCGGGTCGTGGATGAAGTTCCGCTCCACGAGGACCTGCCGGCTGCCGTCCGCGACGCGGACGCCCGCCTGGCGGTTGACCGTTTTGCCCTCGGCGTTGACGTACAGGCCCTTCTCCAATCCCTCCTTCCGCGTGACGGCATCGCCCCAGCCGGCGATGTCGCAGCCGCGGATGCGGATGTGATGGCTGTCGCGGACGGCGACCGCGTCGGCCCCGCCGCCGCGGATTGTCAGGCCGTCGAGCAGCACGTAGGCCGCCTCCTCGAACCGGACGGCGTGCTTCGCCTCCGTGCCGCCGTCGATGGTGGTTGTGGCGTCCTCGGCGGCGGTGTACCGGATCCACGCGTCCGGGGCGCCCTTGTCGGTGATGACGAGCGGCTCGCTCCGGACGCCGGCGGGCAGACGGACCACCCGGCCGACGGGCACCTCGTCCCGCCACGTGCGGACGGTGGTGGTCACTTCCGCCGGCGCTCCGTCCGCTGACGGGCCGACGAGGCGGCACACGACTTCGTAAGGCGTGTCCGGTGACAGGCCGACCAGGCTCCCGCGGAATTCGTTGTCCGGCCGGTACAGGACCAGCGGCAGCCCGTCGCGCCAGGCCGTCTCGCCCCGGCGGCGATAGCGGACGGTGCAGACGTCGTCCGGCCCCGGCGCACCGGTGTAGGAGACGGTCAGGCCGAGGCACTCGAAGGTCGGCACCGCCTCGATGCCGTCGAGCGCCGGCGGGGGCGCGGGCGCAAGATGCACCTCGGCGAACCAGGCGGTCTCGCCGACGGATTCCGGGTTGCGCCGGCAGCGGCAGAGGACGCCGAGCGTGTCGGCCCGGCCGGTATAGACCGTCCGGCGGACCCGCCGCCACGCCGTCGTGCTGGTATCCGATTTGATCCGGTCCAGTTCCTTGCCGTCGCGGTAGCGTTTGATCTGGAAAAAGCCGAGGTTTTCAATGGTGGACCGCAGCAGGCCGGACAGGACGTACGACCGGTTGGGTTCCACGGGCACCTTCCGGACCACCTCCCCGTAATTCCGATGCGCCTCGGCGACCTTCACTCGCAGGCACTGCGCCGCGCCCTCCGGAACGCCGTCGGGGGTGACGCGGACCCTCAGGCCGTCGCCGACGCGCCAGCCTTCCGGCTGCCCCTCCGCCGTCCGCTCGGCGAAGTCGCCGTTGAGCAGGAGATTTGTTTCGGCCGCGCCGGCCACCGAGGCGGCACACAGTACCAAGACAAGGCCGGTCTGTAAGATCCTCATCGGTAAACTCCAGTGAATCCCAGGGAAGGTTCGAACCGCGCAGAACCATAGCATGCCATGCCTCGGCCGTGCTGTCAAAGGCAATGGGCATGGGACGTGTCCGATGCCGCGTGATCGTGCCGGCAGGGTCGGCCGCTTCGAGGGATGGGCTGCACCCGATTGCTGGCAGGATCGTGACATCCTCCCGACCAACCCGGGCCGTCCGTGTCGGTCACACGGCGGTCGCACCGGTCGCCGAGCCGTCTGCGTATGTGGTCTCATGACCCGGCACGTTCGTTGGCGACGTATCGCAACAGCCGGATCGAATTCGCCGGCACGGGGGTGGCGGGGTCGACGGCTTCGGAACCCGGCGCATGCACCCCGACCCGCCGGCAGCCTGGCACGTGCACCTCGGCGCGCTGCGCCTCGCCGGAGGTGTTCCAGAGCACGACGCCCAGGCGGCCGTCGCGCGCGAATGCCTTAGCCCGCACGCCGTCTCCCTTCAGCGTGAACGGCACCTCGTCGACGAACCGGCCGCGGGCCAACAGGTCGGCGTGTTTCCGCTCGAACGCGATGAGCGTCTTCAGGTACGCCTGGGCCGCGCCGCGCGGTTCCCGGCGCAGCAGGGCGATGTTCGGCTTGTGGACGACGTCGATGTAATCGCGATATTCCGGTACGACGCCCTCGCGCATCAGGCGGACGTCCGGCGCGTAGCGGAACTCCAACTCGTGCCGCAGGCCGTACAGGACGGCGAAGTTCACCAGCCCTCGATTCAACAGCGGCGAAGGGTGCCGTTGCGTCACGATCATCTCGGGGAACGTGTACCGGAACAGTTCGGGGAACGACCCCGGCTGGTTCGACGTGCCCATGCCGTGCCCGTGAATCAGGTCCACGTGCTGGCAGAGGCAGTCCGTGACGAGTTCCGCGAGGACGGCGAACTCCGGGTCCACGCGCTTGACGCGCTCGCGCACGCGTCGCACGAGCGCCCGTTTGCCGGGTCCCGTCGCCAGCGCGGGATGGGCGTGGCCGTGCGCGTCGCTAAAACACAGGTACGGCTGGCATCCGCCGATGCGGTCGTACAGGATGCCGGACGCCCCGAGTTCCTGGGCCCGGACGGCCACGTCGAGCATCACCTCTTGCCATCGCTCGGACGAGAGGCAGGCGTTGGCGGTCGCGACGGGCGAGGCGTTGTGGTACTTCCGCCACACGGGATACTCCATCCGATGCGTGCCGCGCTCGTCCACGATGCACACCTCATCGCCGTGCTCGCGGTAGAACGCGGTGACGACGTCGATGCGGTGCCCGTCGGCATACAGGAACGGGTGCCGGCCGGCCTTCCGGGCCGCGGCCAGGGCTTGCTCCAGGGCCGCCTTGCCGCCCAGGTCCGGGCCGGGATCGTAATATGGATACAGGTGATCGTGGCCCTGGCCCGTCCAGCCGAACAGGCCGAGGGTGTCGAGGCCCGACTCCCGGGAGATGGCCGTCAGGGCCGAGATGTCCTCGTACGACCACAGGATTTCGCCGTTCTGCTGCTTCAGGATGGCGAGTTGAATGCCGGAGGTGTTGCGGACCCACGCCGGCCGCTCGATGTCAGAGAACCACGTCGCCTCGGCCCATTGCCGGTACCGCCGCGCCGCCGTGTGCCACGTGCCGCGGTATGACCAGACGACGAGCGGGCGGCTCTGCCACGCTTCGCCCGGGTCCGCGAGCGGGTACTTCGTGACGGCCGCCTCCAGGTGCCCGGTTTCGGGGTCGCAGTCCACCTCCAGGGCGGTGGTCTGGAACGTGTCGTCGTGCGAGCCGACGTAGAGCCCGCGCCCCTCGCCCACCAGGGCGAACCACTGCATCGACGCCCACCCGGGGTACATGAGGCGCGCCGCCCGGACGTGCTCCGGGTGCCGCACCCGCCGGCCCAGGGAGTCGGGCCAGAGGAGGTCGAAACGCTTGGCGTCGACGCCGCGGACGATGGGTGCCCGCAGTTCGCGGACGATCCAGCCGGGCGCCTCGTTCTCGATACGGAAGATGAACTCCAGCGCGCCGTCGCGCTCGCGGACCTGGGCTTCGACCGCAATCGCCAAGGTCCGGTCGCCGGCGGCGACCGTCGGCCATCTGAGGACGCGGGTGCCATCCTCGCCCTGCTCGCGCTCGAAGGCCGAACCGGCGGCCGAGACGCGGACCTGCCCGCTCCGCGTGTCGGCCGTCGAGGGGCGCTCCAGCGTCAGTTCCCACAGGCCCGCCGCCTGATGGGCGAGGAATTCCTCGATGGGCCCGGCCGCCTTCTTCGCCGCGGCATCAGCCGCCTTCGTATCCGCGTCACCGGCATCGGCCAGGAACCAGGTGTAGCCGGGCGACGCTGCGGCGGCGGTTGGGACGGGCGTCTTCGCGGCCGCGCAGCCCCTCAGACACGTTGCGACCGCCAGTGCCAACAGGAACGCGCTTCTGTGAGACATGGTCACATCCTTTTTCCCGGGCGCCCCGAATGACCTTCGGCCGACGGTCGCCGACGGCGCTCCGCGACGACGTCCTCGTTGCCGTCGCCGAGACGCGCCACAGGACGGCCCGCAGCGGCGGCTCGACGCGGACCAGGCCGTCCGTGTGGAGGCCGGCGCGCCCCGCGGCATCGACGAGCACTTCCCACGTTTGCAGGGGCTGACGCATCGGTTTCGTGCAACGGGCCGAAAGCCTCAAACGTGTCGGAACGGGCATCGGTGCGGCAATCTGCTCGTTACTCTCGATCTTCT
>CAZNYC010000203.1:0-5056 GCA_964577175.1 uncultured Anaerolineales bacterium
CTTGCGGATGCGGCGATTCAGGCCGTCGTAGCGGTACTCGGCAAGGATGGTGTCGTCGCCGCCGGCCTCGGGGTTGCCGTCGCCATCGGTGTCCTCGACGACTTTGACGAGACGGTTCCAGGCGTCGTAGGTGTAAAACTGGCGTTTGGCGGCCGTCGCCTCGTCGCCGGGCCGCGGACCTTCGGTCATGTTGCCGCGCTCGTTGTAGGCGGGAGCGAGCCACTGCGGCTGATTCGCGCCTTCGGTAATGGCATCCTCCTGAGTGGCGTTGTAGATCTCGTTGACGTCGTTGTGGGTGCGGGTCTGGTCGACCTCCTCGGTGCCGGTGTCGGAGTAGTCGCCGTCGCCGTTGGCATCGAGTTGGAATTCGGTCCAGTTGCCGGTGTCCGAAAGCGTCCAGGCCTGACGGCGGGCACAGTTGTCGCCGCTGGTAGGCACCTCGTTGCTGCCATCGAGGACGCCGCGGCGGAATGTGGTCATGGCCTGCCCCCCAAAACTTGACCCAGGCGTTATGAGAGTCTCTACTGCCCGGACGGGCAAGGAGATTCTCGATGAGCCGACGGAAGCGACACACGCCGGAACAGATCGTGGCCAGGCTGCGTGGGGCATTTCTGGGGACACCCATAACCGCCCCCGTGTCAAGGGCGTTCTGCCCCGAGGGTCGTTTCCCTGGTGCCGGTCGTTGCTGCTGTATTGAGTTATTGGGACGGCGTGCCATACAGGCACCCGTTCGCACCGCAAGCGGACCGTCTTTTTCCGGGCCGTGCATTTTGCTGGTCGAGGCCGTGGGGGCCCAATCAGGCTGGCGCGAGCGCGACACGGAGGTCAGGGACCGAGGAATCGAGGGATCGAGGGAGCAGGACGGCCGGGGACCATACGGCAAGGGACAGAGGGGCACAGGCACAGAGGGACGCAGGGCCTGCTCAAAACGCACGTCGTTTCGCCGTCATTCCGCTCTCCGATTTCCGGTTTTCGACGTGAGCGGCCTCGCCCCGTGTCACCGCACGCCGTGCCCGAGCGGTCGCTGCGCGAAGGGGCCGAGCCGGGCGAGCACGTGATCGTCTACAAGACGGCCATCCGACTCGGCCCGGTGATGGAGGCGCTGGAGAGACTCCGCCGACGGGCCGGGCAAACGGGTGACGGGTAGTGGCGTGTGCCCCTGCTTCTGGCCCGCTGAAAGCGCGCTGAAGGGCGGCAGGCCGTTTCGTGTAACTCTTTGATTGCACTGGCGTTACGCGTTTTCGGCCGAGGTTTCCAAAACCGCAGGTCGGGTGTTCGAGTCACCCCGGGCGCACCACTGTAACCTCTTTGCCAGAAACGGCTTATGCGAGGTCACCTTTTTCACCGTTGCCCGAAAACCCCCGTTTTGGCCCGAGTGGGTCCAAAGTGGGTCAGTCAGGTCGGCCTCGAGGTCCAGGGATTCCCCGACTTCCCGTCTTTTTTGGCCATCGCATACCGGAGGCGCCGGGCGCTCTTGATGCGGACCTGTTTGCCCGTGGCCTGGTTCGTTCCGGTCCATCCGCCGCGTGCGCTTTCGGCGTCGATACGAACGGGCACGACCTTGCCACTCACTTTTCCACACACAGGGGCATGCTTTTGGCCGGAAAGCAAGGCGATTCCATGGAATTGGCTGCATGTGTCTCGGGGGCCGCGTGATGGCCGCCACTGGCCTGACACCGGCCGAACCGGCGGCCCTCAACCCGACCGGTCTATCCCTTACCCACACGGCGCGGGCACTTTCGGCCGCGGAAAACGGGAAAGTGACCGCGGAAATGCTCCAGGCCAACGTGGATGCGGGTGCCCCCACCAAGGCCGACGGCACGCTGAACCTGGTCCACTACGCGGCTTGGCTCAACCAAGGACAAACGCGCGGTGATCGGTCCAACCCGGTGGACGCACGCCGAGTTGTTGACGGTCGCGAAGGCGGCGGCCTGAGAGTGGGCAACTTCGCTGTTGACGGTTGAGGTGGGGGAGCCGTAGAGTAATGGTTCGGCGGGTGTTTCCCGGTTTGTCCTTCGGGGTTGGACGCGGAGAAGAACAGGAGCCCTCCTATGGTGAAATGCGATCCCAGGGCCTTGCTTCTAATGATGCTGGCGTCGGTTGCCGGTCCGGCCAGTGCCGCGGAGTTGGTGCTGGTCGAGCAGGGGGTCAGTCGGGCGCCGATCGTGGTGGCGGAGGGTGCTGCGCCGTCGGCCCGGCGTGCCGCAAAGGAACTGGCCGACTACATCGAGAAGACGAGCGGCGCCCGGCCGGAGGTCATCGAGGGGGCGCCCGACCCCGCGCCGAAGCGGTCCATCCGGGTCGGCGTGTCGCCGGCCGTCAAAGCCTTGTTTCCGCGGGTGGACTTCGCATTCACGCATCCTGAAGAGATCCTCATCTCCGCCACGGAAGACCATCTGGTCATCGCCGGCCGGGACCGGCGGCGAGGCGACACGTGGACCGAGCACGGCACCGCCAACGCCGTCTATACGTTCTTGCAGGATTCCCTCGGCGTGCGATGGCTGTGGCCGGGGCCGCTCGGCGAGGACGTGGCCCGGCGTGAAACGATTGCCCTTGCGCCGTTCACGCACCGGTTCCACCCGACGTTTCTTTCGCGCGACGTGTTCATCCACGCCGAGCGCTGGGGCGTGGCCGACGACTGGATCCGGCTCCAGCGGCTGGCGTTGGACTCCCGCCAGGGGCCTGCGGGCGGCCACGCGTTTACCGACTGGTGGGAGCGGTTCCATGAGAGCCACCCGGAGTACTTCGCCCTTCAGCCCGACGGCACGCGCAGCGGCTGGCCCAAGCCGAAGAATGTGAAACTCTGCCAGTCCAACCCGGCGGTCCGGGCCCAGTGGCTCGCCGACGCCGAGGAGAGTCTTCGAGAGAATCCGGCGCTGAACTACCTGCGAGCCTCCCCCAATGACGGACACTCCAGCGGCGTCTGCGTCTGCGAGAACTGCCGCGCGTGGGACCACCCCGACGGCCCGCCCTTCCGCTACCACTACGACGGCTCGAGCCAGGACTACGTGGCGATGAGCGACCGGTACGTCACCTTCTGGAACCACCTTGCGCGGCGGCTGCGGGAGCGGTTCCCCGGCCGCGACGACCTGTTCGTCCGGGTCAGCGCCTACGGGCCGTCGATGACACCGCCTTTGGGGCCGGGCCTCGCGGAGAACACCGTCCTGGCGTACGTCGGCCACTTCCCGTTCACCACGGAGGAGGCGCGCCGCACCCAGAAGGCGCAGTGGCTGGCGTGGTCGAAGAAGGCCCCGCACATGATCTACCGGCCGAACCTGTGGTACTGGGCCGGCGGCGTGTGGGGCCTGCCCGAGGTGTCGATGACGCAGACCATCGAGGATTACCGATTTCTCGCGCGGAACCACTGCATCGGCATCGTGGTCGACTCCGCGTGGGAACACTGGGCCACCCAGGGGCCGCAGTACTACCTGATGGCTCAACTGGCCTGGGACCCCCTCTGCGACGGCCGGGCGGTGCTCGAGGATTACTACCGCCGGGGTTTCGGACCCGCCGCCGACGAGATCCGCCGGTACTGGACCATGATGGAGGAGGCCCGCGACGCCTTGGTCGCCTCGCCCGACCTGGTCCTCGGCAGCCGGGGACGGTTCAAGAAGATCCCCATCGTTCGCCGCGTCTATGATGACGAGTTCCTCGACCGTGCGGAGGCGCTGCTGGACCGTGCGGCCGCGCGGACGGCCGACGGTCCCGACGTCTACCGCAAACGGGTGGCGTTCGTCCGCGCCGGCTTTGACGTCGTCCGCCTGATGATCGAGACCATCCCCGTCATGGACCGGGTCCGGGAGAGCGGCGGCCGGGACGCGGAGGCGGTCCGCCGGGCGGAGGCCAACTGGGCCCGGATGGAGGAGATCGCGCGGAAGGCCGGGAAGGTCGCCATGCGGTTCGACTTCATGCTCGCCCGGATTCGCGGGGGCTACATGGGCGGCGTCCAGGACTACTTCGGCCCGCCGTCGGAGGAGTTCCGGAAAGCGGCGGAGGAAGCGGCCCGGGAGCAGGCCCCGGCGGGCCGGTGACCGACCCGGCGCCGCTTCAAGCCAGGGCCATGGCGCTGCCGGAGACGTTCCCGGTCGGCGCGCCGTAGCCCAACAACCTAACCGCAAACCCGGCAGTGAGGTATTTCTGTTTTCACGTCTGGAACTTGGGGTTAAACGCGGGCTCCGCGTGGCAATGCAGAAGTGGCCGGCCTACGGGCCGGCGGCGTCGGTGCGGCGGATGGCCTCCAGACGGGCCGGTTCGACCAGGCCGAGCGGGGTGTTGGTCGGGCGCATCACGTCGGTTGCGGCGTACCAGCGGATGTTGTCCAGGAGCCCCTGGAACGCGTGGCGTCCGTCCGGTCCCGCCCCGATGGAGAATGGCCGGTCCTCGGGGAGGGCGAGCGCACCGACCGCCTCCGCTCGCCGTCCGTGCAATGCAGCGTCAGTTCCCCCTCCCGGTCGGCCACAAGGGCGAAGCCCTCCTTGCCGTTGCGGGCGTCGAACAGCACCGCGCCTCCGCCGATCGGTTCGCGACGGCTGAGGAACCAGCCGGTGAGCGTGAATCTGTGCATCCGCCGGCCGTCACCGGTCGCGGCGGAACGCCGAAGGTCCTCGCGAAGCCGCTCCGCGAGCACCAGGCTCACCGCGGGCGGATCGCTGACGGCCGCGACACCCAGTAGCGTAACTTGTTGTGTGTAATTTCAGAGGGAGGTGTGGAGCAGGGCTTCCGCGGAGGCCGAGGGAACCGAGGCTGGCGGGGCGCTCAACTGCGCCGCGGGGCACGCCAGGCGGCCGGAGGCCCAGGACTCGGCGCTCCCTTCGGTCGCGGCTTTCTTCCCTCGCCGGCGGGCGATTCGCAGCAGCGTCTGGCGGTATGTCTCCTGCCACGAGCCGGCCTTGACGATGTGGGGGTGCAGGTCAAGGCACGTCAGCGGGGGGTCGTCTCCCGCCAGGGCGGCCCCGGGGCGGCAGACGGTGGCGATGAGGATCGCCAACGCCGCCACGGCGCCTCGCCGACCCCACGGCTCGGGCGCCTTTTCGGAAGGAGATCGGGGAACATACAC
>CAZNYC010000204.1:0-5038 GCA_964577175.1 uncultured Anaerolineales bacterium
TCGTCGGGCAGGTCCTCGACGAGGTTCAACTTGTTGATGACGTCGATGCTGGCGACGTCGAGGTTCGTGCCCCAGTCGAACTCCAGGCGGATGGCGGCGATGCCCTCGGAGGCCTCGGAGGTCATCTCACGCAGGCCCTCGACGGCGTTCAACTGCTCCTCGATCTTCGTGATGATCTCGCGCTCGATCTCCTGCGGCGCCGCCCCGCGGTACGTGACCGTGACGCCGATGACCGGCACCTCGACGGTGGGGGTGAGTTGGCGCGGAATCTCCATGACGGAGATGAGGCCGAAGAGGACGGCCAGCAGGACCACGACGATGACGGGCACCGCGTGGCGAACGCAGAATTCGATGAGTTTCATCCGCCCGCCCCCGCCTGGGCGCCGTCAACGTCAGCGGGTGTCGCCCCCTCTCCCTTGACGGGAGAGGGATGGCTCGTGCTTCGCAGCGAAGCGCTGCTTCGCAGAATAGCAGGTGAGTGTGAAGGCCCTGCCTCGGCGCGGCGATCCCCCTCACCCTGCCCTCTCCCACCAGGGCAGAGGGATTCCGGACGCCGCGCCGCATCGCCTTTGGCCTTATCGCTCTTCGGCTCGCGCGGCCCTTTGCCCTGCTCCTTGACGCCCGGCGTCACCTTGACGCCCGGCTCCATCAGGTACGTGCCGCGCGTCACCACCGGCATGCCGGGTTTGAGAGGACCGCTCCGGACCTCCATGTACCGGCCGTACCCGCCGACCATCTCGACGGGAATGCGGACGGCGTACTTGACGGGGCCGAGGCCCCCGGCCCCGCCGTCGGATTCGCCGCCTCCGCCGCCGTCGCCCGGATCACCGTTCGCATCGCCCTGAGCCGCGGGCCCGCCGCCGGCGCCACCGCCCTGTTCCACCTTGGCCGAGGGCGGGGGTTCGTCCTGGACGGTGTAGACCACGTCGCGCCCCCCCTGCCGCACCACCGCCGCCTTCGGCACGAGCAGGGCCTCGTGCGCCGGCCCGACGGGCAGCCAGACCCGGGCAAAGAGGCCAGCCGCTATCGCCGGCCGATCGCCGGTGATCTCGTTCGGCACGTCCACCCGGACCATCACCGTGTGGGTGCCCTCGGCCGAGGCCGGCACGACCTGCGAGATGCGCCCCGTAAACTCCCGGTCCGACCCGAGGGCCGGGAACGTCACCGGCGCCTCGGCCCCGCGGTCCAAGGCCGGCAGGTGCTTCTCCGGCACGTCGAGCGTCACGCGGACGACCTCCAGGTCGACCACCTCGGCCACGGGCGACCCGGGACTCAGCCACTCGCCCACCTCGCACCGTTTCTGGATCACGAACCCCGCAAACGGCATCCGGACGGTCATCTTCTCGAGGGTGTCGGCGAGTTCGGCGACGGCGGCGTCCTGGGCGGCGACCTCGGCCCGGGCTTTCGCCACGTCCTCGGTCCGGAACCCGGCCTCCAGGAGGGCGAGGTTGGCCTTCGCCTCGGCGAGTTTCTCCTGGGCAGTGCGGTAGGCGGCCTCGGCGGCATCCATCTCGGCCTGCGTGCTGGCGCCGTCGGCGAGGAGGTTCCTCGTCCGCGCATGCTCCTGCTCCCACCGCTGGAACTCCGCCTTCGCCGCCGCCACGCGGGCCCGGGCCTGGGCCACGTCCTCCTTGCGGTACCCGGCCTCCATCTTCGCCAGGTCCGCCTGGGCCGAGGCCAGCCGCGCCTTCGCCCGCTCCAACTGGAGGCGGCGCGGCGTGGTCCGCATGCCGCACAGGACCCCGTCGGCCTCCAGGTAATCGCCGGCGTCGGCGTCGAGGGTCTGGACGCGGCCGGCGGTCTCGGCGCCGATGACGGCCCGCCGGCGGGCCTCGGCCACGCCGACGATCTCGACCGTCCGGCCGATGCGGCGCTGCTCGACCGGCTCGGTGTACACCGGCGTGGGGCCGAACTGGGCCCCCGCCTCGGTCGCCAGAAACACGACGGCCGCCAGGACGGCGGCCCTTACGCGAAAGGCTCGCATGGACATGCCCCTTCCGGCAGGCCCCCACTCGTTTCCGGCCCAAGACTGTTAACAGGCGTTAAGGAATGCACCCATCTTACGGCCGCCCCCGCGCCCTGTCAACCGCCGCGGGTGTGGCGCGGGCGCCCGTTGCGCCGATGCGCCGGCGCACAAAACGCGAGACGCGACCCGGGCGGGTCGCGCCTCGCCTATGACACTCCGGCCGGCCGCGACGGGCGCGGGGCCGGTACAAGCCGTGCGCTACAGCCACCGACACCACGGCGGACGACGGTCCGAACGCCGGCCCGGCCCGTCGTCCTTGCCACGACCGCGCATCCACGGCGGACCGCCGCGCTCGCCACGGCCGCGCGGCGCCATCATCGGACCGCGCCCGCGACCTCGCCGCATGCCGCCGCGGTCATCATCGCCGCGCCGGTCCATCCAGCGGTCACGGAGCCAGCGACGCCGCATGTCGCGGCGCCGGCCGATCCAGGGGCGACCGCCGCGGTCATCGTCACCGCGATCGCGCGGGGCCATCATCGGACCACGGCCTCGCCAACCCCGGCCGCCCTTCGCACGAGGGGGCGCCATCATCGGGCCACGGCCTTGACCGCGCCGCATGCCGCCGCGCTCACCACGACCACGCATGAAGGGGGGACCACCGCACTCACCGCGGCCACGGGGAGCCTTCATCGACCCACGGCCCCAGGGGGGGCCCTGCATGCCGCGGCGCCGGCCCATCCCCGGCCGATCGCCACGGTCATCGCGGTCGACGCGGTCGCGCCTCCACGGCGTACCGCCGCGCTGCATCCCGGGACCGGGCGTCGGGCGGCGGCCTTCCGGCAGGCGGCGGGCCCACGGACCGCGCCGGGGACCGTCGTCGTCCCGGCCGGCCCACGGCGCCGGACCGCGCCGGCCGGGGCCGGGACGGTCGTCGTCCCGGTCGGCCCAGGGAGGCCCCTCATCCCGGTCGTGGCGGTCGGGGTCGCGTTCCCGCAGGCGCTCCCGCCTCGGACGGTCGCCGCGATCCGGACGGTCGTCATCATCGTCGGCCATGACGGCGGTGGCCAGCAGGGCAAGGGCGGCGATCGCCGCCAACCCGCCCACGACATGTCTCAGATACGTTCGCATCGTGTGACTCCTCTCGCTTTCCCCCGCGTGTGTACCAACCGTTCGCGAAGGCAAACGGGCGAGGCAAGCGGGTATTGCAGGAGAAATGCGCCGGGGCTCTCTGAAGCGGCACGCCGCGCTTTACGAACGTCGAACGGGCGCCGAGGCACACGGGCGGGTCTGTGTTCGCCGGCCCGCTTGCACGCCGCGTGTGTTTGGCGCCTGGCGCCCTCAGAAACGGATGTTCAGGCCCGTATACAGGAAATCGCGCGGCTTGCGGTCGCCGTACGCCTGGCCGGGGAAGAAGCGGCCGTACCGGATGGTCCAGGAAAGGTCGCTGAAGATCCGCCATTCCATGAACACGTCGACCTCCTGCCCCACGTCGCCGGAGGTGTCGGTGGCGCGGAAGTCGCTGATCCGCCCGTCCGGATCGGCCTTGAAGAGCCAGTAATAGTCCATGCCGACGTCGATGCGGCCGGCCTCGGTCTTCTTCTCGTACGGCGTGAACTGGCCGCCGAGACGCACGAACTGGAGGTTCGTGAACCGCGCCCCGAGCGCCAGGCCCGAGTTGACGTACCCGAACCCCTGAAAGGCGTCGTCCTCGGTGCCGGCGGTGTTGCCGAGGAACGCGGTGGTGGCCCGCTGGCGGTCGCCGTCGCCGGAGGCGTAGGCGTACTCGCCCGTCAGGACCGGTTGCAGCGGATGGTCCGGGTACCAGTCGACCTGGGCATCGAAGGCGTAGGCCCGGATCGGTTCGGGGTCTTCCGTCTGGAGATGGGCGAAACTCTCGCCCCACTGCCAGATGCTCTCCATCTCGTACCGGACCCGCGGGGCCAGGCTGCCGCGGCTGCCCACGCCCACGTACTCCGAATCGTACCGCCAGTCCTGGAAGGCGAGGCGGGGCTTCTCCTCGGACCAGTCGCGCTGGATGACGAAGAAGGTGTACGGCTCATGGTTGTCGAGGCCCGTCCAGGCGAACTCGCCGCCGTAGAACGTCCGCCGGCTGCGGGTGAACCCGGGGGCGCTCAGGTCGATGTTGTCCTCGCTCTCGACCTTCCGGCCGGCGAAGCCCGTGAAGGACCAGTCGGCGGTCTCGATCTCGAACAGGCCGGCGTCCAGGATCATGCCCAGGGCGATGCCGCGGCCGACCTCGATGTACTGCCGCCCGCCCCGGCCCGTGACGCGGACCGGCCACTCGGCGTCCCAGTACTTGCGGGCGGCGGCCGTCAGGTCGAGTTCGTAGTACCCGATCTCCAGGTTCGGCCCGACCAGGTCATGCTGGTTGAAGCCCTGGGCGTCGCCGGCGGCATAATCCTGGTAATCCAGCCGCATGCGGGCGAAGATGCGGTGGACGTCGTCGAGTCGAATCTGCGTCCACAGGCGGCTGTCCTGCCGCGTGAGGTGGGCGTGGCCGCCGTCGATGTCGTCGTAGAACGTGTAGGACGGGATGTAGAACCCGCCCCATTCCATGAGGGCCTTCTGCTCGGCGGGGACGTCCTGCTCCAGCCGGCTCCAGATCCGCCGCTCGAAGAACTGCTGACGCTGGAAGACCTCCGTCGGCTGCAACTGCGCAGCCGCCTCCCCGCCCGCCAGGGCGCAAATCACCAGCCCAAGGCACGTGACGACGGCGATGCGCATGGAAACATCCCCCAGCAAGGCGGCACGCGCCGCCCGAATCGCCGATACGGTACCCCGCCGGCCGCGGACTCGTCAACAGAAAAGGCCGGCCGCCCGCGACGGACGGCCACAACGCCGACGGCCGCTCGCGCTCTCGTTGGAGATATCGGGCGTTGGCGGGACGCCGGTCCAGCGATTCTCCCGCCGCCGCACGCCACTGCCGCTGTGGTGCGAACGGCCGATACGCAGCGACCCGCGGTCGCCGGGCGGGGGGCGGGCGACACGCCGCGATTCGAACTGGCCGTACCGGCGAGTACCGGCCCGTCGGGCGCGATCCCCCGCCACGCG
>CAZNYC010000205.1:0-4992 GCA_964577175.1 uncultured Anaerolineales bacterium
TTATACACAGAAACCGGACCGGTTTAGGCACGATTGCGAGTTTCGCTTTGTTGTGATCAAGTTTGGCGATCCGTGCCCTGAAACCTGTAAGTTCATGGGGGGTGTGGAGACCACGTGCAGGTTTCAGAAATGCCAAGAAGTGGCCTTAGGCAGGCCATTGGACTATCTGCGGATGGAGCCAGAGTAGGCTCTATCGGAAGCCTGCGGACGCTAAGGATCTTCTGACTTGGAGCGGTGGGAGGCGGGCGGAGGCAAAGCGGAATTTCGCGCCGCGCTTCACCCTCTCCTTGCGTTGGGCTTGGGCCGAGGGGGTCTGGGGGGAGATGGAATCTCCCCCAGGGTGTGCCTTCCTGAAGAGCACTGACCGGGCCATGTGCCGCTCGCCCCCGACGTCTGGGACAATACCCACAGATGCCGCCTTGTCGCCTTTCGCACGGCGAGATTCTTCGGCTCCGCAAGCGGAGCCTCAGAATGACATCTTGGCGCGGTGAGGACATTACTGTTGCTTCGTGAATAAAAAGGCGACCTCGGTGCGCCTGCTGTTCGTCGCTGCCTTTCGCCTGATGCCGATTGCCGGTTGCCGAGTGCCTGTCGTGTTGCCGTTTTGGCATAATGGGCCCGAAACCTGCCAGGATGGCAGGGCGGCGGGGCGTGGGATGCCGATTTTGGCACCCGGGCGGGCCGGCCGAGGCGGGGCGGTTTGCGGACGGGACGCTCTATTTGTCCGTAACCCCCTTTCCTGAAGGCACTTAGGCGCCAAACCTTCCGCCGGGCCCTCCCGGGCGCGGCTTTGGCATCCCCCTTGCTCCCTTCAGGCCGGACACGCTCTATCAGTAGCGAGGCGGGACGATGGTCGCCTGGCCCAACGCGATACCCGACACCACGCCGTCGGTCCTCATCGCCGACGACAGCGACGCCTGGCGCGACGCCGTCGGCGAGGTGCTGGCCCGCGAGGGGTTCCGCACCCTGGAGGCGGCCGACGGGGCGGAGGCCGTCGAGGTCGTCCGGTGCGAGCGGCTCGACGTGGTCCTCTTGGATTTCCACATGCCGCGCCTCGACGGGCTCCAGGCCCTGCGGATCATCCGGCGGGAACGGCGCCGGCTGCCGAGCGTGCTGATGACGGCCCATCCGACAGCCGTGCCGCCGGAGGAGGTCCGGGCCCTGCGCATCGCCACGGTCCTGGCCAAGCCCGCGGACCGGCGGGTCATCGTCACGACGGTGATGCGGGTGATTCAGGGCGAGGACGAGGACTTGGGCGGCGAAGGGTTCTGACAACAGAGGGACGCCTGTCATTCTGAGGAGCGGCGAAGTTCACCCGCCGAAGGCGGGCCGCGACGAAGAATCTCGCCCCGATGCCTTTGGCACGGCGAGATTCTTCGGCTCCGCAAGCGAAGCCTCAGAATGACAACGTTGCATGGGTTAGAAGGAATCTGTTTTCGCCACACGAACAGGAAAGCCCGGCCCCTGCGGCCGCGGGAGAACCAGAGGAACCGGAAAGGAGCCAGCAGTGAAACTGAAACCGCTCGGTGACAGGGTCGTCGTCAAGCGCCTCGAGGCCGAAGAGACCACCAAGGGCGGCATCGTCCTGCCCGACACCGCCAAGGAGAAGCCGAAGCGCGGCAAAGTGGTCGCCGTGGGCCCCGGCAAGACGCTCGAGTCCGGCGAAGTGGCCAAGCCCACCGTCAAGAAGGGCGACGAGGTCATCTTCTCGAGTTTCGCGGGGACCGACATCACCGTCGACGGCGAGGAGGTGCTCATCATGGGCGCCGACGATATCCTGGCCGTCCTCACGAAGTAACGCAGGCCGCCGCCGGCCGTTGGCCGGAGGCGTCCGTCCCCAACCGCAACGCACCCACAAGAAGGAGAGCCTACTGTGGCAGCCAAGAAGATTGCATTTGATCAGGAGGCCCGCGAGGCCATTCGCCGCGGCGTCCAGAAACTGGCTCGGGCCGTCCGCGTGACCCTCGGCCCCAGCGGCCGCAACGTCGTCCTGGAGAAGAGTTTCGGCGGCCCCACCGTCACCAAGGACGGCGTGACGGTCGCCAAGGAAATCGAACTGGAGGACGCCTGGGAGAACATGGGCGCCCAGATGGTCCGCGAGGTCGCCTCCAAGACCAGCGACGTGGCCGGCGACGGCACCACCACCGCCACCATCCTGGCCGAGACCATCTTCTGCGAGGGACTCAAGAACGTCACCGCCGGCGCCACCGCCATGGAACTGAAGCGCGGCATCGACGCCGCCGTCGAGTCCATCGTCGCCGAACTCCAGAAGGCCGTCAAGCCGATCCAGTCGTCCAAGGAGGTGGCCCAGGTCGGCACGTGCGCGGCCAACCAGGACCAGGAGGTCGGCAAGATGATCGCCGACGCCATGGACAAGGTCGGCAAGGACGGCGTCATCACGGTCGAGGAGGGCAAGAGCCTCGACACCACCGTCGACCTCGTCGAGGGCATGCAGTTTGACAAGGGGTACCTCTCGCCGCACTTCGTCACGGACTTCGAGACGATGGAGTGCGTCCTCGAGAAACCGTACGTCCTCATTCACGAGAAGAAGATCTCCAGCATCAAAGACATGCTGCCCCTGCTGGAGAAGGTGGCGCAGTCCGGCCGGCCGCTCCTCCTCGTGGCCGAGGACATCGAGGGCGAGGCCCTCGCGACGCTCGTGGTGAACAAACTGCGCGGCACGTTCCAGTGCTGTGCCGTGAAGGCGCCCGGCTTCGGCGACCGCCGCAAGGCCATGATGGAAGACATTGCCACGCTGACCGGCGGCCGGGCCATCTTCGAGGACCTCGGCATCAAACTCGAAAACGTCGACATCGCCGACCTCGGCACCGCCAAGAAGGTGACGATCGACAAGGACTCGACGACCGTCATCGAGGGCGGCGGCGAGGAGGAGTCCATCAAGGGCCGCATCGACGCCATCCGCAAGGAAATCGAGACCACCACCAGCGATTACGACCGCGAGAAACTCGAGGAGCGCCTTGCGAAACTCTCCGGCGGCGTGGCCCAGATCAACGTCGGCGCCGCCACCGAGAGCGCCGTCAAGGAGAAGAAGGCCCGCGTCGAGGACGCCCTCCACGCCTGTCGGGCCGCCGTCGAGGAAGGCGTCCTGCCGGGCGGCGGGGTGGCCATCCTCCGGGCTCGCAAGGCCCTGGAGAAACTCAAACTCAAGGGCGACCAGAAGATCGGCGCCCGCATCGTCTTCCGCGCCGTCGAGGGGCCCATCCGCCAGATCGCCCAGAACGCCGGCAAGGACGGCTCCATCGTCGTCGAACGCGTCGAGACCGAAGACGACCCCGCGTTCGGCTACAACGCCCTGACGCACAAGTTCGGCGACCTCGTCAAGGACGGCGTCATCGTGCCGATGAAAGTGGAGCGGACGGCCCTTCAGAATGCAGCCAGCATCGCGGGCCTGCTCCTGACCACCGACGCCCTCGTCTCCGAAATCCCCGAGAAGAAACAGCCCGCCGGCGCCGGCATGGGCGATGAGGGGATGTATTAACGGCAGGGATCGAGGAAAACATTAAGAGCCTATCCGAATAACCCCTCGTCGGAGCGAGGCCGAGCGAGGCGGCCGCAGGCAAGGAGGGCGAAGCAGGCAACCCGTCTCTGGGTTGTCGATGCAGCCCGACGCCGGCTACGGTCGCCGCAGCCGGCCGAAGCCAGAGGGTGATTCGGATAGGCTCTAAGCCGCCGGCCAAGGCCGGCGCGTGCCGTTTGACTGTGCCGAATCGCGCGGCGGGCAAGACTGCCCGCCGCGCGTGTTTTGCGCCACGGGGCTACGGCGGAGCGCCGTCGTTCGCGCCGGTCCTGACCTCACGGCCCACCATCGTTCGAGCCGGCCGCGGAAGCGGCCGGACATCCCCATCCGCCCTGGCACGTGACACGCCGGATCGGGATGACCCGCTGCTTCCGCCGCGGGCTCGAATGGCGCACAAAACGCGGCTGCAAGGCTGCCCGCCGCGCTGGACGTCCCTGCGGAGCCGCGATACCGGCGGCCAAGCCGCCAGCCGGCCCTGGCACGAGCCATACCCGTGCCAGGGTGACACCCCCGATTTCAGGCCCCTACGAGCAGTTCCGGGCGGCCTGTTTGCATTCGTCGACCTTCGAGAGGTTTTCCCAGGCGAACTCGGGCAGTTCCCGGCCGAAGTGCCCGCCCTCGGCCGTCTTCCGGAAGATCGGCCGCAGCAGGTTCAGGTACTCGATCATCTCGCGCGGCTTCAGGGGGAAGACGCCGCGGATGACCTTCGCCAGGGCCACGTCCGAAATCGTCCCCGTCCCGTTCGTGTCGGCCCGGACGCTGACGGGGTCGGCCACGCCGATGGCGTAGGAAAGTTGGACCTCGCACTCGTCGGCCAGTTCCGCCGCCACGATGTTCTTGGCGATGTGGCGGGCCATGTAGGCGGCGCTGCGGTCCACCTTGGAGGGGTCCTTCCCGCTGAACGCCCCGCCGCCGTGGCTCCCCTTGCCGCCGTAGGTGTCGACGATGATCTTGCGGCCCGTCAGGCCGCAGTCGCCCTGGGGCCCGCCCACGACGAACCGGCCCGTCGGGTTCACGTGGTAGATGGTGTCGTCGTCGAGGAACGCCTCCGGGATGACCGGCGTGATGACCTGCTCGACGATGCCGCGCCGGATCTCGTCGTTGGACACCTTCTTGCCGGCGATCTCATCGTCGTGCTGCGTGGAAACGACGACCGTGTGGACGCGGACGGCCTTGTCGTTCTCATCGTACTGGACGGTGACCTGGCTCTTGCCGTCCGGGCGCAGCCATCCCAGCCCGCCCGCTTCGCGGACCTCCTTCAGGCGGGTGCACAACTGGTGGGCCAGTTGGATGGGCATGGGCATGAGTTCGGGGGTCTCGCGGCAAGCGTAGCCGAACATGAGCCCCTGGTCGCCGGCGCCCTGCTCCTTGGCCTCGCCCTCGTCCACGCCGCGGGCGATGTCCGGGCTCTGCCGGTCCAGCGAAATCAGGACCGCGCAGTGCTCGTAGTCGAA
>CAZNYC010000206.1:0-2749 GCA_964577175.1 uncultured Anaerolineales bacterium
CACTTCGTGGAGCACGAGGGCCTCGTCCTCTCGCTCACCGAGACGGTCAGCCTGTACCTCGCCCGCCAGATGCTGAGCCCGCTCGCCGGCACGCCGTTCGGCGACGGGGTGGCCTCGGCGTTCGAGAAGATCCAGACCCTCCTGCCGCACGAGGCCCTGCTGCACTTCGGCGACCTCGACGAGACCCTGCTCGTCAAGAGCCTCGCCCGGCCCGACCTCTCCGGCCGCGAGAAGGAGATCGGCATCCTGAACCGGGCCGTCGCCGAGACGCGGGCCGTCGTGGTCCGATACCACTCGGCCAGCAAGGGCCGGGAGTGGGAGGCCGACTTCCGCCCCTACGGCCTCGTCTACTTCGGAACGAATCTGTATGTGATCGGGCACCTCCAGCCGTACGGCGAGGTGCGGACGCTGAAGGTCGGCCGCATCCGCGGGGTCCAGCTCACGGACGAGCGGTTCGAGCGGCCGGACGACTTCTCGCTGGAGGCGTACCTCGACGGCTCCTTCGGTATCTTCTCGCCGGGGCCGATGCAGACGGTCGAGGTCCGCTTCACCGGCTGGGCCGCGACGAACCTGCGGGAGCACACCTGGCACCCGAGCCAGGAGATCGTGAAGGATTCCGCGAAGGGCCTGACCGCCCGCTTCCGCCTGAGCGACACGCGGGAGTTCAAACGCTGGCTCCTCGGCTACGGCGCCCGAGCGGTGGTCGTCAAGCCGAAGGCCCTCCGCGAGGAGGTGCACGCGGAACTCTGCGCGGCGTGTGAGAACTACGGCGGGGAGGGCGAAAAGGACGACGCATGTCGCCTATAGTGCAGGCATCTGCGAAGACGCCAACACTGTTACCTTAAGGAACCTACACCGACGCCACGCGAGACACTCGAAATCGATCGGAGGGTGAAAATGCCAGACGAAGGCGCCCAGAAACTGCAGAATCTGCTCGAAGGGAAACGCCTCAAGGATGAACTGCGCGAAGCCCGGCGACTGGGACGGTGGGAGTTTCAGAATGATGAAGAGGAGCAAGAGAAGAGAGAATCGTGGAAAGGAACACCCGAGTGGAAGGTTGTAGAACCGCTCCTCAGATTGCACGGGTTGTTTAGTGACGAAGAATCCAGTCCAAGACCATGGGTTCCGCCAGAAGCGAGGCATGCTTTTGAGAAACGGATTCTCCGGCACCTGCCAAGGCCGGCCACCGTGACCGCTGACGACCTGCTGGACGCATTCGAGCGCCATCTCATGGTGGCGGAGGCCGAGTTTGAAGAAGCGTACCCGCTTTTTGCGAAGACCGTGATCCCCGTCTCGTGCGTCGAGCAGGGCCGCTGGCGGCACGTGGGCCGGGACTTCCGGCCGGGGACCGTGTCGCCCTCCCGCATGCGAGCCCGCAAGGGCCGCGACGTGCACCTCTCGCTGCGGGCCCGCGGCCGGCACGAGAGCGACCAGGCCGGCGTGTGGGACGAGGTGCAGGAGGAACTGGCCGATCTCGGGGCCGCCTCGCCCACCATGGCCATGCACGACGCCGTTCGTCATCGCGAGCGGGACCTCGCCGCGTACCGCGACGCCCTGCCGTACCCGGACGGGGCCCGCGGCGTGTTCGTGGCCGTGGGCGACCGGTTCGCGGCCGTGGACCTCTTCGACCGGGCGGCGACGCTGCGGAAGGTGTGGCCGCGGCTCGTGACCGGCTACGCGATGGACGCCCTCGGCCGGCGGGACCGCAAGGAGCGGGCGTTCCAGCCGAAAGGGCCGAAGGCGATCCTGGAGCGGCTCGGCCAGGTCGCGTGCGAGCCGTACCCGTCGCCCGGCCTGGGCGAAGACTTGCGCTTCGCCGCCGAAGACCTCACCGGCCACGCCCTCGTCGTGGACGGCGCCTGCATCACCCTGAGCGCCTTCCCGAATGACGCCGGCGGCGCCTCCGGCCGCGACCCTGATACTGAGGGCCCCTCCGGCCCCCGCATCCAGCCGCCGTCGAGACGCGGCCGGTGATTGTGGCAAGGAGAATCCGGTTGCCGTTTTGCATTGAGAAGATGAGGATCGGGTGCTAACCTATCGACGTGCCTTTGCCCGGTGCTGGGCGCACGAACGCACGCACGACGTGATTCTTGGGACCGAATCGCGGGGGTCAAACGGTGAAGTTCGATTGTGAACTGGAGCCCAAAGACGTTCAGGACCTCGCCGGCGCCGATGCGCTGGCCGCGTTCTTCGCCAAGTTGGGCTACAACACCGACGCCCGCACCCAGCAGACGCCCGCCAACCTCGGCATCACGGCCGATGGCACCAAGCGGCCCATCAACCGCATCGAACTCCTCGCCGACCAGGAGAGCCTCCTCCAGGTCTACCTGTTCGAGGTCAAGAGCGTCACGGTCACCCACATCCGGGCCCTGGCCCGGACGTTCCGCAACCGGGCCGGCAACTACCTCCTGGTGCTGACCAGCGATTACGAGCGTCTCGACTTCGTCCTCATCGACAAGGAGTTGCCCACCGCGCCGGGCCCCTCCAAGGGCATCGCCCAGAAACAGGTCGTGGTCCGCCCCCGCATGCTGACGGTCCAGCGCCGCAACCCCGACCGCGTGCACCTCCGCGTCCTCCGCCGCTTCACGTACACCGAGGCCGACCCCGTCGCCCAGTACGACAAACTCCGGTCCGCCTACGGCATCGCCGAGTGGTCGGAGGAGTTCTTCAACAACCGGGCGCTGTTCTCCGACTACTATCTCCTGGAGCGGCTGCGCGACCGCGACGAATGGGCCGAGGACCCCAAGCC
>CAZNYC010000206.1:2849-4960 GCA_964577175.1 uncultured Anaerolineales bacterium
CTGGAGCGCGACGAGGTCTCCTGGGCCGTCGTCACCAACGGCAAGGCGTGGCGGCTGTATTCCGCCCGCGCCCACGCCAAGGCCACCAACTATTACGAGGTGGACCTGGAGGAGGTCCTCGCCGCCGCCGGCCCGCACGCCGGCGGCCCGGCCGACGCCTTCCGCTACTTCTGGCTCCTCTTCCGCCGCCAGGCGCTGGAGCCGCAGATCGTCACCCGCGAGGGCAAGGAGCAGACTCTCTGCTTCCTGGACCAATTGCTCACCGAGAGCGAAGAGTACGCCAAGGAACTCGGGGAGCGCCTCAAGGAGCGCGTCTTCGTCGAGATCTTCCCCCACGTGGCCGAGGGCTTCATCACCTGCATCCGCCGGCAGGAGGGCAAGGACGCCGACCTCCCCCAGGAGCGGCTCGACCAGGTCTTCCAGGGCACCCTCACGCTGCTCTACCGGCTCCTCTTCCTGCTCTACGCCGAATCGCGCGACCTCCTGCCCGTCCGCGAAACGCGCGGCTACTACGAGATCAGCCTCACCAAACTGACGGGCGAAATCGCCGAGGCCGCCGGGCCCATCGCCGACGAGGTCGCCGGCAAACTCAAGCGGCACTGCTCAGGCGACTCCTACGACCTCTACGACCGCCTCATGCGGCTCTTCGCGGCCGTGGACCAGGGCGACGAGAAGGTGAACGTGCCGACCTACAACGGCGGCCTGTTCATCACGCAGCCGGGCGACGACGACCGCACCCCCGAGGCCGCCAATGCCCGCTTCCTGAACGCCCACAAGGTGCCGGACCGCCACCTCGCCCGCGCCATCGACCTGCTGGCCCGCGACCCGGACCCCAAGCGCCAGGACCTCGTCCGCCTGGACTACAAGTCCCTCGGCGTCCGCCACCTGGGTTCCATCTACGAGGGGCTGCTGGAGTTCAAACTCCGCACCGCGGACAGGAAACTCGGCGTCAAGAAGAGCAAGGGCCGCGAGGTCTTCGAGCCGTTCCGCAACCTCACGGACCGCCAGAAAACCCGCGCCGAGCGCGAAGGCAAGGTCGTCCGCAAGGGCGAGGTTTACCTCGAAAACGACAAGCGCCAGCGCAAGGCCACCGGCTCCTACTACACGCCGGACCACATCGTCGAATACATCGTCGGGCACACCGTCGGCCCGGTGCTTGACGAGAAGTTCGAGGGCGTCCGCCCGCTTCTGCGCGACGCTCAAAAGAAACGGCAGGCGTTCTTCAAGCAGCAGGCAGCGCTTCGCAAGAAGGGCCTGCCCGAGAAGAACCCGGCCCAGGCCGACCTCAAGGGACGCGGGGAGGTCATCCCCCAACTCTTCGACGTCAAGGTCCTCGACCCGGCCATGGGCTCCGGCCACTTCCTCGTCGAGGCCGTGGACTTCATCACCGACCGCATGCTCGACTTCCTCCACGCCTTTCCGTGGAACCCGGTGTCGGCCTACCTCGAGGAGACCCGCCAAACGATTCTCGAAGACGTGGAGCGCCAGGGCGTCTCCATCGACCCGTCGAAACTGACGGACGTGAACCTCCTGAAACGACACGTCCTGAAACGGTGCATTTACGGCGTGGACCTGAACCCGATGGCCGTGGAACTCGCGAAGGTCAGCCTGTGGCTCGACTGTTTCACCCTGGGGGCGCCGCTGTCGTTTCTCAATCACCACATCAAGTGCGGCAACAGCCTCATCGGCGCCACGGTGGATGAGGTGAGCGAGGCGCTGGAAAGCGGCGACACGGCTTTGCTCGGCCTGAGTTACACGGGGATGATGCTGGCAACGGATCTCATGCGACAGGTGGGGGAACTCTCGGACGTGACGAGCGCCCAGGTCCAGGAGAGCCGGCGGGAGTATCGCAAGGCCGCCGACGCCCTCGCGCCGTTCAAGCGCATCCTCGACGTGTACACGAGCCGGTGGTTCGGCAACGAGCCGCAGAAGTCGCGCCGGCGCAAGGGCCGAACGGTCGATCCCGCCATGGAGTTCCTCGGCAGCGCCGAGGGCGAAGCGTGGGCACACGAGCCGGACATCCGGAAAGGCTTCAGCGACTGGGACGAGAAGGTCGTCCAGCGCACCCTCGCGGCCGTACAGGAGAACCGCTTCTTTCACTGGGAACTGGA
>CAZNYC010000207.1:0-4908 GCA_964577175.1 uncultured Anaerolineales bacterium
CTTTGAATTCGATTTCGGTCTCGAGCGGTGCCTTGGCCAGTGCGAGCAGGACCTTGAGGCGCGCCTTGACTGCCCACCGCGCTGAATGCACCCCCCTCGCCTCCTCGCCGGCGACGCCGGCGGAACTGGAGGAGTGCCTAGCGCTCGTCGAGGCTGCGCTCCCTGAGAAGGAAGAGCGTCTGGCCATCGTCACAGCCTGGATAGCGGCGAACGCGAAGGGCTTACCCTGCGACCTCGACGAACCGGACGTCGACCGCCTCGCCTCTACGACCTCGGGCATGACCTCGCGGCACATCCAGTCGGCGCTGGCGATGTCCGTGGTGCACCGCAAGGGCCTGACGGCGCAGGTCCTGGACGACGTCCTTGCCGAGAAGGTGAAGGCGGTCACCGGCATGGGCAAGAGCACACTCGTGCGGCTCTTCATTCTGGCATTTGCAGGAGCCAACCCGTGAGCGGCAAACGGACGTTCGTGATTCTCGACGCCCACGGCGAATACCGCTCCCTGCTGGACCACTTCCCGCCGGACGGACTGGTGTGGGTCGAGCCGGACGACGTCGGGCTCAACCCGTTCGAGGTCCCCAGCCTTGCCGACGGCACTCCTTCAATGGCACCCGACAAGTGGGTCGGCCACCTGAAGGAGTGGATGCGCAAGAACTGGCTGAACGACCCGAGCGTCAACTTCTTCGCCGAATGCGTGCTTGGCTTGTACCGTGCGAGAGGTGTGTTCGAAGGGAGTGGCGACTTCCCGTGTTTGTCCGACGTGATCGAGGCCGTCGAGAACCTGTACGTCCAGCGCAACTCCGACGCGGCAAGGGCCAGGGAGAAGCTCCTGGACCGGCTCACGGCGATGCGATTCATGCTGCCCGGCCTGGACGTTCGCAGGTCGCGCAACGTCCACGATCTCTTCTGGCACCGCTCCGTGATCATCCACCTGAGGGACCTGAGCGACCTGGCCATGCCGCTCTTCTTCGAGTTCCTCGTCGTGCTGTTTTCCGTTGCTTTCGAGGCTGAGGAGGAAGGCGGGCCCGCCCAGCACCTTCTGGTGATGGAGGAGGCCAGCACTTACTTGGGCGGCCAGCTCAACAAGCGCACGGCCGACCTCAAGGAGAGTCGGGGCGTCAGCGTGCTCCGGTCGCTGCGCAAGGCCGGGTTCTGCGGGTGCGTGGTCAGCCAGCTCGTCTCCGACGTTGACCCTGCGGTCACGGGAAACCTGGCCTCGATGTTCTGTTTCCGCCTGACCCGAAACCAGTGCCTGAACCAAGCCGCCTCGGGGCTTGGAATGGAACATTGGCAGCGGCGCGAGGTAGGAATCCTGCCACCCCGCGAGGCGATCGCGCGCGTGTCCGCCTGGCCCGGACCGATCCACGTGGCCGTGGCCGACGCAGGTGACACGTTCGCAGGCCGTGGCATGAGTTGTGAGGAGGCGAGGGTGCGGTCACGGTCCGTACTGGAGAAGATACCGTTCGTGCCACGCCCCCCGAATGCCGAGCCGGAATCCGGAACGGGCCCGGTGGAAAGGGCCGGCAGCCCGGTACCGGCCCGCCGACCCCGGCCCAAGTGTGCGGCCTGCTTGGCGATGGGCCTCACGCTGACGCGTGCCGAGCACAGGCTGCTCTCCGACATATGTGAACGAGCCGATAGCCTTGCCACGGAGCGGGCAGACCGCCTTGGCATGTCGCGCGAGGAAGAGTCCGCTGTTAGGACCCCCGTGATGCGTATGGGGCTCGTGGTGAAGGCGGGCGTCCCGGTCGTCACTCCGCACGACCTCCGTCGAACGGCGGCGACCCTGATGGCCCTTGCCGGAGTGGCGCAGGACGTATCTCAAGCCGTGCTTGGGCACGCCTCGTACCAGACCACCCGCCAGTTTTACATCCGGGTCAACGCCGAAGAGGCAGCCCGCCGTGCCCTGGATATCCGTCGCCGCCGTATGTAAGAAGCGCGACTTTGTTGCGATTTTGTGAGCAGTAATCCCACCAGCCTTAAACCCGCCAGTGAGGCCGGGCCCGTAAGTCCTTGTGTGGCCAACGCTTACGTGGTGCCGAAGGAGGGATTCGAACCCTCACGAGGTTTAAGCCTCACGGGATTTTGAATCCCGCGCGTCTGCCGATTCCGCCACTTCGGCGCCTTTTACTAACCTTCTGCGTAACCGAGACTTACATCGGCTGCTTCGTCCTCATGGCTGGCCACGGTTTCCCCCCCGGAGTGACGTAATTGTGACGTACCGCGGGGGAAGGCGGACGGGTGAGGGCCTCAAACGCTGCCCGCGCGGCGCCGGGCTGGTCCCGGCCGACATAGTGGAGCGTGGTGGCCATCGCGGCGTGCCCGAGCATCGCCTGGACCTGCCACGGCGTCGCCCCGGCCTCGGCGGCGAGGCGCCCCACCGTGTAGCGGAGGCCGTGACAGGTTACGGGGGGCACAGCGGCCAGCAGGCAGGCCCGCTTCAAGTGCCGGTTGAACTCCCGTTCCCACATCTCGTTGCCCGCCGACTGGCCCCGCCGGAAGACGCGGCCGGCGTTGACGAGGAGGCGGGCGTCCTCGGCCGAGAGGCCCTGGCCGACCAGCTCGGCGACGCGGCTGGACCGGTACTCTTCCAGCAACCGCCCCGTCTCGGCGGTGAAGCCGACCAGCCGTTCCTCGACGCCCTTCGGCCGCCAGCCGCAGGGTTCCTCGGTGATGAGCCACTTCCCATTGCCGGTATCGATGTGCTGCCAGATGACGTGGCTCAGTTCGCCGATTCGCGGCCCGGCCTCGGCGGCGAGGGCCAGGGCCGCGTGGAATTTGAGGCTCATCTGGCTCGCCTCGTGCAAGATGGCGTTGACCTGCGGACGCGTGAGGCGCGTCCGCTGCCGGCGAAACGGCCGGAGCAGCCTGATGTCCTTCCACGGATTTTCGCCAGCTAGGCCGAACTTCATCAAGTACTGGTTCCAAAAGGCCTGGAGGTGGCGCAGGTCCCGGTTCACGGTCGTCTCGCGCACGGTCATCGGCTGCTTGCCGCCGGGTGTGAGGCCGTGGGTCTTGCGCCAGGGCACGAAGCCGCGGGCGACCGCCGGCGTCACCTGCTCGACGTACTGCAGGCGCCGGCCGTCGGCCCCGGGTCGGCACGTGAAAGCGTCTTCGGCGTAGCGCTCCAGGACGTTGAGGACTCTGTGGTAAGCGCCAAAGGTAGCCGCCCGTTTTTCGGCCTTCGCGACGGCCAAGCCCTGCTCTCGGGCCTCGGTCCAGGGCACCGGACCGGCGGGACCGTCGGCCCGGCTGTTCAGTTCGGCCTCCCGCTCCGCCGCCCGCTGATAGGCCTTCTGCTTCGCCCGGGCACTGGTGATGCCGCGGATCGTCTCGCGGCGCCTCTGGCCGGTCAGCCGATCGGTGATGTCAAACTGGAAGGGGTGCTTTCGCTTCGGCTGGGTGATGATGGTGACCCGGTAGCGGTTGGACGCGGTGATAACCTGCCGTTTCATGGGCCTGCCCTCGAAAAGCCGGGCCGCCCTGCCGGTTGTGATGAGCGCGCCCGATAGGCGGGCTTTCGGCCGGGCGGCCCAGGATCGAATGCCACGTTGAGGCCGAGCGTGCTCATCACGACCTCATGCTTGCGCGGACCTCGGGCGAAGTCAAGCCGAAAACCCTTGCGCCTTGGGACGGCTTGCCGGGTGCTCAGCCCTCGGCCGGCGTGGGCGGCTCGGCAGGCAGGTAGATCAAGAAGGTCTCCTGGTACCCGGCGTTCGTCTTTGAGAAGCCGATGATGCCGTGCAGGAACGTCATCAACGACCGTGGCGGAACATTTTCCAATGCCATCTGGCTCAGGCTTGCGGTGCTGCCCGGAGGGCCTCGGCTCGCTCCAAGGCTTTTGTGACTTGGCTGTTCCCGCTCTCGTGGATGACTGGGAAGCGATGCTCGGTCATCCGCATGAGGTGCTCGGCCCAGCCCTGCTTGCGGCTGATATCCTCCAGAGTTTGGTTTGGGTTGCGAAGGCTCTATGATGCCCCGCTCAGGGTGCTCTTCTTTCCGGCCGGGCCTCGCCGCTGGCCAAAAACGCCTCCAAGTCCTTCCGGAGCACGCGCAGCTCCCGCCCGACCTTCAGGACCCGCAGGCCGTTCCGTTCCAGGGCGCGGACGGTCTTGCAGGGTCGCTTGACCCGTTTCCGGAGGACCCGGCAGACCTCGGCCGGGGTGAGCACCGGGGGCATCTCGGCGATCTCCGGCGATTCGGTCATGGCATCCTACCTTGCTCCCCGCGTGCCGTGGCCGCCAGACCAGCGAGGGGCTATTCTGCCTCGCCGAAGACGAAGCCACGCTGGCCGCTCTGAGCCAACGAGCCGGGGCCTTGGCCCCCCGGTAGTACCCCTGCCGGATCCATCTCCGCCCTTATGCCGCCCGCCGGCGTCGACACCTTGTCACCCGCCAAGGCCAGGAACTCCTGGAGGGGGACCGTGGTCTTCTTCCCCGCCTCGCGGACTGTCTCAAAGGAGTCGTCTTTGTCGTCCTGCAGGCGACCCGGTGGAAGCGCAGTGGCCTCCCGCGTTTGACCGCGCTTCCGCAATACCCTCTGACACGGGCCTATAAATCGTTGACGCCTCGCATGCGGAGGGCGGGCCGCCTTCGCTGGGTCAGAACGGGTGGCAGACTGCCGATCGCATGGCCGGGTTCTTGCCGCCTGAAGTTGCGATTCATGACAGAGCATCTATCTGTTTCCTGTCCGAGGCATTGCCAACTGTTTACGTTTGAGGGAGGAAGCCCAAGGTTGTCGAAACTCGGTCTTCTGCTATCGCAGTGGAGGCGCTTTTGTATAGAAATCTTGCATCAGTTACATCGTGTATACCCACAGGACCGGCAAATTAGACAGCGGCCACCGCTTGGCTGCATGCGGGCACCGCACTCGGGGCAGACGTCGGGTGACGTGGACTTCTTCGGGTCC
>CAZNYC010000208.1:0-4903 GCA_964577175.1 uncultured Anaerolineales bacterium
CGGACGACGGCCTCGGCTATCGCTGGCCCGCCGGCGAGTCCGACGCCGAGACCCTCGAGCGCCAAGCGGAAGCCATCCGCGCCAGATTGGATGAATGACGATTGACGAATGTCGAATGACGAAAGAATGACCAAGTCCGAGTGATACAGGCCTTCCCGCGGCGCCGGCCCGTTCGTCATCCCTTATGCAGTCGTTATTCGTCATGCGTCATTGTTGTGCATCCGCCTTCCGGTGCTCCACGACTTCCCAGCCCTCCGGCACCTTCGGCCGCGCGAACGGGTTCTTCTCCATGTCCACGTTCACCTGAATGTGGCGAAAGTCGACGGTCGTGATGTTCTCGCTCGTGTCATAGAGCCGCGCGCGCGTCGGCATCCATCGCGCCGTGTCGACCCACAGGAGGATGCACGTGTAGTCTTGGGCGAGCGTCGTCCCCTTCTTCGGCACGAGCGCCAGGACCTTCCGTTTCTTCGGGTCTTTCTTCTCCGCCTCACCGTCGCGGTGGACGGAGAAGTGTTTCACCACGGCCGCCTTCTTCTGCCCGAACGGCAGGGGGAACGGTGTCTTGCCGAGCGTCAGCGCCTCCACGGGTTCCTCCGCTGCCGTTCGCATCTCCCACAGGATGAGTTGCCGCGTCGACGGCTTCACGTGATAGACGACCCGCCCGTCGAAGACGAACGTCTCTTTCGGACGGTCGGTGAACTCGAACCGCAGCCGGTTCGGGGCGGCGTAGAGGGCGCGGCCCTTGCGTTTCCGGATGTCCTCGTACAACGTCTGGTTGAGTTCGTAATCGAACTGCGCGCGGAGCGCGCGGACGGCGTCGCCGGCCTTCTCCATCTTCTCGAGGATCGTGTTGACCTCCGGCGGGAGGGGCTCGGCCGTTTCGGTCGTCGGCGATTCGCTCTTCACGGCTGCTTCGCCGCGGACGGCTCCGGCGCAGACCAGGCACGTCAGGGCGAGCGCCGCCGGATACCTGAACCACTTCATTCCGATATCTCCTTTTCCGTCTCACTTGTTTTGCCGGCCCCTTGCCGGAGGCGCCGCACGAGCGGCGGCAGGCCGCGCCACAGCCCCAGGCACACCGTCGCCCCGAGCACGCCCACGACCCACTGCCAGCCCAGTTCGAACGCGTCCGCCAGGATCGCAAACAGCAGGTACCGCGGCCATCGTCCGACGAGCGACCCCAGGGCGAACTTGCCCCGGTGGTACCCCTCGCTGATCGCCAGCAGCCGCACCACGTCCACCGGGATCGGCAGAAACGACGCCGCCGCCAGCGTCCCGAACGGGGCCCGGTTATACCACGCCGCAAACCGCCGGTACAGGCGCGTCATCCGGATCTTCCGCACCGGCTGGAAGGCATGGAGGAACGTGACGAGATAATAATCGTGCATGTTGGCGACGGCGGTCCCGGCCGCCCCGACGCTCGCCACGATCCACGGGTCCAGGCCCAGGCCGCCCTTCGCCGCCGGCGCCGCCGCCCAAATCACGATCCACGCGGTCGGCAGCGGCAGGAAGGTGCACGCCAGGCTCAGGTACCCGAACAACATGGCCAGGCCCGCGGCCGTCGACCCCTCGCCGCCCAGCAGGTACACCCCGCCCACCAGCGCCAGGAGGAGCCCGAACGGGACGAACCACGAGGCCAGACTCAGGTGCCTGCGCCGGTCGAGGCGCGCTTCGCGCACGTCGGCTTGGGCGTCAGGCGTCGAGGAATCGGCCATCGTGCATCCTTATAAGGCGATCGGCCCGCTGTGCCACCTGCGCGTCGTGCGAGATCAGGACCACCGTCTGCCCGTGCTCGCGGTGGAGGCGGCCCACCAGGTCCATCACCCGGGCGGAGGCCGCCGAGTCGAGGTTCCCGGTCGGCTCGTCCGCGAGCAGCACCGTCGGCCGGGTCACCAGCGCCCGGGCCACCGCGACCCGCTGCTGCTCGCCGACGCTGAGTTGCCCCGGCGGGCGGCGGCGTTTGTCCTCGAGGCCGACCGCCCGAAGCATCTCGCCGGGCGCCTCGCCCGGCCGCTCGCCGCGCAGACGCAGCGCCAGGGCCACGTTCTCCTCCGCCGAGAGCGTCGGCAGGAGGTTGAACCGCTGGAAAACGTACCCGATGTGCCGCCGCCGGAGGCGCGTGCGGCCGCTCTCGCGCAGGTCCGCCGTGTCCTGCCCGTCGATGCGGACGGCGCCCTCGGTCGGCGTCGCCAGCAGCCCGAGCAGGTACAGCAGCGTGCTCTTGCCGCACCCGCTCGGCCCCATGATGGAGACGAACTCGCCGGCCTCGACCGCCAGATCCACGCCGCGCACGGCCGGCGTCTCGACGCCGTCGGTCCCGTACACCTTCGTCAGGTTGTGCGTTTCGAGGATCGGTGCCATGGTTTGTGTTTGGACGCCTTATCTCGCATACGATTCACCGCGCCGTTTTTCATCCCTCTCCACTCGCGGGAGAGGGCAGGGCGTGGGGGTACCAGCCACAGGCTGCAAGCCGCAAGCAGCAAGCAAAGGCAACGGCGCGCCGCCGCCCTGGTTGTGGCTTGTGGCTTGCAGCCTTATCACCCTCACCCCATCCCTCTCCCGTCACAAGGGCGAGGGAGGTCCCGCGTCACTCCTCCCGCAGGCTCTCGACCGCATCCTGCCGCGCGGCACGGGCCGCCGGGTGCAGCGCTCCGAGCAGGGTCCCGCCCGCCGCCAGCAGGGCCGCGTACGCGTGCCGCAACGGAGGGATCGACACTGTCCACAGCGGCTGCACGTGCAGGATCAGGGCCCGGGCGCCCCACGTCAGGAGGAACCCGGCCCCGATGCCGCCCGCTGCAATCAGCCCCGCCTCCGCCAGCACGAGGCCGAACACCTGGGCCTTTGAAGCCCCGATACCCTTCAGGATGCCGATTTCCCGCGTCCGCTCGATCACCATCGTGTACACCGTCAGCAGGATGACGAGGAAGCACACGAACCCGGCGACGAACACGACCGCCCCGATGACTTTGTCCATATCCACGAAACTCGACGCGAGCACTTGGTAGAACTCGTCCATCGTGAAGACATTGAGGCCCCGCCCGCGGATGGCCTCGCGCACGGGCTCCACCTGCTGCGGCCCGGTGGCCCGCACGTAGAAGAACGAGGCCCGGCGGCTGGTCTGCTGGAGCGCCTCGCCCACCGTGTCGATGGGCATGAAGACGCGGCCGGCCACGCCTTCGCGGGCGATGCCGACGATGCGGTACGACCGGCCCCACCGCTCGACGGTGTCGCCCAGGCCGTACCCGCCGGCCCCGGCGAGGCGCGTGTCGATGACCATCTCGTCGCCGCCCTCGAGCGGCCGGCCCGACACGATCTGCTCCGCGTCTGCGAACGCCGGCCAGTCCGACGGGCGGATACCGTACACGTTCTGGACCCGTCCGGCCATCTTGAGCGGCCAACGGAGGACCGGGATGGCCCGGGCGACCCCGGGAATGGTCTCGAGGTCCTTCTCGACCTTCTCGGCCGGCAGCCCGCCGCTCACGACCACCTGGTCGGACGCCGGCCAGACCATCAGGTGGGCCTCGACGCGGGTCGTCCGGCGGGCGATCTCGTCCAGCATGCTCGTCAGGCCCACCAGCACCAGAAACAGCGCCACCCCGACGCCGACGGCCAGGACGCTGACCGTCGTCCGGAACGGGCGGGCCAGGATGTTTGCCAGGGGCAGCATGGGCTCTCGCTCCGGGTGACCGACCGGGCGGCGGGGATCAGACCGTCCGGCGATTATAGAAGAGGCGGGGGAGGGCGGCAAGGATTCACGCCACCGCATCCAGCCGGCCGGGTGGCCAGGAGGCCTCGCGCATAAGCGCGGTGGCCTGCCGTACCCACCGCGCTCGGCCCGCAGGTGCCACGGTTTGCTTGTCAAACCGTGCTTCATACCCCGCCGGCACCGATTGACAAGCAATCGGTGGCACCCGGCGCACGTGTTGCGCGCGGTGGGGACGGAGACCCGCCCCGCACGGTCCGGCTCAGCCAGCGTCGAGCAGACCCGCGAGAATGCGGCGGACGCCGGCCAGGTCCGGCGTCAGCCACGTGGCGTCGGCGGACCACTCGGTCGGTTCGGCGACGACGGCGATCGTGCGGACGCCCGCGGCCGCGCCGGCCTCCACGTCGAACCGGAAATCCCCCACCAGGACGGTGTCCTCCGGGCGGGCGTGGCACGCGGCCATGAGGTGCCGGACGCCGTCCGGCGCGGGTTTCGGCTCGTGGTCGTTGCGTGTGACGGCGGCGTCGAAGGCAAGGCCGTGCCGGCGGGCGGCCTCCTCGACGCTGGCCCGGCTGTTCCGCGTCAACAGCGCGACCTTGAGGCCCGACGCCCGCAGCCACGCGAGCAGGTCCGCCGCCCCGGGCAGGAGGCGGGAGGCGCGGACCGCCTCCGCCTCGTGGCGGTCGACGACGGCCTCGGCCCGGCGGCGGGGCTCGGGCGGCAGGTGGGCGAGGGCCTCCAGGATGGGCCGGCCCTTCGGCAGACCGGTCTCGGCGCGGATGGCGTCGAAATCAAGCGGCGAGGCCAGCAGCGTGCCGTCCAGGTCGAAGATGACGAGTGTCAGGCCCATGCCGCCATCATGCCGCGTGCCGACCCGCGCGTCAACCACGAGTCAGCATCGGCCCAACCTGCGATGGGCGCGGTGGCCTGCCGTACCCACCGCGCTCGGCCCGCAGGTGCCACGGTTTGCTTGTCAAACCGTGCTTCATACCCCGCCGGCACCGATTGACAAGCAATCGGTGGCACCCGGCGCACGTGTTGCGCGCGGTGGATACCGAGACCCATCGCGCAAAACACCGACTTAGAGCCTATCCGGATAACCCCTCGTCGGCCCGACGGGTTGAGCCGAGGAATCTCGCCGTGCTTTATCTTATGAACGACGCTCACGGCGAGATCTCTCCGCTCGCCCCAGCCTCGCTG
>CAZNYC010000209.1:0-4897 GCA_964577175.1 uncultured Anaerolineales bacterium
AAGCAGGCAACCCGTCTCTGGGTTGTCGATGCAGCCCGACGCCGTCTGCGGGCGCCGCAGCCGGCCGAAGCCAGAGGGGTGTTCGGATAGGCTCTAAGGCGCCGGGGTGTCCGGCCGCGGCTCGGCCAAGCCCGACCCGGGGCGGCGCTCGCCGAAGGGCGGCTCCGACCGCCGTTCCTCCGGCGGGACGGCGTCGGGTTTCTCGATCTTCGGTTCCGGTCGGCCGAGGCGGCGGACCAACTGCAGCAGCAGGTTCCGTCGGAGGAACACATCGTAAGCCAGTTCGTGCGGCAGGACGTAGGAGACCTGCCGCTCCGCGAACGCCTTCCCGACGATCCGCCCGTTGTAGTGCATGAGCGGCAGTTTGCCCTGGTCCAGCGTCCGGCTGACCTCCGACCCGAGGCTCAGCAGCAGGTCCACGCCCATCGTGTACCGCGTCGTGCCGTCGGGATGCGTCCGGCCGAAGATGAACAGGTCGTACGCCTTGCCGTCGAAGAGCATCCGGTTGTCGGTCACGCCGCCGGGCCGCTGCTCGAAGACGTTGCTCATCCGGTTGAACGCGTAGCGGGTCAGTTTCAGCCCGGGCAGGATGGCCGTGACGTACTCCGGGGCGGCGGGGCCCTCGAGCAGGCCGTCGGTCAGGATCGTCTCACCCCCGCCCACGGGATGCGTCCCCGAGGCCAGGGGCTGGGTCCGGGTGGCCCGCGTCGTGAGCGTACCGTTCACCTGCATGCCGGGGAACGTGGTGTTGATGAACGGCTTGAGGTTCTCGCGGACCTGGAGGTCGCGGGCATCGTACGCCACGTGCAGCAGGGGCGGGGCCTGCCGGAAATCCAGCCGCAGACGCCCGGTCACCGTGCCGTCGTTCAACCGGCAGGCGAAACGGGGCAGGACGAGGTGCCGGTCGGCGAGTCGGCCCTCGGCCTCCAGGCCCTTGAGTTCGTACCGGCTGTCCCACTTGGGATTGACGACGGCCACGCGGTCGAGGCGGACGTCGGCCGAGAGGTGCGCCGCGGCGAGGAGCCGGCGAATCCGGGCGCCGAGCCCGTCCGCCGGGGCGGCCGGCGCCTCGGCGGCGTCGGCCAGGGAGGCGCTCGTGCGGCGGATCATCTCGAGGACTTCCTCCACGTCGAGCATCGGCCCGCGGACGATGACCGACCCGGTCGGATCCTCGCTGGGGCGGGCGATGTAGGTGACGATCCGCACGTCGGACCCGCCCGCCTTCAGCGACAGGCCGTCCGTCTCGAGACTGGCGTGATCGTAGGCGAGGGCGCCGTCGAGCCGGATGTCGCGCTGGAGCCAGCGGAGGCGGGCGTCGTCGAATCGGAGACGGCAAGACTGGACCTCGCTGCCGCGTGCGTCCGCGGCCGCCCGCAGCGCAAGGTCCACCGCCCCGCGGGGCTCCAGGTCCGCCAGCCGCCACGGCAGGAGCGAGGCGAGGATGGCGGCGTCCGGCACCCGGCCGTCCACCGACAGCGTCCACGCCGTCGGCCGCGACGGCACGAGGAACCGCGGATCGTCGAACAGCAGGCGGCCGGACGCCTTCGCCGTCGCATCCGCCAGATGCAGGTGCACGTCCTCGACGATCATCTCGCCGGGCACCTCGCCGTAACGGACCCTCAGGTCGACGGAGGCGGGGGTGCCGGCCGTCTTGACGGTGACCGCCTCGGTCCGCTCGCCGCGGGGAGCGGCGAAGACGCGGCACTCGGTGGCGTCGACGTCCAGGTCGAGCCGGCCGCGCGTCGGCGAGCCCTCCAGGGCCAGCGTCCAGCGCGTGGCGCCGTCCAGGCCGCACCGCGCCCGCAGGGGAGCGAGCCCCGGCAGCATGTGGGCCAGGTCCGGCCCGTGCCGCCAGTCGCCCTCGGCCTTGACGTCGGCGTCGCGGACGGCGGCGGCCAGGCGGGTCGGCAAGTCGGCGTGGGCGGTCAGGGCGGGCCGGTCGAGACGGATAAGGCCGGTCAGCGTCGTCCGCGACTCGCCCAGGAAGACCTCGGCCCGGTGGAGGTGGATGTCGCGGCGTCCGGCCGGCCCCCAGGCCTGCCTGCCCTCCACTTCGGCGGTGAGGCGCCGGCCGGGAGATTTCTTCAGCCGGCCGGCCAGGTCCAGGTCCAGGCCGGTCAGGTCCAGGGAGGCGGTGCCCTGAATGGCATCGCGTTCGCGCGAAAGCAAGAGGCGTCCCGAGGCGCGGCCCGCGGCCCGTCCTTTTTCGACCGCCTCGGCTAACAGGGGCGACATCTCCGCCGCCTTCGCCAGGTCAGAGACGGAAGCGGTGATGTCGGCGCTGCTGTTCGGCGCGAACCGGTCGAGAATGGACGGCAAAGGCGGCGGTGCGCCCGGGACGAGGGCACCGGTCCGGCCCCCGCGCGGCCGCCCGTCCACCAGGACCGCCTTGCCCAGGACGGCGACCTCCGCCCCCGGCAGGTCGAGCGCAGCGCTGGCCAGGACGCGGTTCCAGCGGGCGGTGTCCCATTCGATGATGAGTTCGCGAATGGCGGCCGGGCACCCGGCGTCCATGTGGAGGTATGGCTCGAGCCGGAGGCGGATGCGGTCGAGGCCGGCGCTCAGGACGGCATCGAATCGGCCCTCGCTCAATCCCGCCTCCATCTCCTCCTTCTTGAACACGAGGTCGCCGGCGACGGGCGGCGTGCCTACGAACGCCTCGGGCGCCAGGATTGCGCCGATCGTCTCCAGGTTTTCGAGGGCCAAGTCGCCCCGGAACCGGCCGACAGGCTGCTCGCGTTCCTTGCGGGGCCAGTCGATCCGGGCGGAGCCGTCCCAGCGGAGCCGGCCCTTACCGAGACGGACCGTCAATCGGCGGAGGTCGGACCGCCGGCGGCCGGGGCAGAGGACGGCGTCGGCATCGAGGCTGGCCGGCGTGCCCTTCGGCTTTCGCGGTCCGCCGCCTGCCTTCGGCGCGATGCCCGCCTCGGTCAGGTCCGCGTGGAGGACGGCGGTCCATACCTCCGGCGGGGCGCCATGCTCGCGGGCGGCGGGGGCGGCGACCCGGCGCGCGCTTGCGTCCTCCCCCCCGCCGACGGGCTGAACCACCAGGCTCGCCCGGCCCTTGCTGTCCTCATCGACCGTGCCGAGCCGGTCCTTCAGCGGCGGCACAAGGGCCAAGAGGGGCGCGACCTTGCTGACCGTGATCTCGGCCGTCGTCCGCTCGCCCGCCAGGCGTGCCAGGCGCACCCGCCAGGCCGTTTCGTCCTCGCGTGTCCCTGCGAGCACCTCGCGCACCGCGTCCGGCGGAGGCATGGCCCGGACCTCCATCGTGGTTCCGGCGGTCTCCAGGACAATACCCACGGCCGCGGGGGTCCGGAAGCCCCGGTCGCACTTGCCTTCCAGGCGAAGCGTCAGGGGGTCGGCCTCCTGCTTCTCGAACCATCCCGGGACGACCATGACGGTGTCGTCGAGATCTGCCCTCGCCGTCAGGCGGAACAGGTCGCCTTCCGTGGTAATGCGCAGATCCACCAACCGCGCCTTGCCGCCGAGAGGCTCGAACCGCTCGAGGACCGGCCGCAGCAGCGCGGCGTCCCGGCTCAAGGGACCCCATGAAACCGTGCCGCCGGCCGACAGTTTGACGGCCGGGGTCGTCCAGGAGGGCGCGGCCTCGTCACCGGCCTCCTGTCCGGCGGGGGGTCGCGAGGGCGCGACCTGGCCATCGGCCTTGAGGTTCAGCCCCGGGGCCGAGAGGGTGAGGGTGTCGAGCACGACGCGCTGCGCGGCCGCCGCCCAATGCAGGCGGAACCCCAGGATGGCCTCCGGCAGGAGCGGCGTGGGCGCGGCCTTGCCGCGGGCCGGCCAGGCCAGGTGACCGACCTCGACGGCGCCTTCGGCGCTGGAGGTCTTCTCGCCGAGGGTGAGGGACATGCGGCCGGAGGTGCGGCGGAGGAGTCCCGCCGCGGGCGACGCGGGCACCACGGCCGCCCAGAGCCGGTCCCAGGGCAGGTCCGACCACTCGGCCTTGAGGCTGCCGACGGGCATGCCGTCCGGACCGGTGCGGCGGCGGTCGATGTTGGCCGTCAGCACCATCCGGCCGCCGCGGAGCGCCGCGGCGTCGGTGGGACCGGCGGCGGCCGGGTGGTCGCCGGGGACGCGGCAGAGGTCGGCCGACAGGCTGACGTACCCGCTGCCGGTGTCGGTGAGTTCGCCGACGCTGGCGTGGACGTTTTCGAAGTCGAGGCGTCCGCCGGTCCGGCGGTTGTGGAAATGGACGCGGGCGCTGCCGACCTGGACGACGCCGACGTCGAGCGCGTCGCCCTCCAGGAGGTCGGCCACGTTCAGCCGCCCGGCCTCGTCCATGACGAGCCAGAGTTCGAGGCCCTCGAAGCGGATGCTGCGGAACCGGGGCTCGGCGCGGGCGGCGTCGGCGGGCCCGAAGCGGACGGCCAGGCGGTCGACCTCGGCGAGTCGGCCCTCTCGGTCGCGGCGGTCGATGCGCACGCCCCGGGCGGTCAGCCCTTCCCGCCAGTCCAGGCGGGCGGAGGCGACGGTCACCGGCCGGCCGAGCCGTTCCGACAACATCGCCGCCACCTTCCGCCGGACGACCGACGCCGGCAGCAGGTCCGGCAGAAAGACGAGGCCCACGGCCGCGGCCACCAGGCCGAGGACCAACAGGCCGGCGAGCCACTTCAGCACGCGGGCGCGGGGTGTCGGGGTTTCGCGATCGGCCATGGAAGACTCCGACCGACAAGGGTACCGGTTCGGCGGCCAAGAATCCAGACGGCATGTGAAGGAAAGGGCCCACCGCGCCAACCGCACACGGTGCGTTGTCGTGCCAAGCCCCGGGAGAGCGCGCCGCGTCGGCGGGTGCCACCGGCGGCTTGCCGGCCGGTGCTTTGCGGCGTGTGGCCCGGCCGCTGTTGTGTGGCCCGGCCGCTGTTGTGTGGCCCGGCCG
>CAZNYC010000210.1:0-4836 GCA_964577175.1 uncultured Anaerolineales bacterium
GCACGGATTGGCAAGCAATCCCTGGCACAGGGGCTCAGCGCGGCGGGTGTGAGAACCGCCGCGCCACGCGCAACGTGCGAATTCATGCTCAACACCACCCAACTCGAAGCGATCCGCGACGGACGCGAGACGCCCGAGGACCTGGCGTCCATCGTCATCCCCCACTACCGGACGCCGGACCTGGCGCGGCTGTGCCTGCGGGCCATCCGCCGCCTCACGGATCACCCGTTTGAGGTGCTCGTCGTCGACAACCACAGCGACGACGGGTCGGCCGAGGCGCTCGCCGACGTGACGTGGATTCGCCTCCGCCGCCGCGGGCCGGAGACCGAGCCGGACGCCGTCCACGCCCACGCCTCGGCGATGGACCTCGGCACGCGCCAGGCCCGCGGACGCTGGCTTGTGAGCCTGCATACCGATACAATCGTCCGCCGCGAGGGCTGGCTCGGGGACCTCGTCGGCCGCCTCAAAGCCGCCCCGAACGCCGCTGCCCTCGGCTCGGCCAAACTCGACACCGATCCCGGCTGGTACCGCGCCATGAAACGCCTGTGGGACACGCACCGGATGAAGGCCGCCCTCCGCCGATGGCGCCGCCTGCCGCCGGACCCGCGCCTGGCGCCCACGCCGTGGTACCCGCGATCCTACTGCGCGGTGTACGACCTGGAGGTCGTGCGGGACCTCGGCCTGACGTGGCAGCCGGCCCCCGGCCATCCGACGGGCGACCTCCTGTACCGCGGCCTCGCCGGCGCCGGCTACGCGGCCGTCCGCCTCTCGCCGGACGAAATGCACACGTACGTCGAGCACGTGGCCCACGCGACGGCCCTGCTTGGGCGCGGCGGGCTCGACCACTGGCGGGGGAACCAGAAGGTCCGCCGGGCGCTCGGGCGGGTCATGGGATCGGACCTCGCCCGCCAGCTCCTCGCCGATGATTCGCTCGACACGTAGACCGAGGAGGAAGCGCGGCGGGTCGGCGCCTGTCCCGACCAGAGCGGAGGGATACCCGCCGCGCTCACCCCCGGTGCCACGGATTGCTTGCCAATCCGTGCCCTCCCGGCCGGGCAAGACCGGCCGGGCCACACAAGAACCCGGAGTCCGCGCGGTGGGTACGGAGACCCACCGCGCCCGTCCGAAAGTGGGCGAACCAGGACGCTCTGGACCGCATGGCCACCCTCGTCATCCATCCCGACTACCGCGCGCCGCTCGCCGCCGCCGGGCTCGACACCTTCGACGCCCTGTGGCGGGCGGCTGAGGGCGATGCGATCGACGGCCACGCGTCGCGAAGCGTCACGCGCATCGAAGTGGCCGGCCCCGACGGCGAGGCCGTCGGCGTCTACGTCAAACGCCAGTGGGGACCCGAGGCCGAGTGCCGGTGGACGGACCTGCTTCGCGGCCGGCGTCCGATGGTCGCCGCCCGGCGCGAGTGGCGCAACGCTCGCCGCCTGACGGCCGCCGGCATCCCCGTGGCGACGCCCGTGGCCTGGGGCCGCACCGCCGACGGCGATGAGCCGCGGGCCCTCCTCGCCGTCCGCGAGGTGCAGGGCCCGTCGCTGGCGGCATGGCTGGCCGAGGCCGCCCACGCGTCCGTCCGCCCCGGCCTCCGGAGCCGCGTGACGCGGGCGGTGGCGCTGCTGGCCCGCCGGCTCCACCAGGCGGGATGGTCGTTCCCAGACTTCTACGCCAAGCACGTCCTGCTGACGGGGCTCGGCATCGGCCGGCCGAAAGCCGTCCTCATTGACGTGTACCGTCTGCGGCGGGCATCGCGGGGACGCATGACCGACGACCTTGCCCGGCTGTACGTCTCGACCCCCGCCCGGGCGGTGTCGCCGACCGACTGTGCGCGCCTGGTGGCGTTCTACCTCGGCCGGCGGCCGCCGGGGCCCCCCGACCGGCCGGTGAACACCGTCGGCCGGTACGCCGGCGAACTCGCAGACGGCGTCCGCCGCGACGTGGTCAGCCGGGAAGCCGCCGACCGCCGCGACCGCCGACGGATGCACGCCGAGGCGCGGGACCTCATCGCCGACATCCTGCGGGCGGCCGCTCGCATGGCCGGCCGCGGACGCGATCCCAACCTCATCGACGCCCGCCGGCAGGCCCCGCCCGGCATGGTCCCGCTCGCCGAAGAGACGATGACGCCCGCGGACGGCGGCCGCCTGCGCATCAACGAGGCGCTGCGGCCGATGATCGAGGCCGCCGGCCTGACGACGCTCGATGCCCTGATGGCCGTCGGCGGCGGCGAGACCTACCGCGAGGCCGCCGGCCGGTCCACCGTCCGCCTGGTCCTGGACGACCCGTCGGCGGGCACACCGCGGGCCGTCTACGTCAAACGGTACACCGCGGTGCCGTGGCGGACGGGTCTGCGGCGGACGCTGAGCCTGAACGCGGCGGAGACGCTCGCGCGGCGGGAGTTCCGCGGCATCGTGCGCCTGGCGGACCTGGGGATCGCGAGCATGCGCCCCGTGGCGGTCGGGGGCGAGTTGCGCCGCGGGGGGCGCGAGGAACGCAGCGTCCTCGTGACCGAGGAAATCGCCGGCGCCACGCAGGCCGACGATTTCTGCGAGGGCCGCTTCGCCCCGCCCGTTTCCCGGGAGCGGACGGCCGAGAAACGCCGCCTGATACGGCAGATGGCCGGCCTCGCCCGGCAAATGCACGGGGCCGACCTCTCGCATCGCGACTTCTACCTGTGCCACATCATGGTCCGGCCCCTCGATGGGCGGGAGCCCGTGCTGCACCTCATCGATCTCCAGCGGCTGACGCATCACCGGCGCGGCATCGGCCGGCGGTGGATCGTGAAGGACCTGGCGGCCCTGCTCTTCTCGTCCTGGCCGGGGCCGGCCACGGGCATCCGCTCGCCGGTGTTCACTCAGACGGACCGGCTGCGGTTTGCGCGGGCGTACTTTCAGGCGGGCCGCCTCACGGAAGCGCACAAGCGGCTGCTGCGGACGGTCGTGCGGAAGGCGGGGCGCACGGCGCGGCACGATGCGCGGAAGCGCGCCCGCGAGGGGGACACGCCGTGAGGATCGGCTTCCAGATCGAGCATCTCGACCCGTCCCGCGGCGGGGCGGAGACGTACGTCCACCGGTTCGCGCGGGACCTCCTCGCCGGCGGGCACGAGGTCCACCTTTTTGCCGCGGCGTTCGAGGACCCGCCCGAGGGCGCGACGCTCCATCACGTGCTGCGCCGCGGCCTGACACGGCCGGAACGCGACCTTCGCTTCGCCCGCTCCGTCGGCAGAGCCACTCGCCGGGCCGGCGTCGACGTGGCCGTCGCCGTCGGCCGCACCTTCGGTGCCACCGTCCTCCAACCGCACGGGGGCACGCTGGCCGGCAGCCGGCGGCAGAACCTGCGGCTGGTGCGGCCGGCCTGGCTGGCGGGACTGAAGCGGGCCTTCGATGCCGTCAACCCGCGCGTCCGGACCCAACGCTGGATCGAGCGGCAGCAGTACCGGGCCGACCCGCCCCCCGACGTCGTCGCCATCAGCCGCATGGTCGCCCGACACATGCAGACGTTCTATCGCGTGCCGGACGAACGGCTGCACCTCGTCTACAACGGCGTGGACACGGCGCGGTTCAGCCCGGCGGCGTGCGGCGCGGCTCGCGACGCGCAGCGGGAGGCCTGGGGCCTGGCGCCGGAGGAGACGTGTTTCCTCATGGTCGCGCACAACCCGCGGCTGAAGGGGCTGCGCGAACTCCTCGAGGCCGCCGCCCGCCTGGACGAGACGCTGCCGTGGCGGATCGTGGTCGTCGGACGGTGCCGCGGCGGGCGGTTCCGCGCCCGCGCCGAGCGGCTTGGCATCGGCGACCGGCTGCATCTGCCCGGGCCGATGGACGATACGCTCCCCGCCTACGCCGCGTGCGACGCCTACGTCCAGCCCACCTGGTACGACCCGTGCAGCCTGGTAGTGCTGGAGGCGATGGCGTGCGGGCGGCCCGTCGTGACGACCCGTTTCAACGGCGCCAGCGAGTTGATGGACGACGGGCGGGAAGGGGTCGTCCTGAACACGCCGGAGGAAATCGAGCGGCTGGCCGAGGCGCTCCGCGTCCTGCGCGACGCAGGTCTCCGGCAGCGGATGGGCGCGGCCGCCCGCGAGACCGCCGAGCAGCACCCCATCCAGCGGAACGTGAGGGAGATGATGGCCGTCTTTGAGACCGCCGCGGCACGGAAGGAGGCATTCGGCTCATGAGTCCCTGGCTGATGGTGGCGGCGCTGCTCGTGGGGGCCTACCTGTGCGGGTCCGTCCCCTTCGGGTGGCTCATCGGCAGGATGCGCGGCTACGACATCCGCGCGCACGGGTCGCACAACATCGGGGCGACGAACTGCGGCCGGGTGTGCGGATGGCCGTGGGGCATCCTCGCCTTCGTCCTGGACGTGGCCAAAGGCTTCGGCCCCGTGACGGCGGCGGTCATGCTGCCGCCGGGGTTCTACGCCGAGGCGGCAGGGCGCGGCCTGTGGCTTGCCCTGGTCGTCGTGGCGGTGGGGCCGATCCTCGGGCACACCTTCCCCGTGTGGCTGAAGTTCAAGGGCGGGAAGGCGGTCGCGACGAGCCTGGGGGTGCTGCTCGCCCTGCCCCCGCTGTGGTGGATTGCCCTGGCGGCCCTCGGGGTGTGGATCGTCGTGACGGCGGCGACGGCGTACGTTTCCGTCGGCTCGACGGCGGCGGCCCTGGCGTTCGGCGGGATCTACGGGGGTTATTACCGGGGCGAGGCGCTCGACGCATACCTGCCCGTGACCGTCTTCGTGGCGGCGATCGTGGTCTTGGTCATCGTCCGGCACAAGTCGAACTACGCGCGGCTGGCACGGGGCGAAGAGAACCGCGTTTGGGACCGCAGGAAGTAGGCCGCG
>CAZNYC010000211.1:0-4824 GCA_964577175.1 uncultured Anaerolineales bacterium
GAACGGCAGCCGGCTCGAACGGCAGCCGGCTCGAACGGCAGCCGGCTCGAACGGCGCCCCGCGCGGCGGGTACGGAGACCCGCCGCGCTTCAGGTTCGTCCTACGCCTCCTCGCGCGGGATGAGACGGGCGCGGAGCGTCTCCGGCGCCAGGCCCAGCCGGATGCCCTCCGAGACGCGAATCAGGTTCGCCAGTTCCACCCGCCTGAGGGCCGTGTACGCCACGACAGCCCCGAGGCCCATGTGGCTGCGGCGGAAGGCCGTGTTCGCCAGCCGTGCGTACCGGTCCCAGCCCAGGGCCTCCAGGTCGGCCGGGTCGACGCCGCCCGCGCCCGCCGGCATCCGGTCGATGGCGTGGCCGACGGCGGCCCGGGCCAGGGCCTCCAGGTCGTCCGCCGCCAGGAGCGGCTTCATCGCCGCCGGACGGACGGCGAACGGCTCCAGGTCGCCGGCGTCCAGGCCGAAGACGAACCGTCCCCGGGCCGCCAACATCATCTGGAAGACCTGCACTTCCTGCTCCGCGGGCCGGCGGACGTGGTCGCGGTCGGGGGCGGCGTCGGCCCGGGCGAGGAGTTCGCGCAGATACCCGGCGTCGAGGCCGGCCTCCAGGGCGAAACTCCGCGGATGCCGCTCGTACAGGTCCGTGCCGCGCGCGGCCCCGTCGCGGAGGGGTCCTTCCGGCAAGAGGGCGACGAACGCCTCGGCGTCCGCCGCCGCCACGAACGGCACCGGGTCCGGCACCGGGCCGCCGACGGCCACGAGGTGGGGCCGGACGGCCTCCGGCCGGAGGCCCGCCGTGAAGCCGCGGGCCAGGACCTTCAGGTTCTCCACCTCCAGGCGGGTGCCGAGCCAGTCGAGCAGGGCCCCGCCGGCCCCGCCGACGCCGCCGGCCAGGTCCGCCAGTTCCCCGGCCTGGTCGCGGATGAGACGGCGCTGGAGGTCGGCGGCCGTGACGGCCGGCTCAATGTCGGGGTAGAGCGCCCGCGAGAGGTCCGGGACGGTCCGCAGCCGGACGAGGCCGGGCAGGCGGTCGCCCTCGGCCATGCGGCTGCGGCGGGCATGGACGTTCGCCGCCAGGTAATCGAGATCGATTGCGGTTTGCGGGGCCATGGTCGGCCTTTGCGAATCAGGCACCGCGAAAGGCACACGCGGCGCAAGCGCCGCGGCGAACCCAGGCGCCCCCTGCGCGAGAACGTTCGTGTTCGCCGCCCCGCTTGCAGGGCGCGCCGTGCCGATGCGCGGCGGGTACGGAGACCCGCCGCGCACGCGCCCTGCAGGCTCAGGTGCCGGCCGCCCCCTCGCCGACGACGGCGCGGACGACCGTCTCGACGGCGCGGCGCCGGGCCTCGGGGTCGAGGCCGACCTCCTCGCCGATGCGTTCGGCGGCGCGGCGGAGCCCGGCGTCGCGGTCGCGGTCGGCCTGCTCGGCGGCCTCGGCGAGGAGCCGGTCGGCCCCGGCCTGGGCCTCGTGGCGGGCCGACTCCAGGCGGTGCTGGGCCTGGCGGCGGGCGTCGGCGCGGAGGCGGTCGGCCTCCGCCTCGGCCTCCGAGACGAGGCGCTGGGCCTCGGCCTCCGCCTCGAGCATCTTCTGGATGACGTCGCGCATGGGGCGTCCTTCGCGGGCTACTCCTCGGCCTCGAGCAGGTCGAGCACGTCGGCGGGCTTGGCGGCCTCGGTGGCCTTGCGGCAAAAGCCGGGCGTCTGGATGAGGCGGGCGATCTCGGCCAGCGCCCGGACGTGCGGGCCGGGGTCGTCCACCGGCGCCAGCAGCAGGAACACCACCGTGACCGGCTCGCCGTCGGTTGCGTCGAACTCGATGCCCTCGCGGCTGGTGCCGAGGGCCGCGACGAGATGCTGGACGGAGGCGTGCTTGGCGTGGGGGATGGCCACGCCGCCGCCGATGCCGGTCGTGCCCTTGGCCTCGCGGTCCTCGACGGCCTGCAGGGCGCCGGCCCGGTCGTCGAGGCGTCCGGCCCGAACGAGCAGGTCGACGAGTTCCTCGAAGCACTCTTCCTTGTCCAGGCTTTCGAGCCCGGTCTTGACGACGGACTCGTCCAGGAGGTCGCGCAATCTCATCCGTCCACTCCTCGGTGGCCCCGCGGCGGCGGGCGATGCGTGCTAGCGGCGTTGAAAACCCCCATCGGACGCCCCTACCCAAAAAGATTCCGTATCCTAGGCCGCGGGAGGAAGGTTTGCAAGAAACTCTTTCGGTCCGCGGCCCGCGCGCGGTATACTGGCAGCCGACATGGCCGCTGCGGGGAGGGCTTCGATGCAGCGTCACTTCAATGTCATTGTGCCGTTGGCCTGTCCGCACTGCCGCACCGAACTGCTGCTGACCCTGGACGAAGTGCACGAGCAGCGTTCGATTTCGTGCGCGCTGTGCGGCACGACCATCCTCCTCCGCCCGGAGGACCTGCCGGCCCCGGCCGCCAACCCCCCGGCCGCCACCGCGCCGGACGTCTTTCTGGAGGCCTGAGTCCGCCCGATCGGGACCAGACCGCGCCGGAGGCGCTTGGCGTGTGCGCTGCGCCCACCGTCGTTCGAGCCCGCTGCGGGAGCAGCGGGGCATCTTCATCCGGCGCGGCATGTGCCAGGGCAGATGAGAATGACCGGCCGCTCCCGCGGCCGGCTCGAACGACGGCGCGGTCAGAAGCATCGCGCGACCTCATCCCTTGATGACGCCCAGGGGATGAAGGCGGCACACCTTCCGCGCCAGACCCGCCTTCTCGACCACCTCCACCACGCGGGCCACGTCCTTGTAGGCGCCGGAGAACTCCTCGGCCAGACCCTTGGCGCTGCGGCTTAAGACGTGGATCCCCTTCTGGCCGAGGCGTCGCCGCACGTCCTCGCCGCGCACCGTGCGCCGCGCCTGGCCGCGCGACATCGCCCGCCCCGCCCCGTGGCAGACGGAGCCGAACGTCTCGTCCATCGCCTGGGCCTGGCCGACCATCAGGAACGAGTAGCGGCCCATGTCGCCGGGGATGATGACGGGCTGGCCGACGTCGCGGTACGCCTCGGGCACCTCGGGATGGCCGGCCGGGAAGGCCCGCGTGGCGCCCTTGCGATGGACGCACAGCCGCCGCCGGCCGCGCGGCGTCTCGTGGGTCTCCATCTTGGCGATGTTGTGGCACACGTCGTAGACCAGGTGCATGCCGAGCCGCTCGGCCGGCCGTCCGAAGACGCCGCCCGTCGTCTCCCGCACGATGTGCATGAGCGTCTGGCGGTTGGCCCAGGCGAAGTTGGCGGCGGCCCGCATGGCGGCGATGTAGCGGCGGCCCTCGTCGCTCTCGACCGGCGCGCAGCAGAGTTGCCTGTCGGGCAGGTCGATGCCGTAGGCGCCCGCGGCCTTCCGCATGACCTTCAGGAAGTCGTCGCAGACCTGGTGCCCGAACCCCCGGCTGCCGCAGTGGATCATGAACGTCACGGTGTCCTGGTCAAGGCCGAAGGCGTCGGCGACCTCGGCGTCGTAGACCTCGTCGACGGCCTGGACCTCCAGGAAGTGGTTGCCGGCGCCGAGGGAGCCGACCTGCTTCCGGCCGCGCTCCAGGGCCCGTTTCGAGACGGCCGCCGGGTCGGCCCCGTCCAGGCACCCGCGGGCCTCGGTGCGGTCGAGGTCCTCGTCCCACCCCTGTCCGTGGCGGACGACGTAGGCGGAGCCTTCGCGCAGGAGCCGCTTCAGTTCGGAGTCGGCGTAGTTCTTCGGGCCGCCCGTCCCCACGCCGCAGGGCACGGCGCTGAAGAGGGCGCCGAGGAGGTCGTGCATGCGGGGGGCGACGTCGTCGCGCGCCAGGTCCGACCGCACCAGCCGCACGCCGCAGTTGATGTCGTATCCCACGCCGCCGGGCGAGACCACGCCGCCGTCGTCCGGGTCCATCGCCGCCACCCCGCCGATGGGGAAACCGTACCCCCAGTGGATATCGGGCATGGCCATGCTGGCCCGGACGATGCCGGGCAGGGTGGCGACGTTGGCGACCTGCTCGGGGGCGTTGTCGCCGCGGATGGCCTCGATGAGGCTCTCGTCCGCCCAGATGAGGCCGTCCACGCGCATGCCGGGCTTGTAGGATTTCGGGATGCGGTACGTGTAGTCGCCCGCGGGCTCGAGCGGGCCGTGGAACGCTTCAGCCGGCGTCATGGCGTTTCTCCTCGCGTTCGGGCACCTCGATGAGGTTGATGAGGATGGGTTTCAGGGCCAGGCGGGCCAGGCTGAGGGCCACGATGCCGATGATCGGCACGGCAAGGGCCACGGCATCCCACTCGGCCAGGACGACGCCGAGCGCCAGTCCCCCCGCCGGCGGGTGCTCGGTGTTCGTGATGACCATCAGGAAGATCGCGAGGCCCACCGCCGCCGCCCCGAAGATCACCGCCCCGTGAATCGGCCACTGGTCCCAGGCTGGCGCGGCCAAGGCGCTGCCGAGAAAGTCGCCCAGGGCCTGCATCGCCACGCCGGAGGCCATCCCGCACACGTACCCGCCCACCAGGTACCGCGGCCGGGAGGCGTTGGTGTGCGGCATGGTGAAGGCGATGAAGGAACTGGCCCCCAGGGAGGCGGCGATGACCGCCTGCTGAATCTCGCTCAGGACCAGCAGGATGACCGCCACGGCCAGCGTCGCCAGGGCGCACTGCGCCAGATACCGCCCCACGTGCTTGTGGAACTTGCGGTCGAAGATGCGCATGCGGTCGGCCCTCCCCTCGTCGCGATTCGCCCTTCTTGGTGGTATCACAGCGCCGCCCGGAGGTGCAAGGGCGCGCCGTCGTTCGAGCCGGCTGCAAGGGCGCGCCGCCGTTCGAGCCGGCTGCGAGGCGCGCCGTCGTTCGAGCCGGCTGCG
>CAZNYC010000212.1:0-4788 GCA_964577175.1 uncultured Anaerolineales bacterium
GGCCGCGGCGGGCTCGCGGATTACTCGACCAGCCCCTGCGCCTCGAGGACCGACCGCGGCAGCGGCCGCGCCGGCCGCGGGTCCGCCGGAAACTGCGCCCGCATCACGTCCCACTCGCTCTGGCCTTCGCGGTGCAGCAGCACCAGCGCGATCGTCTTGACGAGGTGCGCCACGTGGCCCGCGTCGCTCAGTTCCCACGAGCGGACGCGCTTCGCCTCGTCCACGTGCCACCCGCTCGGGATGACCCCCAGCCGCTGCCATACGCCGTGCCAGGTGTCGACGGTGCCGAGGGCGATCGCCTCCAGGCGCCGGAGGATCCGCTCCGGCCGGCTGAGCACGTACACGGTCTCCGGCTCGCCGCCGTTCACGCGGACGACGTACCGCCCGTGCTCGACCAGGTTGACGAAGTGCCGCTGCCCTCGCACGGCCCCGAGGGGCACGCGGAGTTCGCCGGTCCACGGCTTCCGCTCGAACACCGCCGCCCGGTGCCGCAGCGCCTCGCCGTTCTCGTTGACGGCCGCGGACGACCCGTCCTTGCGGAGCGTGAGGCGGCCCAGGGGCACCGGCTCGCGCACGTCGTCGGCCGGCCGGATCTCAACGGTCACCTCCGGCCGCTCCGATGCCACGTACACGTGCAGGTTTTCCGGGTCCGCGAGCAGCGTGACCGTGGCCCCGCGTCCGTCGAGGGCGGCGGAGAGGTCGTACTCGCCCTCGCGCCGGCCGTCGGTCTCCGGCGCATCGTCCACGATGCGGACGAGCGGCTCCTTCGCGAACCGCTCCCGGTGCCTCCGCGACCACAGGTCCGGATGGGCCGACAGATAGGGCGCCACGCCCGCCGCCAGCCACGCGAACTGGACGCCCCGCCCGCCCAGCAGGTGCCGCGACGTGGAGAGGTACCCGTCCAGCCTCCCCTCGCCCGCCACGAACGTCGGCTGCCGCTGGATATCGAAGAGGTACAGCCCGTACCGGTACGGCCGGGCGTCGACGTACAGTTCCATGGCCCGTGTGGCGGCCCAGGCCCGGCCGGCGGCGCGGAGGACCAGGTCCTCGCTCATGCCGCCGTCCCGCACGACCCGCGCGGTCGCCTCCCGGTACTGCCACGCCAGCCCGTCGTCGTAGGCCGGCAGGCTCGTCGGCTCCTGCCGGTACATGCCGGAGTAACACGGCTTCAGGGCGTGGACGGTGAACGCGCTCGGCACGAACCGTTTGAACACGTCCGCCCGGCGGCCGGTCAGGGCGGCGGCGAATTCGATCGTCCCGATGGGCCCGAAGTATTCCGATTTATACGCCCGCAGATGGCCGAGCGCCTCCGCCAGCGCGGGGTCCCGCGTCGTCAGCCACACGTCCATCAGCAGGTTCGCCAGGTCCTGGCACAGGTGGTTCGAGGTGGTGTGGTATCCCGCCGGGATCAGGTCGCCGGACCTGTCGAACCCCTCGCCGTCGTCCCATCCGCGCGGCACCCAGCCCTTGACAGGGCTGACGAGCGGCTTCGTGTCCTGCCCGCGGCCGCGCATCTTCGGGAACAGCCGGTCGCTGTGGGTCAGCATGTTCGTGTAGAACGGGACTTGATACGTCTGGACGCGGTCCAGGTACGGCCCGTCGGGGTCCGCGCGGTGGGCGGTGACCATGGCGCTGGCCCACCAGGCGCCGTCGTGCATGGTGTCGAGGCCGAACGCCTGGATCTGCTTGCCGCCGCGCCAGAACTCGTACGTCATGCCGTAGACGGGTCGCTGCGGGTCCGTCACGACGTGGTGTTCGTAGACGAAGTCCGTCAGGTCGCGCATGAACCGGATGAGCCGCTCGCGCGGCCACTCGAGGGCGCTCGGCGCGTCGGGCGGCTCGTACGGACGAACAATGCCGCCCGACGGCGCAGCGTCCGGCCCATCCGTTGCTGCGGCGGCGAGCGCGCCCGCACAGAACACAATCAACGTTGCCGCCAACTGCCATGTCGCGCGGTGGGTCTCTGCACCCACCGCGCCCGTGCACGCTGCCTTGCGTCCGCGCGGCGGGTACGGAGACCCGCCGCGCACAACCTGCTGTTTCCCCGTCAGACACCGCAGCGCGCGGACCGCCCGTTTCATACGTCGCTCCTGCGTGACACCGTCGGACTCCAAACCGGCGAGGCTACTCTACCACCGCGACGCCGCCCGTTCAAGAATCGCCGGCCCCGGTATCGTTTCAGATTGTCATTCCGGGGCGCTGCTTGCAGAGCCGAAGCATCTCGCCGTGCGAACGCCGAAAACGGTAAGGAGCGAAGCGAGATTCTTCGTCGCCCTGCGTGCTCCTCAGAATGACATCGGCCGGCGTTATCCCGGACCGCCGCCGAAGACCTTCCGCACGACCCGCGCGTAGGAATGCAGGGCCACCCAGTTCCGCAGGACGAACCCGTTGTGCCGCAGGCCCGCCGCCGAGTAGTCGCCCTGCCACTGTTTCGGGTTCGACGGATGGACGCCGTCGCGGGCGATGAGCGTCGGCACCTCGTACGTGCCGCCGGGCACGGACTTGAACGTCTGGGCGGCGCCGTCCCAGTCGTCGGGCCGGCGGGCGAGGATCGCCTTGTAATAGTCACATAGCGGCACATTCATATCGCGCGCGATGCGGCGGACGGCCTCGACGAACCGCCCGCACGTCGCCTCGCGCCCGTGCCGCGGCGGAATGGTCGAGAGGATGACCACCGTGCCGGCGTCGAGGCACCGCTGCACCACCTCGCGGGTCTTCGCCTCGTACTCCTCCACCTCCAGCGAATGGAGGTCGTTCGTGCCGAACATGAGCAGCGTGCATTCGGGCTTCAGGCCCTCGAGCCACGTATCGACGTGCTTATGCGCCCAGCGGATGGTCATCGATCCCTGGTTGCCGTACTGCGGCCCTTTCCACCCGCGCCAGCACTTCTCCTTCATGTACGTCTTGACGAGGTCGAACGCGGCCTGCGTGGGCGGGTCCATCTGCTTGTGGTCCCACTGGAGCGAGGCCCAGAACGCCATCGAAATCGTGATGGAATCGCCGAAGTGCGCGAACGTGCCCGCCTCGCCCTTGAACCGCGCGTGGACCTTCCGCATCGGCTGGACCCACGCCTCGCCCGGTGCAGCGGTGGGCGGCGCCTCGGCGGCGCGCGCCGCGCAGGCACCCATCGCCAAAACGACCGCGACCCCAACGATCGCACGGCGCAGCGTTGTATGCATCGTGTGACTCCTTGTCAGGCAAAGCGTTCGTCACGCCAAGGCTGTCATTCTGAGGGCCGCAGGTCCGAAGAATCTCGCCGTGCCAGCAACAGAAGAACAACGAGCAAGGCGAGATTCTTCGTCGCCCTACGGGCTCCTCAGAATGACATCACACATGCCCCCGGCGCGGGGGCATGCCACCCGGCTCACTCCGCTTTCGGCCCTTTCCACGGCCCGGCCATCTTCGAAAGGACGATGTGCCCGTCCTCCATCGTCACGGTCTGCTCGCCGACGACGAGTTTTTCGCCGTCGACGCGGGGCTCGGGGGCCTTGCCCCCGGTGAGGAACTTGAGTGCGAACCGCGTGCCGCCGGCCTCGACCGTGTCGCCGCCCGGCATGCCGCGGCCGGTCATGACGAGCATGGCGGGGGCGCCGCTTGCGCCGGAGAAGTCGACGGCCATGGCCGTCCCGTCGCCGCTGACCATGCTGGCCGAGCCGTCGGCGGCGGTGCGGAAGTACTCAAGACCGTTCCGCAGGTTCCCCCATTTCATTTTCTTGCCGAGGCCCCACACCTCGACCGCGCCCGAGGAGTTCGCCTTGTGCCAGCCCCGCGTGCTGTAGGTCTGGACGGAGATGACGATGTCCTTCTCGTCCTTCCACCGGTTGCGAAACATGTAGAACCCGTACTTCGTATCGCCCGTGGCCCGGGGGAGGCACTCCGCCGGGTTCTTCTCCTCCATCCCGAACGGCCAGTTCACGAAGGCCAGGATGGCGTGGTGCGGGTACGGGCTCGGCGTGTCGTACGGCGTCCCGTTCGTCTCATCCGCCGCCTTCAGGTGCGTGTTATAGAACCACAGGAGGGCCGGCTTGTGCACGTCCCACACGCCGCCGAACCCCTCGCAGAAGTACCCCGCCCCGCTGATGCCGTCGCGGTCCCACACGTTGTGCGGGTAGGCGCCGCGGGCGGGGAAGTCCATCTTGCCCTTGCGCGGCACCGTCAGGAAGATCCACTTCAGGGTCATCCACGGGGCGTTGGTGCGCGGCGAGATGTAGTCGAGCCCGCCCGCCGTCCGCCACGCCTGCAGGGCCGGGATGAACGCGATCTGGCTCGACATCGACCCCGTGCCGTCGCCCTCCGGAAACCACCCGTGGTCGCCGAACCCCTCGGTCATGTTGCGGACCATCGCCTTCCTGCTCTTCTCCAGGAGCGGATTGATCTTCTCCATGTCCACGCCCGGATCGTCGCGGATGGCGAGCAGCGCCAGCGCGGCCCCGCCCACCTGCATCCCCCAGTGGTTGCTGCCCGGCATGTGCCGGGCCCCGCGCGCCAGTTCCGCCAGGCTGCAGTGCTTGCCCTCGTCGTAGTTCTGGATCGCCTCGGCCACCTTCGTGCGGTACGCCTCGTCCCACCCGTCGTAGCAGAGGTCGTAGCCGACGGCGTACCATCCGAGCGACGGCCCGGCCCGCAGGGCCCCGCCGGGCTGCCGGAACGCGTACCGCGCCTCGCGGTCGCGGTCGCGGACGCCGTCGAAGGCCCACTCGAAGCACTCGCGCCCCAGGTCGGCGTACTTCTGCTCGCCCGTCAGGTGATACAGGAAGCCGAACCCGGCGGCGTGCGAGAGGCTGTACG
>CAZNYC010000213.1:0-4747 GCA_964577175.1 uncultured Anaerolineales bacterium
CAGGCGTCGGTGAGTCGTGCGATGGGTGCCAGGGCTTTGTGCAACAGGCTCCGTTGTTGTTTGCCTTTTCCCTCTTCGTCCCGCCGTTGCTGTCCTCTGCGCTCTCCGCGACCTCTGCGTTAAAAACGGAATCGCCCCTACGCTTGAACAAGCCCACGAAGCGTCCGGAGGTTGACCGGATCCATCGGCCGGCCGGCGTCGTCCTCCTTCGGCGTCTCCAGGATGAACGGCACCTGCCGCAGCGAAGGGTGATTGACGAGGCGGCGGAACCCCTCCCGGCCGATCCGCCCCTCGCCGATGGCGGCATGACGGTCGAGCCGGGAACCCCGCTCGCCCTTTGCGTCGTTCGCGTGGACGACGGCCAGACGGTCGAGGCCGACCGCCGCCTCGAGGGCCGCCAGCGTCGCGTCCAGCCCATCGGCCGAGGCCACGTCGTACCCGGCGGCCCACAGGTGACAGGTGTCGATGGCGAGGCCGAGCGGGGGACCACCCGCGCACGCGTCAAACACCTGCGCCAACTGCTCGAACGTCCCGCCCAGCGTGCTGCCGGCCCCGGCGGTGGTCTCAAGGAGGATGGGCACCGTGCGCTCCGGCCGCTCGCGCGCCAGGCGCTGCAGCGCCGTCGTCACGCGCGCCAGGCCCGCCGCCTCGCCCGTCTCCACGTGCGAGCCGGGATGCAGGACGATGCCTGAAAGTCCAAGCGCCTCCGTCCGGTCCCACTCCGTCCGCAGGCACGCGACGCTCTTCTCGCGCAGCGCCTCCTCGGGGCTCGCCAGGTTCAGGAGGTACGACGCGTGGGCGACGACGGGCTCGAGGCCCGCCTCCGCGACGCCCGCCCGGAACCGCGCAATCTCCGTCGCGTCCAGGGCCTGGAAGCGCCACTGCTGCGGCGGCTTGACGAAAACCTGGAGGCAGTCGCACCCCAGGTCGCGGGCGCGGCGGGCGGCCCGTGACACGCCGCCGGCAATCGAAAGGTGGGTGCCGAAGCGAGGCACGAAGAAGTCCCGAGTCCAAAGTCCAAAGTCCAAAGCCCAAAGTCCAAAGTCCAAAGCCCAAAGTCCAAAGTCCAAAGTCCAAAGTCCAAAGTCCAAAGCCCAAAGCCCAAAGTCCAAAGTCAACAGCAGCGACGACAGCACATGCCCCCTTTTAGCCGCGACGCGTAGCGGAGCGCGCAGCCATCGGGACCGCGCTCCGCGTCACGATGCCGTCGACGCCTCGGGCACGACGACCACGGCCGCCCGTCGCTGGCGCGCGAAGACGGTTGCGGCGGCCCGGGCCACGTCGTCGGCCGTGACGGCGTCGAGGCGGGCCCGCAACGCGGCCGGGTCGATGCCCATCTGGACGCGCCGCCCGGTCGCCAGCCCCGCCCCGTACGGGTTCCGGGCCAGCATGGCGTCCGGCACGTCGGCCAGGCCGAGCATCCAGCCGAAGGTGTTCCGCGTCGCCGGCAGGTCCGCCGCGGAGAAGGGCCGGTCGAAGGCCGCCTTGAGCAGCGCCTCCAGCGAGGCGATCGCCTGCTCGTCCGTTTGCGTTCCCGTCGGCCCGACGATGGCCACCACGTGCGGATCGTCCAGCGGCGCGAAGCGGACCACGGGCACGCCCGCCCCCGTGCCCATCGTTCCCAACTGCCGCCACAGCCGCGCCACGAGCACGAGGAACGGGGCGTACAGGTCGTCCTCCGGATGCGGCGCGGTCCACGCCAGGCAAGCCGCCGCCGGCGCGTTCGGCCGGCCGGCCCGGACCTCGACCGTCTCGGTCACGGGCAGGTCGGGCCCGGGCGGGTCGGCGGGGTCGGGCGCCGGCTCGCCCGGCGGCAGCGTGTGGAAGTAGTGGTGGATGCGGTCGCGGACGGCCTTCGGCTCGATCGCGCCCGCCAGGACGAGGATGGTGCCTTTGGCCCGGTAATACCGCTCCCATCGCTGCTGGAGGGCCTCGGCCGTCAGGCGCTGCACGTGGTCGGGCCGGCCGCCGCGCCGTCCCCCGCGGGGCGTGGGCCGGACCCGCTCGCGGGCCAGGTTGAACGCCGCCAGCAGCGGCATGCCGCCGTGCATGTTGCCCACTTCCGCGACGACGCGCGGCACTTCGCGGGCGACGTCGGCCTTCGTGATGCGCAGGTCGCCGAGGCGGGCGGCGGCGTCGCGGAGTTCGTCCTCCAGCCGCTCCGGCGGAAACACGCACGCCACCACCGTGAAGCGGTCGCCCGTCTGGGCGTTCCAGCCGCCGGGGTACCGGGCCAGGTACTGCTGCATCGTCCGCGGCGGCGTGGGACCGCCCTGGGCCGTCACGTAACAGTGCTCGATGAGGTGCGCCAGGCCGCTCTGCCCCTCGGGGTCGTGGTGGTTGCCCAGCGGGTGCAGGACGACGAGGGCGACCTGCTCGGCCCCCGCCACGGGGCGGAGGACGACCGTCAGGCCGTTATCGAGGGTGTACGGCTGGGCCGCGCCTTCGGGGCCGCTGGAGCAGCCGGCGAGGAGAAGGATGACCAGGACCGCCGGGGTGCACGCGCGATGCATGAGATTCTCCTTCTTGGAAAGCCCCGTTAGCACTACAACGCTAAGTGAGCATTTTGCGCGGTGGGTCTCCGCACCCACCGCGCTCGAAACGGCTTTTCCAGGGCTGCGCGGCGCATGCGGAGACCCGCCGCGCACGAGTTAGCGTTGCAGTGTCAGCCGTCGGTCACCCCGCCGGCGGTGCGCGAAATGCCTTCGCGGATGGCGTCGGCGAGGGCGCGCGGTTCGTCCGTGCCGATCACAATCGACGTGCCCGTCTTCAATCGCACCCGGACCGCCCGAAAGCCGGATACGTTATACAACCGGCCGAGCATCGTCCGGCGGATGCCCCAGCCGTCCCGGATTCGCGAGCGGACCGTCTCGAGGTCACCGATCTGCTCCAGCGGAATCCGCCGACGAATCAGGCCGGGGCCCAACCAGAACTCCAGAACCTGGTCCGTTACCCGGACCGTCATCGACCAGAACAGGACCAGGTGGACGAGAAAGGAGACGGCGATCACCAGGTACGCGACGGGCACCCACGTATGCGACGGATCGTCCCCGGTGCGGGCGACGAGGAACACGCCAAGCCCGACCCCGATGAGACCCAGGACGCGCGTGACGTGGGCCGGCTGCTTGTGGCTGTAATCTGATGCCGATGAGTGGGTGTCAGCCATGCCGGCCTTTCTCCCGGCCGGGCAAGCCGGCCGGGCCACACACAGGCCAAGCCGCGGCGCGGCCCACGGACGGGCAAGGCCGGCCGTGGCACACGGCGCTGGTTTTCTCGCCGTACCTCTCGCTTCCGCTGATGCCGTTCTCTGCGTCCTCCGCGTCCTCTGCGTTAAAAAACAGGTCCGCAGCGCCTCAGTCGTCCGGCGGCGTTTCCTCGGTCACCTCCGGCACCTTCGGACGGGTGTCGGCGGGGGCGCCGACCGGCGGTGTCGTCGGGTCCGGCCGCATGATCGGCTGAAACCCCGCCGTCCCGGCGTCGCGGCGGAGAGACTCCGCCCGCTGGCGCAGACCCGACGGGTCCGTCGGCGTCGCCTCGTGCAGGGCGTACCGAAAGGCATGCGTGTCGTGATGGATGCCCGGAATCACCGTCTCGTACAACAGGTCCGGCCCCACCCACTGGAACATGGGGGCGTTGACGTCGGCCTCGGCGATGAGCGGCTCGTAGCCGGGGTGCTCCAGCCGCACGCTGTACGTGCCGTACCACGTGAACGGGACGGTGACGGGCGTGGTGCCGACCTCGTTGTCGTTGAGCCAGCAGCGGGCACCCTCCGGTTCGGAGTCGATGGTGATGGTCCGCTGCACCTGGCCGTAGCAGCCCGTCAGGGCGAGGGCGGCAAGGCCCAGCGCGAGCGTGGCGACGCGAGCGCGGAGTAGGGAGGAAGCGCGGCGAGTCGGAGCCTTTCCCGAGCGAAGCCGAGGGGCACCCGCCGCGCGATACGGTAAGTGCTCCGTGCGGCGCGGTGGGTGCGGAGACCCACCGCGCAGGTCCTTTGGAGACCCATCGCGCTCACCGGTATCGTGACTTTGCGGCGCTGGGGGAAGTCGTCGCATGCGTCAGCCCCTTGGCTGTTCGTGGATTTCCTCGATGTCGGCCGAGAGGGTCTCGGTATCGATGACGGCCACGGTGCACCGTCCGGAGAGCCAGCCGCCGCATTCGCCGGGGTTGACGACGAGGCGCCCGTCTTCGCGCCGGACCTCGGGCTCGTGCGTGTGGCCGTAGAGGAGGATGTCGGAGGCCTCGATATCTTCGTGGGCAAGGCGGGTGCGGTCGTGGATGAGGCAGAGTTTCTTGCCGCCCAGTTCCAGGTGCCGGGGCCCGTGGGAGAGGGACGGCAGGAGTTTCGCGAGGCCCTCGCGTTCGCCGTCGCAGTTGCCGAACACGCCGTCCACGGGGGTGCGGGTCTGGAGCAGCCGCTTCAGGGCGAACGGGGCGCAGTAGTCGCCGGCGTGGAGAATCTGCTCGACGGCCTGGTCCTCGAAGTAACGGACCGCGGCCGCGACGGCGACGCAGTTGTCGTGGGTGTCGGCGATGGCGCCGATTCGCATGGCCGGCCGCCTTTGCGGGTTCGGGCGAAGAGGCGGAGTCGCCGTCCGTGCGCACACGAACGGTGGAGGTATGATAAATCGCCCCGCGCGGGGGTGTCAAGCAAAAGGGTGGCGGCGGGGGGGCGAGCGCGGTGGGGCCTGCGTTGTTCGAGCCCGCTGCGCCGAGTCGCGCGCCCGTCGTTCGAGCCCGCTGCGGGAGC
>CAZNYC010000214.1:0-2080 GCA_964577175.1 uncultured Anaerolineales bacterium
CCTCTGCCTCGGCTCCGAGGCTGCCAGGGGGCCCCTTTCGCCCCGCCGCCTCGGCGTCGGCCCGGAGCCCTTCGGGCCTCGGCGTGAGGCCGACGCCGACGCGACGGGGCTCCAGGGGCTATAGCACCGTGTTGCGTTTCAAAGTTGAATCCGCCCAATACTGAACAAGGAGCATTCAACAATCAATAACCAAGGGTCGGCCTTCGGCCGGTGGGGGAAGGCCGGCGTGTCCTCGTACGGGCTGCAAGCCCGTTACTTGATCGTTGGATATTGAGCGTTCCTTGCTGGCTATTGTTGTTTTGCCTCTTCCACGCGTACCCACACCCTTCCCGTCGCCTTCACGCCGTCCGGCGAGGTGTGGGTGACGGTGGCGATGTAGTCGCCCGGCTTCTCGTACGCGTGGCTCGTGACGGCGTAGCCGTCCGGGGCGTGCATCCGTGCGTTGGCGTCGGAGCGGACGGTGACCTTCGGCGAGCCGTCGCCGAAGTCCCACGTCTCGCCGGCCGGCTTCGTGCGGAAGGTGCGGACCTTGAACGTCACGTCCTCGCCCGTCCGTACGGGCCAGGTGGGCGAGCAGCACGCGTGGATGCCCGGCGGGAACCCCTTCGGCGGGTCCACCACCACGACGACGCCGAAGTCGTACGCCGTCCGGCCGCGGGCGTCGGTCACCTTCAGGATTTCGCTGTACGTGCCGGGCTTGGCGTACGTGCGGGTGACGGTCGGCCCCTCGGCCGTCGTGCCGTCCGAGAACGTCCACCGGCAGTCCGTCACCTCGGAGCCGAAAGCGGCGGAGCGCGAGCCGTCGAGCGTCACCTTCTCGCCGGCGGCGGCGAGGCGGTGCGGCCGGGCGACGGCGACGAGGGCATCCGGATGGGCCCGGCGGTAGGCCTCCCAGGTGTAGGCGTAGGCCTCCTCGGTGCCCCACCGGCCGGAGGGCTGGCGGCTCTTGGCCTCGAAGTGCAGGTGCGTCCATCCGCCGCTGCCGCCTTCCTTGCCGAGGACGCCGATTCTCTGCCCCCGTTTCACGCGGACGCCCGGGCGGATACCGTCGGCGATCCGCTCCATGTGGCTGTACCGGTAGTACCAGCCGCGCGGGTCCAGCAGGTAGACGACGTCGTACCGCGGCGAGACGGGCGAGTCCTCCTTGTGGGCCTCCAGCGTCTTGTCGGCGGCGGAGACGACCAGGCCGTCGGTGGCGGCGTAGATGGGAACCATGCCCTCGGCCCCGCCGAAGTCGAGCCCGGAGTGGTAATAGCACGAGCGGGACGGCCGCTCGGCCCCGTCCACGTAGACGGGCAGGTTCGGCATCTGCGTGTCGGAGGCGAAGAAGCGGATCCGCACGGGCGGGGAAAACGTGCCCGGCCGCACGAGCGGCCCGTCGGCCGGCCAGAGGCGCAGGCGGGCGTCCTTCCCCAGGCCCCACCGGTCCTTGTTCGAGGTCTCGTAGAACGCCCGCGTGATGGGGCAGTCGATCCGCACGCCGCCCGCCCGCACCGGCAGGCCGTAGGCGGCACACGTCAGGGTCACCGTTTCATCGTTGACCTTGACGCGGGCGGTGGCCCGGCGGACGGCCCCGCGGACGGTGTCGGTCTCGGCGTCGACGGCGAGGAGTTTGACCGCGGCGCGGCCGCCGTCGGCAAGCGTGACGGCCGTCTCCTCGCCGACGTCGAGTTCGACCACGCGGCGGATGGGTTCGATGCGGTCGGGCGACTCCGCGGCGGCCGAGGCGGCGGCGAGACAGGCCGCGAACACGAGCACCGGAAGCATTACACGGCAGGCGGCACGGAACATGGGCGTCTCCTGACTGGAAGGCATCGGCTCGGTTTCCCCTGAGGATACCGTCGGCGGCCGCGGTCGCCAAGTATCTCTCGTCCGCCAGGCGCTTGCATCCTGCGCCGGGCGTGGTAGGCTGGAGCGGCGCGAACGCAGGGGCCACGGATTGCTCGCAATCCGTGCCTTCGGACCGGCGCACGGTTGGACAAGCAAACCGTGGCACACGGCGCAGCAACGCCCGGCCATGAGCGAAGCGAATGGCCGGGACCTCTTGACCGCGTGGGTGCAAGCACCCACCCTACGGACT
>CAZNYC010000214.1:2180-4548 GCA_964577175.1 uncultured Anaerolineales bacterium
CTACGGACTTGACCGCGTGGGTGCAAGCACCCACCCTACGGACTCCCGGCCGGGCCACACGGGCCCGCTGAATCGACACGCCGCACCAACCGTCAGACGGTACGGACCCGTTTCACGAGAGCGAAAGGACCCGACGCATGACCCATCCCCCCACCCTGCGACCCGTTCGGACGGCGGCCGTGGCCCTGGCGGCCGCCGGCCTGCTCCTGTGGGCCCTGGCGGCCGGACCGCTTCAGGCGGCCGAGAAGAAGGACGAGAACGTCGACGGCCTCGGCTACACGAGTACGGGCCTCGTGCCGGGGCAGAAATGGCACGTGCACGACCGGAACCGCCCGCACCCGCCGGTCATCACGCCGCCCATGCCCCCGCGGGAGGAGGCCGCCTCGCCCCCGTCCGACGCCGTCGTCCTCTTCGGCGGTAAGAACCTGGACAAGTGGTTCACCCGCAAGAAGGGCAAGGTCCTGCCCGCGCCCTGGAAGGTCGAGAACGGGTACGCCGAGGTGCGCGGCGGCACCATCTACACGAAGGAGACGTTCGGCGACTGCCGGCTGCACGTCGAGTGGATGGCCCCCGCGCCCCCCAAGGGCAACGCCCAGGGCCGCGGCAACAGCGGCGTCTTTTTCTGCGACGGCAAGTACGAGGTCCAGATCCTCGATTCCTACAACAACAAGACCTACGCCGACGGCATGGCGGGGTCGGTGTACGGCCAGCATCCGCCGCTCGTCAACGCCTGCCGCCCGCCCGGACAGTGGCAGACCTACGACATCATCTGGCACGCGCCGCGGTTCGCCGGCGGCAAACTCGAGCGGCCGGCGACCGTCACGGTGCTGCACAACGGCGTGCTCGTCCAGGACCGTTGGGAGGTGCTCGGCGAGACGTTCCACAAGCGGCCGGCCGCCTATCGCCCGCACCCGCCGAAGGGGAGCATCGTGCTCCAGGACCACGGCAACCCGATCCGCTTCCGCAACATCTGGCTCCGCCCGCTGGAGGGCGCCGCGGAGTAACGCGCCGTTCGAGCCGGCCCCTCTTGTGTGGCCCGGCCGGCTTGTCCGGCCGGGAGGACCTGTCTCCCCGGTTAGACAAGCCAACCGGGCCACACGCCGCGCCGGGAGCGCGGCCGGTTCGACATTGCACGAGCACGCGTACTCGTAGTCAACGAAAGGACGCGCCATGACCCAGCCCACGCCCAGCGCCATGAACCGCCGACGATTCCTGACCACCGCGGCCGCCGGGGCCGCCGGTTTCGCCATCGTCCGCCCCGAGAGCGTCCGGGGGAGCGAAGCGCTCTCGATCCTCAACCTCGGCCTCGTCGGCTGCGGCGGACGGGGACGCTGGATCGCCAAACTCTTCCGCGACGACGGCGGGTACAAGGTCACCGCCACCCACGACTACTTCGCCACCCGCAGCGGCGCCGCCGGCAAGGAGCACGACGTGCCCCAGAAGCACCGCTTCGCCGGCCTGGACGGGTACAAGGGCCTGATCGCGAGCGGCGTGGACGCCGTCGCCATCATCAGCCCGCCGTACTTCCATCCCCGGCAGGCCGCCGACGCCGTCGACGCCGGCAAACACGTGTACCTGGCCAAGCCGATCGCCGTCGACGCCCCCGGCTGCCGGTCCATCGCCGAGAGCGGCAAGCAGGCCATCGAGAAGAAGCAGGTCTTCCTGGTGGACTTCCAGACCCGGGCCGACCCGTTCTACATCGAGGCCCTGAAGCGCGTCCGCGACGGGGCCCTCGGCACGATGGCGTTCGGCGAGTCGACCTACCACACGAACCGCATCGGCAAAAAGGGCGAGGACCGGACCCCCGAAGGACGCCTCCGCAACTGGGTCTTCTTCAAGGCCCTCTCCGGCGACATCATCACCGAGCAGAACATCCACACCCTGGACGTGATGAGTTGGATCATGGGCACCCCGCCCCAGCGGTGCTGGGGCACCGGCGGACGCAAGGCCCGCACCGACGTCGGCGACTGCTGGGACCACTTCGCCCTCACGTTCCAGTATCCCGAGAACGTGGGCATCGCCTTTTCCAGCCGACAGTTCAACGGGCACGGCACGAAGCCCGACGGCATCCGCAACCGCATGTTCGGCTCCGAGGGCGTCCTGGAAACGCAGTACGGCGGCGAGGTGCTGATTCGCGGCAAGCATTTCTGGCGCGGCGGCAAATGCCCCGCCATCTACAAGGAAGGGGCCGTCACGAACATCCGCACCTTCGCCGAGAGCATCCTCGCCGGCAAGTGCGACAACCCCACCGTCGAACCGTCCGTCCGCTCGAACCTGGTGACCGTCATGGGCCGCACCGCCGCCTACGAGGGTCGCGTCGTGACGTGGGACGAAACGATCAAATCGAACGAGACGATGGAGCCGGACC
>CAZNYC010000215.1:0-4113 GCA_964577175.1 uncultured Anaerolineales bacterium
TGCCCTCATCGTCCACGAGCACCAGTTTGCGGGTGCGGACCTCGTCCGCGACGCCCCCGGCGGCCTGCGCCCCCGCCGTCCTTGGCGCGAGGGCGGCGGCCAGAACCCAGGCCCCCAGCCCCGCGCCCAGTGCCGCCAGCAGCCCCCGGCCCCGCCGGCCGGCGCGAGTGGCCCGGGCCTTGGCCTCTGCCAGTTCCTGCTCCACCGCCGCCAGCCGTTCGTCGGTCGTCATTCCAACCCCCTTCAAGAGGCGAGCCGCCCGGGTCCGGGTGGCGGCGGCAAGACGCGCACCGGGCGGGCGGCTCAGAAGCCATCTTCTCTTGGGGTTGCCACCGCCACGGCCACACAGTACCGGCCGCGCGGGCGATCGCAAGGGCAAAGTCCGCCCACGGCGCGGCGTGTGGCGCTGAGGCGCGGACCACGGCCGACGTGGCGGCGTGGCGGCGTCCCTGGCGGCCCCGGAGGGCTCGTATGCAACGGGGTGGATGAAATGCGGCCACATCGGAAATGCGAAAGCGGAAATCGGAATCAACGGCCACGGCGGAACGGCAGGCAACAGGCAACTGCGAACGGCAACGGCAACGACCACGACAAAGGCCACGGCGAGATGCTTCGTCGGCCTGGCGGCCTCCTCAGCATGACAGCGCGCGGTTCAGAGTTTGCAGCGAGCAGCGCACGGCCGGACAAGACCGGCCGTGGCACACCGCGTCTCATCCCGGCCGGACAAGACCGGCCGGGCCACACGCGGCGGGCGCGGTGGCGGTTTCCTGGGTCTCCCGCAGGCCGCCCGTCGGCTGCGCGGCGGGTTTGACGAAGAGGTAGTAGAGGCGTCCCTCGTTTTTGGCGCGGCCGGCGAGGTCGCCGGCCTCATCGCCCACCCCGAGGTACAGGTCGCACCGGCCGGGGGCGCGGATGGCGCCGCCGGCGTCCTGGTCGAGCACGAACCCGCGGTACGGGGCCGTCACGATCTCCCCGTGTCGCTCGACCGGCAGTTCCGTCATGAGGAACCCCAGGGCCGCCGGCGGGAAGATGTCCTTGTCCGTCGCGACGGTCCGGCCGGTGGTGACGGGCTCGTTGAGGCATCCGCGCGGCCGTCCGTCCTCGACGATGGCGAAGAAGACGTACCGCGGGTTCCGCCAGGTGTACGCCTGCACCTGGTTGGGGTGGGCCTTGAAGTAGGCGATCATCTCCGGCAGGCCGGCGTAGGGGCCGACACGGCCGTCGTCGACGAGCATCGCCCGGATGCTCTGGTACTCGTGGCCGTTGTTGGCCGTGTAGCCGTACGTCCGGAGGCTGCCGTCGCGGAGTCGGATCTTGACCGAGCCCTGCACCTGGGCCACGTACGCCTTAAACGGGTCGGCCAGGTACACCAGTTCCAGACCCTTGAGGGCGTCGGTGGATTCGAGGGTCCGGCGGTCGGGCCACGGGCGTTTGGGGTTGCCGTCCGGCCCCTTCTGGAGGTTGGGCGGCTTGGCGTAGAGCGGCCAGCGGTACTCGGCGGTCGGCCGGAGCGAGCCCTCGAAGATGGGCGTGTAGTAGCAGGTGACCAGGACGGTGCCCTCCATGTCGCACCCAACGGATTCGTATACGTCGAAGCGCCCTCGGACGGCGGCGTTCATCTGCGACGGCGAGAGGTTCGCCTCCAGGAGGTCGCGGAACGCCTCCAGGCTCGCCACCACCCGCGCGTGCGTGATGCCGTTGGACGGGTAATGGTCCTGGCTGGACGGCTTGGCCAGGTAATGGAGGCTGCGGTCGATGGCCTCGACGAGCCGGTGCCGCTGGGCGCACGCCTTCGTGAAGTCCGGGATGCGGTTGGGGTCGGTGATTTTGCGGAGGGCCTGCGCCCCCGGCGGCAGGGGACGGTTGTAGTCCTTCATCGGAAATTCCATCAACTCCTGCGGCTGCTCGCAGCCGACGAGGGCGAGGCCGGTGCAGGCGACCAGAACGGCGGAGAAGACGACGGCCGGACGAGACGTCATGGCGAACCTCCGTGCATCGGACGCGGCGGATGGACGTGAAAGCGATTATGCGGCGAGGGGGTGCGGGTGTCAAGCGGCCGGCGAAGCCGGCCGAGAGAGGAGAGAGGAGAAAGGAGAGAGGAGAGACGGCAACAGGGTGCGGAATCCGGAGTGCGGAATGAACGGCAAACGACCACGGTGTTGAACCGGTGACGGCCTGCACGGGCGAAGCCGAAGCCCTGCACATCGCCGGCCGTACGCGGCAAGGGGGGCTCTACTTCAGGAGGTCCAGGAACTCCTCCTCCGTGAGACCTGCGCGCCGAATCTGGCTGCGAAGCAGAAAGGGGGCGACCGACCGGTGCATCGGGATCACGAGGTTCGGCCGTCCGGTCCGGGTGAGAATGGCGTGGCTGCCCTTCCGGCGGGCGAGTTCCCAACCGGCTCGCTGGAAGGCGGCCAGGGCTTGGCGACCGGAGATGCCCGCCAGTCGGCCCACGTCAGACCTCCACCGTGGTGGTCAACGCGGGGGGAGTGGCATCGGCTCGGTCCCGCGCCTCGGGCGAGGTTTCCAGGTACAGCGCAATCGCCTCTTTAACGCCGTCGAGGGCGGCCTCGACCGTCTTGCCCTGGCTCATGCAGCCGGGCAGTTCCGGCACGTCGGCCACGTACCCCTCGTATTCCGGGTCGTAGATGAGATTGACGATGAACCGCATGACGGGTCCTCCCGGCGGCCGCCCGTATGCCGCCTTTGCGGGCGTACCTGCGATTATGCGGCGAGGGGGTGCGGGTGTCAAGCGGCCGGCTTCGCCGGCCGAGAGAGGAGCGAGGAGAAAGGAGAAAGTAGAGACGGCAACGGCGTGCCTGACGCCAAGCCTGCTCCGCCCGGCGAAGCGGGCTGCCCCGCCCGCGAAGAAGGGGTGCCAAGGCGCAACAAGGGCAACGAATGCACAGCAGGAAAAGCAACAACGAACGGTCACGGCGGAGGGGGATGACCCGCCGCCCGCCTCCGGCGGGCAGGCTTCGGCGGGGATCGAGCGGCCTCACGTCCCGCACGTGCCGCGGCCCTGTTTCTCGAGGTACCGCTGGTGGTACGCCTCGGCCCGCCAGAACGGGCCGGCGGGTTCGACCTCGGTCACGATGGGCTTCTCGCCCCAGCGGGCGGAGGCCCGCAGGGCGGCCTTCGACTCCCGCGCCGCCGCCTCCTGCTCCGGGCTGTGATAGAAGATGGCGGAGCGGTACTGCGACCCCACGTCCGGCCCCTGCCGGTTCGCCGTCGTCGGGTCGTGGATGTTCCAGAAGACCTCCAGCAGGTCATCGTACGCCACCTTCCCGGGGTCGTACGTGACCTGGACGGCCTCGGCGTGGCCGGTCGTGCCCGTGCAGACCTGCTTGTAGGTGGGGTGCTCCGTGTGGCCGCCCGTGTAGCCGACCATCGTATCGACGACGCCGGGCACCTTGCGGAAACTCGCCTCGACGCCCCAGAAACATCCGGCGGCAAAGGTGGCGACGGCGGTCTTCTTGGGCGGATCGGCCTCGGCGCCGGGGTTCGGCGCGGGCGGTTGCCGGGTTTCGCGGGATTCCGAATCCGGATGGGATGGCGCAGTCATGGCGTGTCCTTCCTCGTCGGGCCGACATCCTCCCGCGGCCAGCGCGGCGCAGGCGGCCAGAGCGACGAACGCGACCGCGAGGGGTCTGCCGGTTTCGTAACACATGGTGCCCTCCTCTCGTCCAGTATAGGCGCACACCGGCGGGGGCGGGAAGCGGAAACGCTGACGGCAGGCATCCGGCAACAGAATGCGGAGTGCGGAACGAACAACAACGGCGCACCATCCCCCCCTTTTAGAGCCTATCCCAGTAACCATCGTCGGCCCGAGGGCGTGCGAGGGGTCGCACCGAGGATACCCGACCCCCCGCGCGGCGTGCAAGGCGGTTCCGGCGGTCGCTCGAGCCGGCCACCGATGCAGCGGGTGCCACGGATTGCTTGCCAATCCGTGCGCGGGAGATCAGGCAGCACGGTTTGACGAGCAAACCGTGGCACCTTCGTCCTCGAGGCACACTGGCGGACGAGCCGCCAGTGGCCCCCCTCGGAGAGGTGCCAGGCACCGATGCAGCGGGTGCCACGGATTGCTTGCCAATCCGTGCGCGGGAGATCAGG
>CAZNYC010000215.1:4213-4528 GCA_964577175.1 uncultured Anaerolineales bacterium
GCACGGTTTGACGAGCAAACCGTGGCACCTTCGTCCTCGAGGCACACTGGCGGACAAGCCGCCAGTGGCCCCCGGCGCGGTACACAGAACGACATCCACGGCGAGATACCTCGACTCGCTTCGCTCGGAATGCCGTCGCGCAGCGAACGCCGGAGAGGGGCCGGGCACCCTTCCGCACGAGCGCGGGGGGTACGGAAGGCCACCGCGCGGTGCCCAAGACCGTGCACCGCGCGAGACGCGCGGCGGGGACGGAGACCCGCCGCGCTTCCCATTTTCCGGCCCGGCGCGCGAAGACTCTGGTTACTCCCCCAGGCG
>CAZNYC010000216.1:0-4524 GCA_964577175.1 uncultured Anaerolineales bacterium
GATGCTTCGTCGGCCTGGCGGCCTCCTCAGCATGACAGCGCGCTGCTCGTGGCGCACGGCCGGGCAAGCCGGCCGGGCCACACAAACGACAACGGCAACGGCCACGGCGAGATGCTTCGTCGGCCTGGCGGCCTCCTCAGCATGACAGCGCGCTGCTCGTGGCGCACGGCCGGGCAAGCCGGCCGGGCCACACAAACGACAACGGCAACGGCCACGGCGAGATGCTTCGTCGGCCTGGCGGCCTCCTCAGCATGACAGCGCGCTGCTCGTGGCGCACGGCCGGGCAAGCCGGCCGGGCCACACAAACGACAACGGCAACGGCCACGGCGAGATGCTTCGTCGGCCTGGCGGCCTCCTCAGCATGACAGCGCGCTGCTCGTGGCTCGCGGCGCACGCCCGGTTAACACTTGCCAAATGCGCCCGGTGGCCGTAATATTCTGGGGAAAAACGAGCCCCCTGCCTTGGGTCCTGCCCGCTCGGCGTCAGAGGGGTGCGGGATTTCGCCCGCGACGACGAGTACTTTCGTGGGAACCACGGGGGTACCGGCGGTGTGTACCATCCGAGATGGCCGCCCACCGATGGAACCTCTTTCCGGGTCCGACAGACAGGCGGGGAGTGTCGCCGCCATTGAGCCCGGCCCGCGTCATAGTCAGTGGCTCGGCCGGCGGCTGGAAGGGTGCCGGAAACGGCTCTCCGGCCGACCCCCGGCCGATGCCGGCATGGAAGTTCCCCTTGCAGGACACGATGATTCGGAGGCTGCCGTGGCCCATACCGCAACGGAAACGCACGAGAAAACGCTCGCCGACGAGGTCCTCGCCCGCACCGGCGTGGACGTCCGCGAGTGTTACCAGTGCGGCAAATGCACGGCCGGGTGCCCGATGGCCCGGTTCATGGACCTGACGCCCAGCCAGGTGATGCGTCTGGTGCAGATCGGCGACGGGCAGGCGGTGGACACCCTGCTCGCCAGCGCCGCCCTGTGGTCGTGCGTCGGGTGCCTGACGTGCACGCAGCGGTGCCCGAAGGCCCTGGACCCGGCGGCCGTCATGGACGCCCTGCGGGAGATCGCCTACGAGCAGGGCCGCGTGCCCGATGAGCAGCGCAAGGTCCTCCGGTTCCACCAGGCGTTCCTGGAGACCGTCAAGCACGCCGGCCGGATGAGCGAAGTGCCGCTGACCGCCCTCTACAAGACCCTCAGCGGCGACTTCTTCAGCGACGTGACGCTGGCGCCGGCGATGCTGCTCCGCGGCAAGTTGCCGCTCATTCCGAAGGTCATTGCCGGGCGCAAGGAGGTCGGGCGGATCTTCGAGACGTGCCTCCGCAAACAGGAAGGCGAGGAGGATTCGGCGTGACGACCCTCGGCTACTATCCCGGCTGCTCGCTGCACGGCACGGGGCGGGAACTGGACCAGTCCATCCGCGCCCTGGCCGAGGTGGCCGGCGTGGACCTCGTGGAAATCGAGGACTGGAACTGCTGCGGCGCCACGGCCGCCCACAGCCTGAACCACGACCTGGCGGTCGCCCTGCCCTACCGGACGCTGGCCCTGGCCGAGGCGCAGGGCCTCGCGGACATCGTGGCCCCGTGCGCGGCGTGCTTCTCGCGCCTGAAGGGGACGGCGGTGCGCCTCGCGCGCGACGCAGACCTGCGGGAGAAGATGCACCGCATCACGGAACGGCCGTACAGCGGCGGCGTGCGAATCCTCAACATCAACGAGTACATCGACCGGCTGCTGGACGAGGGCCTGGCCGAGCGACTCACCCACCGCCTCGACGGCCTGAAGGTGGCCCCGTATTACGGGTGCCTGCTGTCGCGCGGCGAGGACATCGTGCCGGACGACCACGAGAACCCGACCGCCATGGAGCGGGCCCTGGCGGCCACCGGCTGCGAGGTCGTGCCGTGGAACTTCGCCACGGAGTGCTGCGGCGGGGGGTTCAGCATGTCGAAGACCGACGCGGTGGTCGACCTCTCCGACGCCATCCTCTCCGACGCCGAGGACGCCGAAGCCGACGCCGTCGTCACCGGGTGCCCGATGTGCCATTCGAACCTGGACATGCGGCAGCGGACGATCAACGCCACCGGCCGCGGCCCGCACGACCTGCCGGTGCTGTACCTGAGCGAGGTGCTCGGCCTGGCGGCGGGCATCGAGCCGGAGCGGCTGGGCCTGGATCGCCACTTCGTCGACGCGATGCGCGTGACGGAGCATGTGACGGAGGCGAAGGAAGCGGAGGCGGAGGCACCGAAGGGGTAAGCGGGAGACGAAACCGCGGGAACAAAGATGTCACCCTGAGCGAAGCGAAGGGCCTCGCCGTGCGAACGGAAAAAAGGCCACGGCCACGGCGAGATTCTTCGGCCCGCACGCGGGCCTCAGAATGACAACGCGTAACGCTGCCGGCAAAGGCAGCGCAGAACACCTTCTAGGACCGAAAGGAGCGCCCGATGGCGCGCGTAGGCGTATTCATTTGCCACTGCGGCGAGAACATCGGCCGGACCGTCGACTGCGCGGCCGTCGCGGAGCGGTGCGCCGGGTTCCCCGGGGTCGTCACGAGCGTGGACTACAAGTACATGTGCTCGGACCCCGGGCAGCAGATGATCAAGGACGCCGTCGAGCAGGACGACCTGACGGGCGTGGTGGTGGCGGCATGCAGCCCGCGGATGCACGAGACGACCTTCCGCCGGGCCGCCGCCGAGGCCGGCCTCAACCCGTACCTGCTGGAGATGGCCAACCTCCGCGAGCACTGCTCGTGGGTGCACGAGGACGTGCCCATCGCCACCGAGAAGGCCGTGGACCTGGTGCGCATCATGGTCGAGAAGGTCAAACGGAACGCGGAACTGAAGCCCATCAAGGTGCCGATCGAGCCGACGGCCCTGGTCATCGGCGGCGGCATCGCGGGCATCCAGGCGGCCCTGGACATCGCAAACGGCGGCAAGAAGGTCATCCTGGTCGAGAAGAGCCCGTCGCTGGGCGGCCACATGGCCCGCCTCAGCGAGACGTTCCCGACGCTCGACTGCTCGCAGTGCATCCTCACGCCGCGCATGGTCGAGGTGGCCGCCCACCCCAACATCGACCTTATGACCTACAGCGAGGTGACGCAGGTCGATGGGTTCATCGGCAACTACGAGGTCACCATCAGGCAGAAGGCCCGGTACGTGGACCCGGAGACGTGCACGGGGTGCGGCGCGTGCCTGGAGAAGTGCCCCGCCAAAAAGATCCCCGACGAGTTCGACGCCGGGCTCGGCAACCGCACCGCCATCTACCGCCCGTTCCCCCAGGCCGTGCCCAACAAGCCGGTCATCGACGCCGAGCACTGCATCATGCTCACCAAGGGCAAGTGCGGCCTCTGCGCCAAGGTCTGCCCGACGGGCGCCATCAACTACGAGGACGCGGACAGGGAAGTCACCGTCCAGGTCGGCGCGATCGTGGTGGCCACCGGGTTTGAACTGTGGGACCACTCGGCCTACGGCGAGTACGGGGCAGGGAAGTTGGAGGACGTGATCAACGGGTTCCAGTTCGAGCGGCTGGCGTCGGCCTCCGGCCCGACGGGCGGGGAAATCCGCCGGCCGTCCGACGGCAAGACGGCCGAGAGCGTCGTCTTCATCCAGTGCTGCGGCAGCCGGGACCCGAACCGCGGCGTGCCGTACTGCTCCAAGATCTGCTGCATGTACACCGCCAAGCACGCCATCCTGTACCGGCACAAGGTGCACCACGGGCGGGCGGTCGTCTTCTACATGGACGTGCGGGCGGGCGGCAAGGGGTACGAGGAGTTCGTCCGCCGCGCCATCGAGACCGAGGGGGCCGAGTACGTCCGCGGCCGCGTCAGCCGCATCTACCGCCGCAAGGACGGCAAACTCGTCGTCAAGGGCGCCGACACCCTGGCGGGGCGGCCGGTCGAAATCGAGGCCGACCTCGTCGTCCTCGCCGACGCCGTCGTCCCCCGGCCGGCCGGCAGCCGCCTGGCCCAGATGCTGGGCGTCTCCTACGACGAGTACGGGTTCTACTCCGAGGCGCATCCGAAACTGCGGCCGGTCGAGACCTCCAACCCCGGCGTCTTCCTGGCCGGGGCGTGCCAGGCGCCGAAGGACATCCCGGACGCGGTGGCCCAGGCGTCGGCGGCGGCGTCGAAGGTGCTCGCCCTCTTCTCGAAGCCGGAACTGGAGCGCGAACCCATCGTCGCCAAGGTCAACGAGCAGACGTGCGTCCACTGCGGCGCCTGCATCGCCACGTGCCCGTACGGGGCCATCGAGGACAAGGAAATCAAGGACCGCAAGGGCAATCTTGTCCGCACCGTCGCCCACGTGAACGAGGGCGTGTGCCAGGGCTGCGGCACGTGCGTGGCGGTCTGCCGCAGCGGCAGCATCGACCTGGAGGGCTTCACGGACGAGGAGGTGCTGGCCGAGATCGCGGCCCTGGAATAACAAATAGGATGTCATGCTGAGCGAAGCGAAGCATCTCGCCGTGCCAGCGGCAAAGGGATAACGGCCAAGGCGAGATTCTTCGTCGGCCTTGCGGCCTACTCGGAATGACCCGTC
>CAZNYC010000217.1:0-4429 GCA_964577175.1 uncultured Anaerolineales bacterium
CCCGCGGCGGGTACTGGCACGCCCGCGTGCCCGTGACCCTCGCCAGCCGCACCGACCGCCCCGCCGCCGGCACGCCCGTCGCCGTCCGCATCGGCAAGGGCGAGGGCGAGGCCGACCTTGCCGGCGCCCGCGCCGAGGCCGTCCGCGTCATCGCCGCCGACGGCACGGACCTCCTGTATGCCCTGGCCGACGCCGATGGCCGGCCCGTCCGCGAGGGGCCGATTCCCTCGGGCGGCACGCTGACCCTCCCCGCCGAGGTGCCCGCCGGCGGCTCCGCCATGTATTACGCCTATGTCGATAACCCGTCCGCCTGGCCCGTCGCGGAGTTTCTGGACGCGGCCGTCGGTGTCCGCAACGGCGGCCTCGAGCGCGGCGAGGGCGTGGCGCCCACCGCCTGGCGCCACGACCGCGGCGACGCCAAACATCGGACCGCGTGGGTCCGCGAGAAACCGCACTCGGGCCAACTCTGCCTGAGGACCACCGTCGCCGAGGGCGCCGAGCCCACCTGGATTAGCACCCGCCAGCGGGGCATCCACGTCACCGGCGGGGCGCGGTACCGTTTGACGGGCTGGGTCCGGGCCGAGAACGTCGACGGCGACGCCGGCTGGTACGTCCATCTGGAGCCGGAAAAGGGCTCCTTCCTCGCCGCCCGGCACGCCACGGCCGGCGGCGGGACGTACGGGTGGACGAAGGTCACCGCCGAGGTCACCGCGCCCGACGAGGCCGTCCGGGCGAGTCTCGGGACGGTCCTCCGCGGCACGGGCACGGCGTGGTTCGACGACGTCCGCCTTGAGTGCCTCGACCCGCCGCGCCTCTCGGCCACAGCCCTGCCCCGCGAGACGATGACCCTCCGCCGCGCGGGCGGCGGCGAGGCGTGGCTCGACCCGGCGGGCGACGCCCCGCCCCCGCCACACCGCATGGCGTACCGCGCCTTCAACGTCGCCGGGGCCGCCCGTGACACCGGTCTCGTCTCGGCGGACCTTGCCGCCCTGGCCGGCCGCCTCCGCGCGCCGGTGGACCGCGGCTCGCTCGTCGTGGCCCGCGGCGAGCGGGTGCTCGATCACCTGCTGGTCGGCGACCGCCTGCTCGTCGAGGCCGAGGTCCCCGCGCGCTCCATCTGCGACTACCACGTCTACGCGGGCCGCGCCTCGGCCGCGACGAGTGCGGCAGGGCAGGGCGATGACGCCGCAAAGGCCGACCTCGCCGCCTACGCGCGCCTCCTGGCGAGCCCGCGGAACCGGGCCCGGAACGCGAGTTTCGAGGCCGGCGGCCCGCTGCCCGACGCCTGGACGGGCGGCACGCCGTCGCCGCGCCCGGGCGCCGCCGCGGCGACGCGCGTCGAGGGGGGACCGTTCGGCGACCGCTGCGTCCGCATCCACGTGCCGCAGGGCGCCGAGGCGGGTTGGATCGGATGGCACCAGTCCCACGCCGTCGAGGGCGGTCACGCGTATCTCTATGCGGCGTGGATAAAGTGCGAGGCCGTCGAGGGCGGGGCCGTCCGCCTGCACGCCCATTGCCGCACGGCCGACGGCAAGATGTGCGAGCCCGGCGGGTACCATTCCGTCGGCACACCGCTGGAAGGGACGCGCGGCTGGACGCTCCTCTCGGGCACCCTCACCCTGCCGCCGGACGGCGCCACACTCGAACTCCACCTGACGATGAACGCGCGCGGCACGCTGTGGCACGACGGCGTGCTCCTCTCGCGCGTGACGCCGGCCGCGCCGCTCGGGCTCCAGGCCCGCCGCGACCCGACGCGGGACGGCCTCGCGGCCTGGCCCGTCAACCCGGTGGTGAAGGTGTTCCGGTGGGACGCGCCGCCCGCGGAGCCGGCCGAGGCCCGCCTCGTCGTCGCCCGGAACGAGGCCGAGCCGCTGCAACTGGCCGTCCGATCGCCGCGCGAGGTCGAGGGCGTCCGGGTCGAGATCGACCCGCCGAAGGGCCCCGGCGGGGCCGTCCTCGCGGACATCGAGACGGCCGTCGTCGGCTACGTGCCCATCGACCACCCGACGAGTTACTACCGGAGCGAGTCGCCCGCCTGGCACCGCAAGTACCCGCGGCGGCCGGGCCGGTGCGACGGCTGGGCGGGATGGTGGCCGGACCCGCTCCTGCCGCGCGACACCTTCGCCCTGGAGGCCGGCCGGACGCAGCCCGTCTGGCTCACCGTCCACGTGTCGAAGGACGCGCCGGCGGGCGACTACCGCGGGACGGTGCGGCTGGTGGCTGCGGCCGAAGGCCGCTTTGGAGTGCGGTGCCCCGGCACCGCTTTCTTCGCCGACAGGCAACGGGCAGCGGGGAACAGGCTAGGGGCGAACGCCAACGGCAAAAGCAACAGCGAAACGCCAAAGCGGCGGCGGGCCGCCGCACTCCATAAACGGCACGGCCGGGCAAGGCCGGCCGTGGCACAGGGCGAGGGTGCTGTCCTCGCCGAGGTCCCCTTCACCGTCCACGTCTGGGACTTCGCCCTGCCGGACGAGGAACACGTCAAGGCCGTCTACGACGTCCGTCTGCACGGGCAATGGTGGCGGGACGATATCGCGGGCGACCGGCAGGCGTATCTCAAGCGGTTCTGGAAGTTCATGGCGGAGCGGCGCGTCTCGCCGAACCGCATCCATCCCGCCCCGACCCTCCGATACGAGGCCGGCAAGGTCGAGGCGGACTTCGCGGCGTACGACGAGGCGGCCGCCTACTACTTCGACCGTCTCGGCCTGCCGCACGCCTACACGCCGCGGCAGTTCTACTGCTTCGGCTGGGGCCATCCGCCGCGGAAGATGTGCGGCGAGGCGCCGTATCCCGGCCCGTATCCGTACGAGGGGGCCGACCGCTCGCAACTCCGCCCCGAATACAAGCGGGCGTACCAGGCGTGCCTGCGTGCGTACTGGGACCACATGAAGGCGAAGGGCTGGGCCGACCGCGTCGTCCTGTACATCTCCGACGAGCCGCACGACCATCGCCACGCGTACGTCGTGCAGCAGATGAAGGCCCTGTGCGAGATGATCCACGAGGTGGACCCGGCGATTCCGATCTACTCGAGCACGTGGCACCATCAGCCCGCGTGGGACGGCAGCCTCGACGTGTGGGGCGTCGGGCACCAGGGACGCACGCCCGTCGATACGATGCGGGCCATCCGCCGCCGGGGCGATACGCTCTGGTTCACCACCGACGGCGAGATGTGCACCGACACGCCGTACTGCGCCGTGGAGCGCCTCCTTCCGCACTACTGTTTCCATTACGGGGCGGAGGCGTACGAGTTCTGGGGCATCGACTGGCTCACGTACAACCCGTACGCCCGCGGCTGGCACGCCTACATCCATCAGAGCGACCGGCCGGGCAGTTCGTATTACGTGCGGTATCCGAACGGCGACGGGTACCTGGCCTACCCCGGCGCGCCGGCGGGGGCCGACGGGCCGGTCTCCTCCGTCCGCCTGGAGCAGGCCCGCGAGGGCGTGGAGGATTACGAGTATCTGTACCTGTTGCGGCAGCGCATCGCCGCCGCGAAGAAGGCGGGACGCGAGACGGCGGGCGCCGAGGCCGCCCTCAAGGCGGCGGCCGACCTCGTGACCATTCCGAACCCCGGCGGACGGTACGCGACGAAGATCCTGCCCGACCCGGACGCCGTCCTGCGGCTGAAAGAGCGCCTGGGACGGGCGATCGAGCGGCTGAAGGCAAAGCAATGACGAATGACGAATGGCGAATGAGGAGGGAATGACCAATGACCAAGCCCCAATGACCAAAGCCGGCGGACCGAGTGACCTGACGCGTTGTCATTCCGACCGAGGCCCGAGAGGGCCGAGCGGAGGAATCTCGCCTTGATGTCGTTCGAACAGCCTCACGGCGAGATTCCTCGGCTCGCTTCGCTCGCTCGGAATGACCTCATCAGCGCCCGCCGCGAGCCTCCTTCGTCATTCTCTCGTCATTCGGGCCTCCTCATTCGTCATTGATTAGAAATCGAACCTTACGCCCAGCATCAGGCTCTGCGTGCTCCGTCCGCTGCTCCACGACCCGTCGTACTGGACGAACGCCGACACGCCGCCGGTCAGGTGGGCCCGCAGGCCCGCGCCCGCGACGAATTCGTCGCGATGCGGTCCGACGGCGTCGACCGCGAACCGCCGGCCGCCGGCCACGAACCGGGCGTCGAAGTCGTCGATGTCGGTCACCAGCCGGTGCCGCCAGCCGACGTACGCCGACGGCTCGAACGTCATGCCGCGCGCCGCGATGCGCGACCGCAGCCGCGCTCCCAGGCGGCTCTGGACGAGCCGGGCGTCCTGCCGTGCGAAATCCAGCCCCGCCGGCCCGCTCTCGTGGTACGCCTCGCGGGTCATGTGCAGGTACTGGACGGAGGCCTCCGGCGTCACGGTCACGGGGCCGAGGGGCAGGTCCCATCCGCCTGCGGCGTAGACGGCCAGGTCGTGGGCGTTGAAGTCCGCGGTGG
>CAZNYC010000218.1:0-4373 GCA_964577175.1 uncultured Anaerolineales bacterium
CCTGTACCTGGACCGGGACGAGCGCGACTTCGTCTCCGTCTGGGCGGGCAGTGCCGAGATGCTGGCCGAGGCCGTGCGGTACGTCCGGGCGGAGCCGGCCGCCTCGTTCCCCGTCAAGTCGTCCGTCCGATGGGGCGGCGACCTGCGGCTGGGCCGCCTGGGCGGTCCCGCTAATCGATGCCTGGCGGCCGACCTGGGCGAACCCGTCGGGCGGTGCGTGCTCGTCCTGTCGGACCGGGGAGACCGCGTGTACCGGGCCGCTTCCGGCGGGGGTCGGCCCGCCGACGTGACGGACCGGGCGGGCCTGGCGACCGCCTCCCGCCTCGCCGCCTTCGCCGACCTGGACGGCGACGGGCGGATGGACCTCGCCTCCTGGGACGGCGCCGCGCTGCATCTGGCGTTGCGCAAGGACGACGGCGGGTTCGCGGCGCCGGCCCGCGCGGCGGATGTGCCGGATTGCCGCTCCCTTGACGCCGTGGACGCCGGCGATCGCGGCGCCGGCCTGGTCGTCGGCACGGCGAAAGAACCTCTCTTGCTGGTTCGCGAGGGCGAAGCCTTCGTGCTTCGGCCCCTGACGGACCGCGCCGCCGACGCGGCCGCGCCGGACGTCGGCTCCGGCGGCCGGTGCGTCGTCGCCGACGTCGATGGCGACGGCCGCTGCGACGTCCTTCAACTCTTCGCACGCGGCATGAGGCGGTACGCGGGGCAGGGGTCGGGACGCTTTGAGTCCCCCGTGGCCATCGAGATGCCGCTCGTGGAGGGCCCTTGCGCGGCCGTCTGCGGCGACTACGACACCGACGGCCGGCTCGACCTCGTGGTGGCCGGGCGAACGGGCTTCGTCCTCCTCGCGCGCGGGGCCGGCGGCGGCTGGCGGAACGTCACGCTCGCCACCGGCGAACTCGACTTTCACGGCAACGCCGGCCGGCCGCGAATCCTCGACGCCTGCCCCTGCGACATCAACAACGACGGCCGCCAGGGCCTCGCCTTCTTCTATCCCGAGGTCAACCCGATGGTCTTCTTCAACCGCGGGTTCGCGTGTTTCGGCCTGGCCCGGGAACTGAACCTGTCGAAGGACTCGGGCAGCCTCGAACTCGCCGGCGCCCGCGCCCTGGCCGGAGGGCAGTCGGCCGGCACGATGCTCGATGTGACCGGCGACACGGCCCAGGACCTTCTGGCCGTCACGCCCGCGGGCGACGTGTGGGTCCTCGTCGGCAAGGGCGAGGCGGACGCGCGGCCCGGCCTGACGGTGTCGCCGGCGCCGGCGGCCCGCGGGCCGGTCACGGTCAGCGTCGCGGCGGAGGGTCGGCACGCGGGGATGTACGTGGTCCGGCCGGGGCGGCCCGTGTACGTGGGGCGGGAGCGGCCGGGCCCCGTGCGCCTGGAGTGGGTCGACGCCTCCGGCCGGGGGACGGCAAAGGAGGTGACCGTCGGCGTGGGCTCCCGGCTCGAGATCGGGCCTTGAGCAAGGCATTCGGGCGGCGTGCCGCCGCCGGCTAGGCGTGAAGGGATGCATATGATCGACGGACGATGTAACCTTATCGGTATCCTTGTCGGCCCCTGCCTCGCGCTGCTGGTGGCGGTTGCCCCGTCCGCGGCAGCGGAGGCGCCCGCCGGGGATTCACAGGCCTCCGCCGTCGACTACCGCGGTGCCACGGCCCACGATCCGCATTTCGACGATGCCGCCCTCTGGGGCGACGCCGACGTCAAACGGGCGGCCTATGCCCGCGAGTCGTGGCCGAAGGGACGTCTCTACGTCTGGGCCCAGCCGGGCAAGAGCGGCGGCAAACGCTTCCGGGGCGCCCTGAAGGCGGTGGCCCCGGCGAACTGGCTTCTTGACGGCAAGCCCGCCCAGGAACTCGTCCTGGACGAGCACACCGATCTCCTGTTTCCCGCCTCCGAGACGCCGTACCGCGTGGGCTTCCGCGGCACGGACGTGCTGGGGGTCTGACGTCACGTCACCATCGAGTCCGGCGCCGGCTTCGTGGGCGGGGGCGACGGCCGCGGCCGGCAGATCTACGGCAACGTGTGGGTCAAGGCGGGCGGCACCATGTACGCCCAGGGCGCCACGAAGTTCGTCGGCACGCGCCACACGTTCTTCCGCAACAACAACGTCGCCGGCACCGAGGACGACGAACGGAACGGGCGGCACCGCTGCTCGCAGTACTTCACGTTCGACAAGGGCGGCGTGGGGCCCCGTGCAGGCGGTGACGGCCGACGGGCGGATGGACGGACCGCCCGAGATCGCCTTCCACGACGGCCAGGGGCTGATGGTGTGGGAACACGCCACAACGGCGGGCTCCACGGACCCGGACGATTACGACATCCACTACGCCGTGTGGGACGATGCCGCGCACACCTGGGGCAGCCCGCAGGCCCTGACTTCGGACGCCGAGGGCGACTGGGCGCCGCAGGTGGCGTTCGGGCCCTCGGGCGAGGCGATGGCCGCGTGGGTCCACGACGACGACAGCGACCCGACCACAGCCGGCCTGCATTACGCCACGTGGGACGGGGCCGACTGGTCCGCGCCGGCCGCCGTGCCGCTTGCGTCAACGGCGGGGGTGCGGGAGCCGCGGCTGGCGTTCGATTCCGGCGGCGACGCGCTGCTCGCCTGGATCGGCAACGAGGGGGCCGAGGACCTGCTGCATACGGCCGCGTGGGACGGCTCGGGCGGTTCGTGGAGCAGTCCGGAGACGGTCGGCGGGACGCCCGGCTTTATGGAGGGGTTGGACCGGGCCCTCAGCCCCACAGACGAGGCCATGCTGACGTGGCACGGCTGGGATGGTCAGCACGACCTGTTCTCCACGGTGTGCGACCTGGCGGGCGGGGGCGGAGCACGGCCTATCGTTCCCTGATATGATCCTGCCTTCCGGCCTGCGGATTGCCGCGACATCCCCAGCGTTCTCGCTCCCCTCGGCCAACTCTCGCTTTGCCGCGCTGTCGGCGGTCAAGAGCCACTGTTCGAGCCGGAGGAAATCCTCGTCCGTCGGGCGTTTGAAATCGTCCGCCAAAGGCACCTCCGCCAGGTCAAGGCCCTCGCCGGACCACGCAAGGCGAACGTCAAGGGCAACGTCGGTGGCCTTCCTGAGTTGGTCCTCGTCGTGCTCGCGGTCAGGCCCCAAAGGCCGCACGACAAGCCGATATTCCCTGACCGCGGCCAACGCGTCAGCCGGAAGGCGCGGATCGCCCCCGTTCTTGTAGTTGTCGGGCAAGGGGAGGGGAAGCGAAGCGAGCCTCTTCGCTTTCCGCCAAGCCTTTTCATTGCCGTCGAATATCGATTGGTATTGCTCTGGAGTCAGGCCATGCCGTTTTGCGTACTCCAAGCAAAGGGGGGAATGTGCTTCTACGCGCGGGCCAGAGGCATGCGATTCGCCAGACCGTTCCACCGTTCACGTGCCTTTCTTCAGGCCGCCCCGGCGTGCCTGCCGGGCAGGTGAGCGGCAGACACGACCGGAGCGATTCGCCCGCCCGTCGGCGGGCTCCTGATGGTTCTTTCGTGTTACGGAAACCGCTAGAAACGCTTGTCGTCTCGTCGTATAGGTGAATCACCCCGCGACCTTAAGGCCAATAAAGGTCTTCGTCTTCCCAGTAATCCGGCCGACGGCGCAACCGATGCTCGGCCAAGGCAAGGCGCCATAGCGTGAACATACCCCAGCCCAAAAAGGCGGCACCTTCGAGGTAGGGTGTGAGCCAACCGACGGAGACGGTTACGCCGAAGCAAACATCTAAGCCGCTGACAATGGCCAGCGCCATCAGATAGCCGAATACGAGAGGAACTGCAAGAACCCAGCATACGGCGACGACGGTATAGATGCCTTGGGCGAGTTTGTGATGCCGCTTCATAAAGGGGTTGAACATGAGGAATGCGAGGTATCGGTAGAACATGGCACCCTCCTTCAGAAGGCGCGAGTGTGGACAACCTCTCACCTGTAGGCGTCGCATGACCTCCAAAACTGCCCGAAAGAAGAGAGCAGATTATGCGATTCGGAGGCCCCCGCCCCCCTTGGGGGTGAAGGGGGGCCTCAGTCTCCGCAGCCTTCTCACGAGGCGCATTATTACGACCGCCGTTGCCGCCGGGCTTTGAGACACGCCGTCGTGATTCTCGATGTAACCCCTTGCCTGGCAGGCGGTTACAGGTTCGCCGGCCGCCCGGAATGAACCGATGGCCCCTTTCGCGCGCGCTTTGGAGTATGGGTGCCGATTCCGCCCCGTTTCATGCTGCGTTCCTGCCCCGTTTCTGACCGTTCTTGCGTTACGATTCCCGCCTCGTGGCACCGCCCCATTTCAACGCGCCGGGGGCGAGAGGTCAAGCGCGGACCCGGCCCGGAATAGGCTTGCAGCCCCTTGGCACCGCGGGGTAGGCTACGCGCCAGCAT
>CAZNYC010000219.1:0-4300 GCA_964577175.1 uncultured Anaerolineales bacterium
CGCCGTCGAGCAGGCGGTCCACGTCTTCGGTGCTGCCCGAGTCGCCGCAGAGCAGCCGATGGTCACCGAGAATCCACAGGTCCCCGGGCTGCGTGGTCGCCTCGTCCGGCGGCTCGGGCACGTCGTCCGGGTCCGTCTCGCCCTCCTTGACGCCGGCGCCCTCGGTGATGAGCCGGGCGAGTTCCTCCTCGTCGAACGCCAGGAGGTCCATGTCGAACCCGCCCTCGCGGAGTTCGGCGAGTTCGATGGGCAGGATCTCGAAATCCCACTCCGCCAGCGTGCCCGTCTGGTTGTCCGCGATGCGGTAGGCCCGAATCTGTTCGGGCGTCAGGTCCTCGGCCACGTGGACCGGCACCTTGGCGAGGCCGAGTTTGCGGGCGGCCTTCCACCGCGTGTGGCCGCAGACGATGACGCCCTCGGCATCGACGACGATGGGCTGGCGGAAGCCGAATTCCTCCAGGCTCCGGGCCACGGCGTCGACCGCCTGGTCGTTGATGCGCGGGTTCCGCTCGTAGGGGCGGATGTCGTCGATCCCGCGGAGCTCTACGTCGTAGGTCTTCGTGGTCACGTTCGTTCCTCCGTGCTGCGTCATGGGTTCACCGAAAAAACCGGACAAGCAAAAGCAACTCTGTCTAGGGCCGCGACTGTTCCCGCGGCCCTCGACTGCCAGAACGACAGGGAAGTACCTATCGCGCACGCACGCGCGATACGCGCGCGGCCGCGAAATACACGCTCGCGCGGGGGTGGGGGTGTAATAGGACAATAGGTTCTTCTTCTCTCTTTTTTCATACTGTAAAGGCCGATTTCGCCCGAAACCTATTGCGCGGCGGGTGACGCAACAGGTGGTCAACAGGTGCAACAGGTCGGCCCGCGCGACAACCCATTGCGCGCAACAGGTACAACAGGTTTGCAACAGGTCAGCGAAGCCTGTAAAGCCGTTTCGGGGTGCCACCGGTCGGTTGCTCCACGTACTTGATGCGTTTCATGTTCTCCAGCGCCGTCCGCACCTCTTCGTGCTCGCGGTCGCTCCACGGCAGTTTGCGGTTGACCCGCCAGAAGGGCATCCACGCGCCGCCCTTGGCCTGTCGCCACCGGGCCAGGACGTCGATGAGGCGGTTGCACTTGGCCTGGAACTCGCTCTCGGCCACGTGGCGGGACGCTCGGGCCAGCATCTGGTGCGTGAGGACGAGGACGAACTCGTTGGCCCACAGGGCGCCGGGCAAGGTGACCTTCGGCGCCTGCGGGTTCTCGCTGGCGGCGTAGATGAGGGCGAGTTTACGGGCCTTCTCGTAGGCCCTGGCCCACACGGCCATGGCGGCCAGATCGTCGGCCTGCTCGGCCGCTGCGTACGCCTCGTCGACATGGTCCCTCAGGGCCTCGAGCGCCTCTTCCGCTTCCGGTGTGGCCTCGACCCAGGCCGGTTCGGGATGCCAAGTCTGAAGGTTCCCGCCCGAACGGCCCGGCTGAAAATCGACCCACCACCTGGCCGTCTCGGTCACCCGCTCTGGCAGAGGCAGCCTGGCATCCCCGCCGCCGCGCACGCGCGCCCCGGCCTCCAGAACGAGCATGCGTGCGAAGAAGCCGTTCGAGAGCATCCGCGGCGACATCGACTCGTAGTAGTGCTTCGGGATGGCTGTGCCCAGGAGGCACAACGACGGCTGGTCGATGATGCCCGGGCTTTGCCCCGCCTTGACGCGCATCGGGTAGATGGCCGAGGCGCTGGTGAAGAAGCGGAGGAGAACGCTCATGATGTTCTCCCACCGCGGGTCGTTGCCTTTCGCGATGGCCAGGACGAGGGCATCGATCTCGTCGGTCTGAAAGAGCATCGACGGCGTCGTGAACATCCGGTCCTCGATGCCCTCGCCGCTGGCGAAGTGGTCTCCAAAACAGTCGGGCAGACCCGCCTGGACCAGGATGCGCTGGTTGACGCGCCGCGGGTGATCCTTGCCGACGCCGGAGTTCGCCAGGGCCAGCAGGTACAGGTTGGTCCGCATATCGGATGCGTCGCGGATCTTGCGGCCGGCCAGGAAGGCCTGAAGGATGAGCGATCCCCCGAAGGCCATCACGGGCTGCCCGTACCGCGCCGTGGCCAGCATGTAGTCCATGACCTCGTCCACGAACCCGGGCACATGCAGGAGCCGTTCCGGCAACGGCTCGGGGTCGGGAATGTCCGTGTTCTCCGGCGGGGGTTCGTCATTGTCGGCCGAGACGGCCACGATGTGCGAGATGTCCACGCCGTCGTCGGGCGGGTCCGCCCCATATCCGAGTTGTCTGAGTTCTCTGGCGGCCTGTGCGAAATCTCCGCCATGGTGGAGAAGCGCGTAGACCGCGAACGGCGAATAGGGCCGGTTCGGCTCCAGCGGCGGCGCATTGGAGGTGAACACGTAGAAGACGCGGTCCTTGAGCGTCGCCGACCAGCCGGAGGTCTTGCCCGGTCGGCGCCAGTATTCGTTCTCTCCGCCGCGGGCGAGCGCCCAGCCGTTCTGCGTGAGCACGGCCCGCACATCTCCGCGGCGGTTGAAATCGTCGCCGGGTCTCTCGGCGTTGTGGGCCGATGGTGCGCCAGGGTGCGTATTGTCGGCCGACACTGCCGCACTGTGCGACTTCTCTGCCGATGACGGCTTGCTGTGCGGATGGTCTGCGGACAGTGGCCGATTCTCTGGATTCTCTGCCGACAACGGGCCGTTGTGCGACTTGTCTGCCGAGAGGCCGCCGTTGTCGGCGTTCTCGGCCGACACCCGCGGACCGTCGACCACCTGTGGCAGATACTCGTTCAGTTCCCACGCACAACCGAGCAGAACGTCCCTCTCGTCCTCAGAGACGACCGGCGGCTCGCGCAGGTCGCCCTGGGTGACCCTGTAACCGGGCGTGGGGTCGCAGAGGAAGATGCCGCCTTCGCCGCGGGTCTCGATGAGCGTGACGACGACGTACCATTGCCCCGTGGCGTCCTGCCGCGGGACGTACGTCTTCCCGGCAAGGACAACCGGCTCGCTGCTCTCCACGTCGATGCGGCGCTGGGTGAGTTTGGGGTTCCCCGAGACGCCTGAGGGGCACCGGTACGTCACGTGCCGGCCGCCGGATTGCGTCTGGGAGATGACCAGGCGGGCCACGAGGCCCGGCGCAGTCTGCTCGACCCTGTCGGCCCACGCCTCGTACAGTTCGGCGCGGAGGTCGAAGTCGATGGTCTCCAGGTGACCTGACGTCCGGCCCGCCAGGAGACACACGGCCGACGGGCCGTTCGCCAGCCACGCGTCGATCTCGCTCTCGGTCGGGAGGCGCGTCTGGTACGGCTTCCACGAGACGGTGGGGCGTTTCTCGTCCCGGTGTGCTGGCAGCACGCACAGCCCGGCTCGCAGGTAGTCGAGGGAGGCGCTTAGGAGTTCGTGACGCATTGTCTCGCTGTCCTCAGGTTCTCTTTGGCCGCGATGATTCGCAGTCTGGCCTTTTCGGCGTGGAAGATGCGGAACCGGCCGGCGAGGCCCCGATCGGCGAACCGTGGCTCTACCTCGCCATCCGCTGCGCCGAGGATCATCACGTTGCTGAGGCGAACGCTGTGCCGTTCGATAAACGCATCCACGATCAGCCGAAACGGCCAAGGCGGGGCGTGGTCCACGTGGACCTCACGCCAGCCCAGCCGTTTGCCCGTCAGCGGGCAAGTCACGCGGTTCGCGTCGTCGGCGTGCCGGTCGAAGTACTGTTGCTTGAAGACGAGGATGTCTTCGAAGACCGCGCGGCGACATGCCGCCCGGAACTTCTCGAGCCTTGAAGGCGCTCGTATGCATTTCATGAAGCTGAAGTCCGTCTCTGTGCCATCAACGCGAACCGCGACGAACATGGGCGTTCCGCCCCAAACACCGTTGGGCTCGACACGGATGGCCCTGATGCCAGGCCCGATCTTCTCTGCGGCGCGCGGGTGGTGCTTGAGAAGGGCCAGGACAAAGGCCTGGTCATTGCCTTCAAGCACAGAGCCGCACGGCGTACGGCGCAGAATGCTCCGAACACGGTCTATCAGTGCCCGCTGCGTGCGGAATGTTTGCGAGCCGATGAGGTACGGGCCCTTGTTACGTCCCACTTGTCACCTCCTCCAGCTGTGCAAGCCTCCGCGCCACCCGCCGCAGAACGAGGTGGCTGATGAACCCGTGGCCGGTAATGGGCTTGTTGTCGCCCGGCGCGCACGGGAAGACGGGGTAGCCGAGGTCGGCGTACCATAGCGCGGTGGCGAGCAGGTTGTTGGTGGTTTCAGGCATAGGCTCCCGGCAGCCGGTGAGGTTCACTGGCCCGTGTGTGGCCGGCGCGGGAC
>CAZNYC010000220.1:0-4296 GCA_964577175.1 uncultured Anaerolineales bacterium
TGGCTCCCCGGGTAGGACTTGAACCTACAACCTAGCGGTTAACAGCCGCCCGCTCTACCAATTGAGCTACCGGGGATTGCGTTTGTGATTGTCGGTCGCGACCAGGGGACAGACGCAGCACCGCCCCTCGTATCGGCCTGCCCGGCCGCACGGCTTAACACGACAACGCTCAGTCGGCCATTTCGCCGGTGGGTCGGAGCCTGTCCCGACCGGAGCGGAGGCGCACCCAGCGTGCCCGAAACGGCCTTTTCAGGGCTGCGCGGGAGGTACTCCAGAGCCGCCACGCACAAGTTAGCGTTATAGTGTTAACGGCAATCGGCCGCCAGGCGGGTCCCTCGACGCCGCTCTGCCGCCAAGACACGGAAGTATAGCCGTCGCCCCACCCCGCGTCAAGCCAACTTGGCCCCGGAGATTCCCCAGAATCTCGGTCCTTGCGGACCTATCTTACGCGAGGGCCACCCTTTACACATTCTCCAATTCCTAACCCACGGCCTCGCCGTTACTTACGCCAAACCCCTCTCACGTTTTGGGGAAACTCCTGAACTTGGCCGGAAGTTGGGAAGTGCCCAGCCGCCGTATCCCCATCCACGGCCGCCGGCGGCGGGACCCGTGGCGTGGCGTCTGCCTCGTGAAGTGATGCGGGATCTGCGCCACAAGGGCCGGTAACGAAGGCGAGGGGCCTTCTGCCGCGCCCAGGGCTCGCCCCCTGCGTTGGGCGGGTAAGGGAGGCGGGGGAAAGGGGTTCCCCCGCAGCCGTTCGCCGCGAGCAGGGAACTCGAACAACGGGAGGCGCGGCGCGGGCACACGCCGATACATCCCGCCCCGCACCGCGACCCGGCGCCACCAAACCGGACCACCGCCACGTGCCGCACCGTCGTTATCGCGTCGGGCAAACCGTCCGCGACCCCGTAACCGTCTTCGCGTCTCACATCGGTTTGACCACGGTCTCGGCCACGACGGTCCGCTTCCCGCCGCGATGGACGGCCGCCTGCCCCCCCGCCTCCTTCGGCGGGTCGCTCGCCAGGTACACCGTCTCGCTAGCCGGGCCGAGCCGCACCCGCACACCGCGCCCGTCGGCCAGCGGCTCGAACGCGGGCGGCTCCGTGCCCTTCGGATACGGATACAGGACCGCCAGAAACGGCTTCCCCGGCCGAGCCCGCACGCGGACGCCCTGCTGCACCCCGCCGCTGCGCCCCGATCCGTCGGTAGGACCGGAAGCCGGGGCGGCCTCGCCTCGCCCACCGCCGGCCCGTCCGTCCGGCCCGTCCCGCGACCAGCCCCACTCCGCCAGGGTCACCGTCTCGGGCTCGGGCGCAGCCACGTACAGGACGGCGTCGGCGTCGAGTTGCCCGTCGAAGCGAAAGGCCCGCCCCGTCCGCCGCACCTGCCGGGCCAGGACGAACAGGTTGAACGCGGCGGGCTCGTCTGCCGCGAGTTCATCGCGGACGACGAGGTAGTCCGCCAGCGGCGACCCGGCCGGATGCTTCACGAGCATGACCCATCGCCGATACCGTGCCGGCCGCTGGAGCAGGCGTCGCGGCAGCGCCGATCCCGCCTCGGCCTCGTCCGGACGCGGAGGCATGCGGCGAAGATGGGTGGCCCGGACCTGGGCCACGGCCACGTCGGCCGCCGGCGTCGTGCGGACGGCGAGCACGCGCCCCGCGGCGTCCATATTCTCGCCTTCGCCCAGGGTAACCCGGTTGTGCATATGCTCCTGAGGGATAAACACGTCCGGCGGCGGATCCCATCCGGGTGCCAGGGGCGCACCCGCCCCGTGGAACGTGACCGCCATTTCGTCGCCGCGGGCCTCGCCGCCCCCACCGCTGCACCTGAGGGCCACGAACGTTTCGTCGGAGGTGCCGGCGCGGCTGCGCAGGACGGCCCCGGCGCCGTCCCAGGCCCGGCTGGGCCAGTCGGCCTCGGCGGCCGGGGCGGCGGGCAGCGACGGGGCCGCCAGGAGAACGTCCGCCACGAGGTCGCCGCTCCCCCCGCCGCCGTAGTAATCGTGCCACAGGCCCATCCAGACGCGCGAGAGGGCCGGGGCCGACGCGCGGACGCCGGCGGCCGCCATGCCGAAAAGGCGGCCGAGGTCGTCGCCCCCCTCGCCCTCCCCCGTCGGCAGCAGCCGGCGGCGGCCGAGCCGCGGGTCGCGCGGCGTATGCAGATTCCGCAGACACTCCATCGCCGCGCGCACCTCGGGCCAGGCGAACGGCTCGCCCAGCCGCGCGTTCTGCGCCGCCCGCAGGACCGGCAGCGTCCATCGCAGCGTCCGGACGAGTCGCGGCAGGTCGACGGCGTGCCCGTCCGGGTGGGGCCCGTAACGGCGGAGGTCCGCCCGGACCTGGTCGAGCGCCCGCTCCATCCACCGCCGGGCGTGCGGGTGGTCCGGCATCATCGCGGCCGCGTACGCCGGCACCTGGACCATGGCGGCGTGGGCGTCGGGGGCGCCCACGTCCCAGCCGCCGGCCCGGCCGGGCCAGTAATCGGGATCGCTGAAGATCGAGGCGACGAGGGCGACGTCCGGCCCCCCCGCCGGCCGGCCCGCCGCCGAGAGGTCCGCCAACGCCAGTGCCTCCGGCAGACGCCGCGGGTATGCCGACGGCGACAGGAACGCATCCTGATACGACCGGTCGAGAAACATCGCCGGCCGCATCCGCAGGGCCGGCACATCGCGGCGCCGGCCGGCGAGGAACTCGGCCAGGGCCCGTTCGGCAGCCCCGTCGGCCTCGAGCCACCGCTGCAGCAGCCGCGCGGTCAGCGTGTCGCGGACGGCCGCCATGTCCAGCCGAATCTGCCGGAGCCGCTCCGTCGTCGTCAGCACGTGCGGGGCGGGCCGGTCGCCGGCGCGGTCCCACGCCAGGACCCAGTCGTTCAGGACGGTGTCGAGGGGGATGTCCGCCATCCGCCGGACCAACCGCTGGAGATCGCCCTTCGTGCCGAACCGGTCGAGCGGACCGGCGAGCAGCGCCCAAACCCGGCGGCCGGCGTCGAGCGGGAAGTCGAACGCCATGCCGCGCCCCCCTTCCGTCGCCCGAACGGTCGGAAACTGCGCATACGGCCGGCGCCACCCCGGCGGGTGGACCATGACCGCGCCGACGGCCGACCGATCTTTCCCCTGGCCGCGGCCGACGCCAACGCAGACCTGGGCGGTGTCCGGACAGTGGGCCCAGCGGGGGCGCAGAATCGCGAACGGTTCCCCGCCGGCGGCCTTCGCCGCCAGCGCGTCGCGCCGGACCTGGTACGCCGGCCGGGCCTGCCCGTCGCCGACGTACCACGGGAGCCAGAGGGCCTCGCTCGGCCCGAGCCCATCCGCCAGGACAAGCGACGCCCGCCCGCCGTCGCCCACGCGGTACGTCTCGGCCAGGTCGAGCCACGGCTCTCCGGCCACGGCCCTCAGGGCCACCTCGTACGCCTGCTTGCGGTCGGCGAACCGGTACCGGATGCGGAGGCGAGCGAGGACGGGCCCGACCGCCTCGACCGCCGTCTCCACCTGCCGGACACGGCCGGGACCGGCAAGGCGCCATGTGCCGCACCACGGCCCCTTGCCGGGTGTCGGACGGACGCCCAGAACGGGCCCGGGCACGCGGGCGAGCGGCAGGGGTTTCTCGAACGCCTTCCGCGGGGCGGGCAGCGCGAACGAGGCGGCGCCCGTCGCGAGGACGAGGCGGTCGCCTTCCCGCCGGACCGCGAGACCGCCCTCCGGCCGCCGGGCCGACCGGCCGTCGTCACGCCACGTCAGGCGGTACGCCACCTCGCCGTCCTTCGGCAGCGTCATCTTCCACCACAGGCGGACGCGGCGGACGGCGTCGGCCTTGCCCTTCAGCACCTCCACCTGCAGCGGCACCGGCTTACCGTCCGGACCGGACAGCGTGAAGGTGTCGGCCGCCACGTTCGGCTGGGCGACACTTACGTCGCGGTGAACCAGTTCGTCGGTCCACGTGTACCCGATCGGCTCGCGGACGGTGACGGTGCGGGCGTACGGCTTGGCTGCGGACGGACCGGCCGGGAGCAGACACACGGCAAGCAGGGCGAGGGCGGCGGGCATCGGCAGCGCGGGCAGACGAGGCATCGCGACGGGCTTTCCGACGGGCCGGCGTCCGAGATGGAGGCGTCCCCAGGGTTGAACCGGCCCAGGCAGAACGGGTCTCGGCGTTTCGCGCGGGTGGGCGGCGGGCCTGCCGTCCCACCGCGGTGCTGAGCCGGCGATTGGGACGCCACAGGTCGTTTGGCGGACGGCTCGCGGCGCGCCGTTCGCGGCCCGAACGGCGTTCCAGAATCGATACTCTGAGAAAACGC
>CAZNYC010000221.1:0-4242 GCA_964577175.1 uncultured Anaerolineales bacterium
CGGCGGGCGTCTCTTCGGCCGGGCCTTCGTCGGGGGGCGTTTCCTCGGCGGGTTTCTCGTCCGACGCGCCGTCGTCGGGCGTCGCCTCAGCCGGCGGTTCGTCGTCGGCGTCGCCGTCCGCCCCGAGGCGTTCACCCTTCTCGAGCCGCTCGATGGCCTCGGCGGCCGTCTCGGCGGCCTTCGTGCTTGGGTAGACATCGATGACATTTTCTCTGTACATATTCATGAGGCGGTAGGTCGGGGTGTCGGGATCGCTTTCGTAGGCCTGGACCTCCTTCAGGACCTCCTGGGCGACGTCCTCGAGGGGGCTGGCGGGCGGTTTTTCCGTGGGGGCGGGCGGCGGCTCGTCTTCGGCGGGGGGCTCGGTGGGCGCCCCCTCGGGCGGGGGCTCGGCGCCGGGCGTGACAACGGCCTCCCCGGCCTCGCCAGGCTCCCCGGTTTCCCTGCCCTCGCCCGGAGCGAGGAGGATGGCGGCGGCGACGGCCCCGCCGACCACCAGCAGGGCCAGCACGCCGATGAGGATCCAGAGTTTCCAGCCGGCCTTGCGTCCGACGGCCGTGCCGGCCCCGAGGACCTCGTCGACGGCGCTTTCGCTCATGGGGGTGCGGTGGCGCTGGGCCCGTTTGACGGCCCGGCCGAGGGTCTGCGAGAGGTGCGAGCCCCGGTCCGACGCCGTCGCCGTCCCGAGTTGGTCGACCAGGTCCTGGGAGTCCGTGAGGTCGGAGTCGGCCCGCGAGAAGTCGAGGCGGTCGAGGGCCTCGATGAAGTCCTCGGCCACGCAGTAACGGTCGGGGGGTTCCTTCGCCATCGCCTTCTCGAAGAAGCGGAAGACGGCGGCGGGAAGTTCCGGCCGGAACGACCGCGGGTCCGGCACGGGGGCCTGGACCTGTTTCTTCATGATCTCCCGCTCGTCCGTGCCGTCGAACGGCGCGTGGCCGGTGAGCAGGACGAAGTAGGTGGCGGCCAGGGAATAGAGGTCGCTGGCGGCGGTGGGTTCCTCGCCGAGCGCCTGCTCCGGGGCCATGTAGCGCGGCGTGCCGAGGCTGTGCCCGGCGCCGACGATGTCCTGCCCCTGGAGGACGTCGCGGGCGAGGCCGAAGTCGCTGACCTTCACCTGGCCGTCGCTGGTGAGCATGATGTTGCCGGGCTTGATGTCGCGATGGATGATGCCGCGCGTGTGCGCGTGGCCGAGGCCCTCGGCGGCGGCGCGGACGATGCGGGTGGCCTCCTCCGGCGTCAGGTGCCGCTTCTTCCCGAGCACCTCGTGCAGGGCCCCGTCGTCGATAAGTTCCATCACGATATAATAGGTATTATTGAACGGGCAAATCTGGTGGATGGTGACGATGTTCGGGTGGGCGAGTTTCGCGGCGCTGCGGGCCTCGCGGAGGAACCGTTCGACGACGCCCTGGCCGGCCTTGGCGAGGTTCGCGGGCAGCATCTTGATCGCGACGGAGCGTTCGAGGTTCGTGTCGAACGCCCGGTAGACGATGCCGAACCCGCCGGTGCCGAGGCGGCCCTGGATCTTGAACCCGTTGACCTGTTTGCCGATGAGGGGATCGCCCCCGGCGTCGGCCGGCTTGGGTTTGGCGGCCCCGCGGGCGGGGGAGCCGGGTTTGGGGGCGGGCGGTTTCCCTCCCTTGCCGCCGGCGGCCCGGGCCATCGCCTCGAGCGCGTCGGCCGGGGCGCCGTCCTTCTTGCCGGCGGGGGGCGCGGGGGCGGCCGGCTGCTTCGGGGCCGGGGGTTTGGGCGCAGACGCCTCGGGGGCAGATTTCCCGGCCGGCTTCGACTCGGCGGGCGGCTTGGCGGGGGGCGTGGCGTCGGCCTTCGGTGCCGCGGCCTTGGACGGGGGCGGTTTGCGGTCGGGCGATGTCTTCTCGGCGGACGACTCGCCTCCCTCGTGGGCGCGGCGCGTCTCGGCCGGGACCCACCGGTGACCGCAGGACCGGCAGAGGGCCGGGGTACTGAGATGCTCTTTCGCGATCTTGTAGCCCGCCCCGCACTCGGGGCACGCCACGAACACGTGGGCCATGGATCTTTCCAACCGGAATCGACGTGCGGCATCGGTGCCGGGAAGGGGCGCACGACCGTCCCCTCCGACACGCAAACACACCCTTGATTCTAGCCTGAACAGGCGGCAGGTCAAACGATTTTGCGGGACGCGCGGACACGGGACGGCGATGCGGCGGTGCCACCGATGGCTTGCCCATCGGTGCCCCGCGGTTTCAGCGCACGGATTGACAAGCCATCCGTGGCACCCGGCGCGTGTGCGGCGCCGACGATGCGTCGGCGGCTCAACATGGCGCCTCGGCCCCCGCCCCGCTGCGGCGGCGCCAGAGCATGACGACAGCCAGCCCCGCCGCGTACGCCGCCAGAAGCCAGTACAGGACCTGGAGCATGAGGCCGGTGTGGTCGTCGAAGACGACGGCGAGCGGGTAGTACACGGTGAAGGCCGCCACGAGGGCGAGCGACTGGTGGGCGGCGAAGGTCCGGCCCCAGCCCAGCCACAGGTACCCTGCCGACAGGCCGAGCGTGGCGATCGCCGCCAGCACGAAACAGGCCGTGAACGACGCCAGATGGTCCGACGTATGCGCCAGGATGGTGTAGAAGAGATAATATGCCACCACCAGGACGCCCAGGCTGAAGAGATGGGTCCGGCGGCCGAGGAGCATCCAGGTGACCACCAGGGCCCCGGCGAGCAGCGCCAGGCCCAGGGGGGCCTCGTGCAGCAGCCGGGCCACGTACCAGCCGGGCTGCTTGATGTCCGGCAGGATGATGCCCATGCCGAGGCTGGTGGCGGCGGAGGTCATGTCCCACGCCAGGACCATCGGCTCGCCGGCGGCGGGGGAGTCCGTGCGGGTGCCCGGCGTGGTGGACCCGACGGGCAGGGCCATGTGTTCCTCCCACACGAGCCGCTGCGGGCCGCGGGCGGGTTCGCCGTCCTCGGCCGCGTCCGGAAAGAGGCGCATCGTCACCTTCTGCGCCTCGCGATGGGCCATGGGAGCGGGCGTGTACCGCAGGTACTCCATGCCGCGCGACGCGTACGCCACCTCGACCCGGGCCACCTGGCCGGGCTGCATGGGCATGGTCCAGGCTTGGGCGTTGTCTTCGAGGACGACGCGATCCATCCAGTCCTCGCCGTCGACCCGGATGGCCAAGCCGTCGTACTCGCCGTGCGTGGCCGGCATGGGGAAGCGGAACCGGGCCTCGGTCGCCTGCGTGCTCCGGTTGCAGACGGCGTAGGCGAGGTGCCACCGGTCGTGGTACCCGGTGTAGAAGGCGGAGCCCTTGGGCCGGTAGTCGAGGCGGACGTCGACGGCGACGGCGCTCGTCACGATGGAGTTCTGCGGGACGGTGCGGCGGACCTCGCGGGTGATCTGGACGGGGGCCTCGCCGATCTGCTGGGGATTGACGTTGCCGAGTTCGTCCTCGGCAATCTGCCGGCCGTCCTTCAGGAGGAAGAAGGTCTTCTCCTCGGTGACGGTGTGGGTGACGCGGAGTTCTCGCTGCTCGTGGGGTTTGCCCCAGTTGGTCTGCATGGCCTCGTAGTTGCGCTGGGTGACCTGGCCGTGCCGCTCGTCAAAGAGGCCGGACTGGACGAGCATGGCCCCGCCGAAGGCGCCCACCAGCGTGCCGCCGACCAGCAGCGTGAGGAGGCCGTTGACGAGTCCCATGAGGACGGCCCGCCATCCGCCGCGGCGTCGGGCGGCCTCGACCCCCTGCCGCCAGGAGCGCGCCAGGAGCAGCAGCACCGCCACCGCCAGGACGCCCAGACCGACGGCGAGGACGAGTTCGGCCGCGTCGCCGAACACATCGGACAAGAGCCGCAGAATGTGTCGATACATGCGGAACCTCCTCCCGAATCATCGGCGCCCGGGCGCGTTACGCCCTGGTCGCGGCGGGTCTCCGTACCCGCCGCGCCTCGTGCAGGGCGCGGTGGGTGCGGAGCCCCACCGCGCTTCCGTTCATCGTCCGGGCGCGCAGTTCGGCCGTGCGGGGATGCGGGGTGTGGCGGCGACGCAGCGGGCCGGGCGCAGCAGGGCGGCAACACACGATTCTTACCGCGCGCCGCCGCGCGTGTCAATCAGAAACCCGAAGGGCAAGGGCTGTCACTTGTCCTTGGTCATTGGCCCTCGGTAAGTCGTTTAGAGAAAAGGCGTTACGCGGCCCCCGCCCGTCTTTGCGGTTGTCGTTCCTTCCGAAATCTGAAATCCGCAATCCGAGTGCGCCGTTCAACGCACCAAC
>CAZNYC010000222.1:0-4103 GCA_964577175.1 uncultured Anaerolineales bacterium
AACCGCCACGTGCCCAGAAAGTAGATGGCGTTCGTCAGCACGAGCCGCGTTTGGGGCACGAGCATGCCCCGCGGGATGAGGTCCGTGATTTTCTCCTCGGTCTTCTCCTCGACCCACGCGTTGATGGTTTGGCGGGCCTCTTCGGTGGCATCGTGGAAATCGACCTCCCGCAGACCGGCCCCGTAATGCTCGTCCAGGAGCCCGATGAAGGCGTCGCGGAAACCGTACCCCTTCTGCCCCCAGAGGGCATTGGCGACGGAGAGGTCGTAGGCGGCGTCGGGATCGTTCATCGACGCGGTCAACTGCCCGAAGGCGTCGTGGACCTGCGGCGGGGCGTCGCGCCACCCGGCGGGGAGGCGGAGGGTTTCGGCCATCTCGTCGGCCGTCTCGCCCCGCGCCCCCGCCCACGTCATCGCCAGGGCCGAGGCGATGCTGTAGGGCGAGAGGAAAAGGCTCCCCTCCTCGCCCCGCACCTGGTCGTAGACGGCCAGGCCGAAGGCGTTGGCGCTCTCGGCCACGGTGGCCGCGGCGTCGGGGTCGACGGGAGCGGGCGCCTCGCCCTCGGACGGTGCGGGCGACGGCGGCGCCCCGGCGTCCTTCTGGGGCACCGGCTCCGGCTCGGGCTCGCTCGGCGCGCAGCCGGGGGCGAAGAAGAGCAGGCTCGCGGCCACAAAGAGGACGGCGGGCAAGCGGGACATGGACGGCTCCTTTCAGCGCGAAGCGGCACGGCCGGGCCGCGCAGTGGAACCGGCCCCGGCGTGCCGGTTTCAACGCAGGGCACGCAGAGCGCGGAGAACGACACAGACAGGGTAAAGACAACGGCGAGGGCCGTTCAAGGTGTAATACAAAACGTGACGGCACCAGCGGCGGACGGGCGTGCGGCTCGCCGCCGTTCGAGCCGGCCGCGGGAGCGGCCGGACACCTTCCTCCGCCCTGGCCGTTTCCCGCGCCGTTGGACGCGCGGGAAAACTGCCGCGCGGCGGGCCTCCCGGCCCACCGCGCGGGAATCCGTCGTCGGTGCGTCTACGCCGTTTCGTCCTCGCCGGGGCCCGGCTCGTCCTCGCCGGTGGGCGGTTCGGCTTCGCCCTCGCCGCCGACTTCTTCCTCGATCTCTTCGGTAGGCGGGGTGGGAGCGGGCGTCATTTCGGCGTCGCTCTCCGCTTCCGCCTCCGCCTCCTCGGGCGCCTTGTAGCCCTTGGCGGCCACCCTGTCGCGGAAGAGCATGGCGAACACGAGCACGAGAATGGCGGAGGCTATGGTGTTGATGTTCCACAGCGGCTGCCAGTTGGTGATCTTCTCCGCGCCTTCGGTCACGGTGTTGATTTCGATGATCCAGCCGTTGATGAAGTTGCCCAGCAGCAGGCCCACGCCGAAGATCAGGAACAGCAGGCCCTGGGCCTGGGCCTTCATCTCCTTCGGTGCTTTGCGGTCCACATAAATCTGCGACCCCACGTAGAAGAAGCCGAAAATGATGCCGTGCACCAGGATGGCCGTATAGTAAAGCGGTTCCTGCTCGTAGTTGTTGCCTAGAGCCAGCGCCACGTAGCGGACGGTAAGGACGACCAGGCCGAGCACGACGGTCCACTTCAACCCGAACCGGGCGATGGCCAGCGGCACCAGCAGCATGACGAAGATCTCAACCAGTTGTCCCCAGTTCATCGTCGCGGTCACATACTCGAAGCCCTTGGCAGAGAGGAAGGCGGCCTGGAAGGTCCAGTAAGCCGAGAACGGGATGGTTGCGACCAGGTAACCCAGAATCAGAACCGCAAAACGCCAGTCCTTCATCAGGACGAGCGACCGCAGGCCCATGACGTCCACGACGGAGGTCTTCTGCCCCTTGGCGGGCGGAGGCGTGTGCGGCAAGACGAAGGCGAACAGCCCGCTGGCCCCCGCCACCGCCGCCCCGCAGTACAGCGGAATCGCCGTCCCGTCGATCTTCACGTCCCAGAGAAAGCCGGCCGCCAGGCTGAACAGGCCCGCCGCCACCCACCCGATGGACCCGAACACCCGGATCTGCGGGAACTTCTCCGACGGGCTGTGCGTCATCGCGATGGAACTCGTCAGGCCCCACGTCGGCATGTAACACACCATCGTGACCAGGAGCAGCATGAACAACGGAAACGGGGTGGTCACCTGCGTGGAGGCCAGCAGCAACGCCCCCGTGGCCAGGTTCAGAAACGCCAGAACCTTCTCGGACGAGAAGTTGCGGTCCGCGATCATCCCGACGAGCGGCGAGGCCAGGCACCCCAGGGCCATCGAACTGCCGATCAGCGCCATCTCCAGACCGCCCATCCCCAGTTTCTTCACGTAGGCGGTCAACTGCACGAACCATACCGCGATCAGCATGTACTGGAGGAACATCATCGTACTGAGCCGGATGCGAACGTTCATGGACATTTTGGCCATGGCTTGACGGCCTCCTTTCGGCTGGGTCCGACGGCTTGGGCGAACCCCTTCCAGCCACCCACTCTACACGCCCCGGCCGCGCGGCGAAAAGAAAAATCGTGGGACGCGCGCGGTGTCTGGCACCTCTGGCCGGGGCGGTGCCTGACACCTCTCCGCCCGCCGGTTTCCGTTGCAGCCCTCCCCGCCCGGCGCGATAATGTGGGCGCGCCCCTGTGTGGCCCGGCCGGTCTTGTCCGGCCGGGTCGAGGCGCTCTCCCGGCCGGACAAGACCGGCCGGGCCACACGCCGGAGGCGCTCCGGCGGACGAGCCGCCGGTGCCACCCGGCAGACGAAACGCATCGCCATGACCTTCATCGACCGCGCCATCCTGGTGGGCCTGGTGGCCCTGGTGATCCCGCTGGTGGTCCATCTCCTGGGCCGCCGGCGACCGCGGAAGGTCGAACTGCCCACCGCCCGTTTCGCCGAAGGCGCCCACGCCGCGGCCCGCGGGCGGATGTGGCTGAAGCGGCTGGGTCTGCTCGCCCTGCGTCTGGCGGCTGTGGCGCTGATCGTCCTCGCGCTCGCCGGGCCGCGCCTCGGCGGCAGACCGGCGGGACCGGCGGGGCGGTGGCTCCTCGTCCTCGACGCCTCGGCCAGCATGCGGTTCCGCGACGCCCACGGCCTTACGGCGTTCGCCCATGCCCGCGCGCGCCTCGACCGCCTACTCGGGGCACTTTCGGACGAGGCCGCGGTCACCCTCGCCCTGACGGACGGCCGGGGGGCCGAGGGCTCGCCGGAGGAGGTCCGCCGGGCGCTCGCGGCGATGCCCGACCCCGGCTGGGGGAGCGAGCCGCTCGGCCGGACGCTCCGCGAGGCCCTCGCCCCCGCAGACGAAAGTGCCGACGGCGGTGCCGCTCGCCTCGTCGTGGCGACCGACGCCACGCCCGCCGCCCTCGCCGACGTGCCGCCGGATGGGTTCGGCGACGCGGACGCGGACGTGACGCTTCTCGTCGCCCCCGGCGCAAAGGCGAACGCCTGGCTGGCCCCCCCTGCCGTCGCCGTCGCCCCGGCCGAGAACGGCCGCGGACACGTCCTGACGGTCACGGCCGACGCCCGCGCCGCCGCCCCCGACGCCGAGGTCACCGTCCGGCTCGACCTGGCCGACCCCGCCATGGGGGCGGCCGGCCGGTCGTTCACCGGCCGCGGACGGGCCGAGTTCCGCCTGCCCGTCCCGGGCCCCGGCCCCTGGCAGGGCGAGGTCCGTTTGGCGGCCGAGGACGCCCTTTCCATCGACAACGCGCGGTACTTCACGGCGGCGGCTTCGCACGCGGTGCACGTCCTCCTCGTCGACGCCGCCGAGGAGCCGGGCGCCCGCGTCCGGTCGGCGGACCTGGTGGAGGCGGCGTTCGCGGGCGAGACGGAGGCCCCGCGGCACGTGACGCGCTCGGCCGTCGGCGGCGTCGACCATGCGGACCTCGCCCCGGCCGGCCTCGTGTTTTGGGTGGGCGCCAAGCCCCCCGCCGCGGACGGCCTGTTGGCCGCCCCGCGTCCGCCGGTGGTGTGGATTCCCGCCGACGCGCAGCCGCCGGCCCCGGCGCTCGCCAAGGCGCTCGGCCTCGTGTTCGGCGAGGCCGAGGCCGTTCCCGACGGCGCGACCATCGACCCGGGAGGCTACACGAGCGACCTGCTGTCGGCGTTCGAGGGCGGCACGAGCGGCG
>CAZNYC010000223.1:0-4083 GCA_964577175.1 uncultured Anaerolineales bacterium
TCCCCGCGCCCGGCGCCAAGACCCCCGTCATGCACATGAAGATCAAGGGCATCCGAAAGATCGGGGAGCAGGAGGTCGAGGTCAAGGTCAAGGGGCCCGACCTGGCGCCCGTCCACGCCTTCGCCCAGAAGGTCGCCTCGGAGCTGCGGCAGATCGACGGGCTCACCGGCGTCAACATCTCCATGGACATGACGAAGCCGGAGTACCGCGTGTACGTGGACCGGGCCCGAGCCTCGGCGCTGGGCATCCCGGTGCGGGAGGTGGCCGAAACGCTCCGCTCGCTCGTTCACGGCGCCGTGGCGACCCAATACCGCGACGGTTCGGAGTACTACGACATTCGCGTCATGGTTCCGGAGAGCCAGATCACGGGGAAGCGCGACCTCGAACAACTGGTGCTGGAAAGCGGCAGCGGCAGCCAGCACTATCTTCACGAGATTGCGGATGTGCGGCGGGCCGTCGGCCCCGTCGAGATCGTGCGCGAGGACCAGGCCAAACAGGTCATCGTGCGGGCCGATTCGGCCGGCATCAGCGTCGGCGAGGCCGTCCGGAGGGCCCAGGCCGCCGTCGCCGCCCTCGAGGCGCCGCCGGGCGTGTACTTCGAGATGGGCGGCCAGGCCCAGATGATGGCCGGCATGATCCGAACCGCCTACCTGGTCCTGGGCTTCGCGGTGTTCTTCGCCTTCGTCGTGCTCGCTGTGCAGTTCGAGAGCCTGAGGCTGCCGCTGCTGATCCTTGCCTGCCTGCCCGTCTGCCTGATCGGGATGGTCTGCGGCCTGTACGTCACCGGCACGGCGATGGGCGCCACGGTGGCCATCGGCGTGCTGATCGTGGTCTCCGCCATCGCCAACGACGGCGCGCTCCTGCTGAACTTCGCCGAGGAACTGCGACGAAAGCAAGGGCACACCCCCTTCGATGCCATCCTGAAGGCATCCATGGTTCGCATGCGGCCACGGATCATGACCACCACGAGCACCATCGCGGGCTTCGTTCCCTTGGCGCTGAACCTGGGCGAAGGCGGCGACCTCCTTCAGCCCATGGCCATCGGCGCCATCGGCGGCCTCGTCTTCGAGATCGTCGTGGCCCTCTGCGTGATGCCCTGCGTTTATCTCATCGTGACCGGCGGCAGCCGTGCCGGTGAAGAGGCCCGGGGAAACGCATGACCGCTTCCGTCACCACGTTTGCGGAGAGGGCTGAGTTCGAAAGAGCCCGGGCGCGGCTCGCGGGCTGCGGCGCGGCGTTTGAGGCGGTCTCCCCTGAACCGGCGTATCGCCTCGTCGGCGTGCCGGCCCTGGTCACGGACGCCGAGGGGCGGGCGGCCCTTGCGCCGCGCGGCGCGGCCGAGGTCGTCTCGGCCGGATGGGTCGAGTACCGGCCCGCCCGGATTGCCGTCCCGGCCGAGGAGCCGCCCGCCTATGGCGAGGACGTCTTCGGCGAGGCGCGGATCATGGTCCTGGCGCCGTGCGTGGCGGACACGGCGAAGATCCGCCTGATCGCCCACCTGGCGGGCGACCTGACGGAGGTCTTCCCGTTCCTGAACGCCGAGATGCAGGAGGCCTGCTACAACGCCCGGGGGCCCACGTTCACCTTCATGGACGGCTACCGCATGGTCTCGATGTACGCCCGGCGGATCGCCGTGGCCAAGGCCGACGAGATCGTGGACGCCTGGCGGACGCTGGAGGCGATCCGGCGGCGCGTAAACCAGGTGTGGGCGAGGCGGGACGAAATCACCCCCTCGGATGAGATGCGCCAGAAGCCGCCGGCCCTGGAAATCTTCAAGCGCCTGCCCGCCACCAACTGCCGCGCGTGCGGCGAGGCCACGTGCCTGGCCTTCGCCGTCCGCGTTCATGCGGGCGAAGCCGAGGTCTCGCGCTGCCGGCCCGTGTTCGGCGGCGATTACGGACACTTGAGAGAGGCCCTGCTGGAAGTCTGCCGCTCCATGGTGCCAGGGGAAACGTGAAGCGGGTGGCAGTGACCGGCCATGGCTGAAGGGGGCGGCGAGACCGCCCGCGCCGCCAAAGCGATGCGAACCACCCGCCCCACGCCTGGCATGACGGCCCCAGCCGCAGATTATCATCTTGACGGCCGAAGGGTCCGTGGCTATTATGCCAAATGACCACGAATCTGGCGGAGACCTCGATGGACAGGCGAACCCAAGCACGGTTCCAGGCGCGGGCCGGGGTGTTCAAGGCGCTCGGCCATCCGACGCGGCTGTTCATGGTGAACGAACTCGCGAGCGGCGAGCGGTGCGTCTGCGACCTCACGGAGATGGTCGGCGCCGACATGTCCACCGTCTCGAAGCACCTGGCGGTTCTGAAGAGCGCCGGCATCGTCCGGGACGAGAAGCGCGGCAACCAGGTCTTCTACTCGCTCCAGTTGCCGTGCGTCGTCGGCTTCTTCGAGTGCGTCGAAACGATGCTCAGGGAACGGGCCAAACAGCAGGCGGCCGTGCTTCGATAGAGGTTCCCGTCATGCCTGGCGAAGTGCCGCCGGGCCGACAAGGGGACGGGGCCGGTGAACGAGGAGGAGACTATGAGCGAGTGCTGTCCAGCGCCGAAGCCCGCGGCTGCCTCGTCATGCTGCGGAGGGGGCAGCGGCAAGAACGTGCTTCTGTACGCCTGTTCGGGCGGGGCGAACGTGGCCGAGATCGCCGACCGCGCCGCCCGTGCCCTGATGACCGAAGGCCGCGGCACCATGTTCTGCCTGGCCGGCCTGGGAGCCGACATCCAGGGCATGGTCCAGACGGCTCGCGACGCCGACCTGAACCTCGTGCTGGACGGCTGCCCGCTGGACTGCGCGAAGAAGATCTTCCAGCGCCACGGCATCACGAACTACGTCCAGGTCAAGGTGACCGACTTGGGCATCGAAAAGCAGAAAGGGGCGGCGGTAGCAGACGAACAGGTGGCCGAGGCCGCCCGCGCCGCCCTGGCCAAGGCGCGGATGGCATAACACAGCGCCTCACAGGGAATTGGCCGCGCCGACCCCGGTTGGCTTCGGCAGACAGGGGATGATCTCCAGGAATTCGGCTATGTCGCAACACCATCTGCGAACAACGTACGCCGTCCTGACGGTCCTGGCAGCGATTTCGGGCTGTGCGCCGTCTCCGGGCGATCCCGGCAGCGACCCGGCCCGGGCCGAGAAGCCCGTCGTCGAAACCGTCACACTTGAGGTCGCGGGCAGGCAGGTGGTGGGGGCCCGGCTGCTCCGGGCCGACGGCGCCCCGCTCGCATACCTGCTTCGCGCCGACCACGGCGTGGTGGTGTGCCCCAACTTTGACGTGGCCGGCATGGAATCGAGCGGCACCGCCGCGGCCGTCGCGAAGGAGTGGAGCGACCGCGGCATCGAAGGCGAACTCGACGCCAAGGTCCGGCAGGTGAACGCGCCGGCCGCCGCCTTGGGCGTGACGGTCGGCATGCCGGTTCGGGAGGCCTTGGTCCGTATGATGCAGAGTCCCCGCCAGGCCTTTTCGGTCGGCGGCCACAACAAGGAGACCCGATAATGCAACTCCAGATCCTGGGCACCGGGTGCCCGAAGTGCAAGAAACTCGCCGAGAACGCCGAGGCCGCCGCCAAGGCCCTCGGCCTCGAGTACGAAATCCAGAAGGTGACCGACATCAACGAGATCATGCAGATGGGCGTCATGATGACGCCCGCCCTGGCCGTCGACGGCGTCGTCAAAGTGGCCGGCAAGGTGCCCGACCCCGACGCCATCAAGACCCTGCTGGCTTAAAGCGAATCCGCAGGGCGGCGCCCACGCCGGCAGGCCGAGGCCGGCCCGGGGCACGCCGAGGAACGCGCCGGATGGACCGGCGAAACCGTATGGGGAGGCCACCGTGATGACAGGATGCGCGAGGCCGGACAAGAAACGCCGTCACTGCCGCATGGCGGCGGTGGTCTGTGCACTCGGGGCGGTCCTTGCCCTTGCGGCCACCTGGAACGCCCTGGCCGCACAGGACGCACGAGACACCCAGGCCCCCCCGCCGCGGGTCGACGGCGTCTGCCCGCCGTTTCACCTGCTGGACGAAGAGGGCAACGTCATCGACCCCGTCGCGGGCACCAACGCCGACAAGCCGTACTCGCCGAAGCA
>CAZNYC010000224.1:0-3999 GCA_964577175.1 uncultured Anaerolineales bacterium
GAGCGTTGGCCTCCGGAGCCAAAGGTTTGAGGTTCGAATCCTCATGGGGACGCCACTTCTAAGTCTCGCCTTGGCAATGGGTTACGATTTGCCGCGTGCGCCCTTCGTCGGCGGAAATGCCCGGCTTTGCCCCCGATGTGTCCGTTTTGTGTCAGTCGGGCCTTGCGTCGGTACGCCGCCCACCAGGTCGTTCTGAACACGGCGAGCCCTCGCCAGATCCTCCTCGTGGACGCTCAGGTAGTACCGCTGCGTCGTCTGGATGTCGCTGTGACCGGCCAGCTCCTGCACGACGTGGACCGGCAGGTGGCGGGCCCAGTTCGTGATGCACGACCGCCTCAGGTCGTGCAGCGTATACGGCCCCACCCCCGCGCGGCGGCAGAGCGTCTTGAAGCGGCGGAGCTGGTTGTTCACGAGGTCCTGCCCTTCCCGCCAGCGCTTCCGGTCCACCCGCTCCCGGTAGTACGCCCACCGGCCGTGCTCCATGAACACGTAGGGGCATTCCTCCGGCGCCGCGGTTTCCCAGGCGGCCAAGAGGGTAACGGCCCGGTCCGGAAGCGGGACCGACCGCATCTCGTGGTCCTTGGGCTGCCAGGCCTGGACGTAGCCGCGGGCCGTCTTGCGCGTCACGTGGAGCTGGCCCGCCTGGAAGTCCACGTCGTGCCACGTCAGGTTCATGGCCTCGCGGAGCCTCAGGCCCGTGGTGTAGAGCGTCACGAGGTACGCCTGCCACAGGGTATCCGGCGCGACCTCGCAGACGGCCTGGAACGCCTCCGGGGTGCAATAGGGCGGCCGCTTGCGTGCGACCCGCTTCTTGGGAAGCGCCAGGCACGGGTTCGCGCCGGCGGCCAGGTACCCGCGCAGGGCCGCCAGGTTGAAGATGCGCTTGAGCGTCCGAAGCTCGCGGTTGGCCGAGGCCGGGCTGAGACCCGTCTCCAGGCGTTTCGCCCGGAACCGCTCGATGTCCCGGCTGGCGATGCGGTGCAGCGGCCGGTCGCCCCCGACCTGGTCGGCCAGAAGGTCGAGGGCGGCCAAATGTAACGCCAGCGTGCTCGGTGCAACGGTTCCCGGCATAACGGCTGCGTGCTCCGTACGGAATGCCGACAGGCTGATGGCAGGGGGCGGGTCGGCTTTCCCGCCCCGGATGTCCCTCTGCTTCGTCTCTGCGAACCGCTCGGCCTCCTTTCTCGTGCCAAAGGTTCTTCCGTACCGTTTCCCGTCCAGACCGAACCAGCGGACCATCCACGAACAGGCCCGCCGCTTGGGCCATTCGCTCTTCGACAGCGGCTGTCCCGCCCGGTCTTTGGGAATCGGTCCCTTCCACCTCCGATAGACACCAACCTTCGTTGTCGCCATGGTGAATCCTCCCGGCCCGTTTCGGGCCCAAGGCCACCAGTGACGACTGACCCAGGGCCAGTATACCGGCGGCCCGGCCGGGGCGCAAGGGAGATTTGAGGAGCGGCTAGGACTCGGTCTTCACCTCCAGGAAACGGTCGAGTTCCTCCTTGCGATACCAGAGACGGCGGGCGTACTTCGTGGCCTTCAGTTCCCCGCGCTGGCGCCAGTAGGTGAGGGTCCGAAGGGCCGCCCGCGGCGTGTGGCCGGTCTCGTCCAGCCGCAGGTACTGGGCGGCCTCGACCGGCGTCAAGAGCCGGCCGAAGGTGTCGGGGCGGGGCGGCCATGGAGGATCGGCGGCCCGCTCGGCTTTCTGGCAATCCCTCATCGTCATCCCCTCGTGTTTACGGGGCGCGATGCGTGAGAACCTGTCACCCGCACGTTGAGTGCCCGCACCCGCGGCAAACGAAACACCTGCCATTCGGCTCCATGCGGGCACCGCACTCGGGGCAGACGTCGGGTGACGTGGACTTCTTCGGGTCCTCACCGGCGGCCAAGCGGCCGGCCAGTTCCTCCTCGAAGCCCCATGGCAACGACGTACGGGTGTTGCAGGCGGTGCACTCGAAACGCAGTTTGGCCAACTTGCGACGAAATAGCGGGCCGGCGCCGGAGAGCATGACCGTCTCGCTCGTCACCTCGAACCGCCCGTCGCACGTCGCGCAGCGGCAGTCCTGGTCTTCGACCATCCGGCGGGCGAGGGTCAGGGCACGGTCGAGGTCGCTCGTTTCGATCTTCATGATTTGCTCCTGGGTGCGGCGTTTCGCTCGGGTTTCTTGGCCACGGGCTCCCCGATTCCCGGGCCAGTGGCTTTGCCCTCTGGAAAGAGATTCTGGGCGTACGAAGTGCCACCTCCCGTATCCTGAAGACCTCAGACATCGAGGCCGGGTTTCTGCGGACGGCGGAGCCCAACGACCTTCTTGTAGGAGTCCTTCCACCTGATGAGCGGGTCGGCCTTGAGCAACTTGTAGATTTTGAGGAGCTTCTCGTCGGTCTGCCAACGTTCGAGCCTGACGATTTCGGGGTCGTCGGGGCGAAGTTTCCACGCGGTCCGTCGCCGAAGATGATTGGCCTTCCCGATCCAGATGCTGTGGGTAACGAACGGCTGGACGGAGTCCACCAGGGTCTGGACATTCCACGGCTCCAACAGGGGTTCAGCACTGACACTCGTCGCGTATCCGGCCTCCGACGCATACCGGAGACTGGCCAGTCGCTCGGTGAACTCGGGAGCCCCGGGTTCCCAGAAGCTGCGGAGCTCGGCATCCATGACGCCAAGAGTGAAGCGGAACAGCATCTGGTGCTTGTAGGCCGCGAGTTCGTCACAGAGCCGTTGGATGCACGCCAGACGCGGCTTGGACACCACGAGCATGTGGTTGCCGACCTTGAGGAAGTTTTTCAAGAGCCGTTCGCACGCCGGCAGGTTGTTGGGGGTGATGTCATGCGTACTGGGGAACATGGTCACCCCCGGAACGCGGCGTCGCGATTTCGACGCCTCCCGTTCGAGGACGACCTCGTTCTCCCAGTCCTCGGGGGCCATCCGGCCAAATCGCACGTTCACCGAGCGGCCGTAGCAGTAAATGCAGCCGTTTGAGCACCCCCTGCAGCAATTGGCGTTGCGAACGGCCCACTCCTTTGTTCCGCTCGCGGCCCTTTGGCCCGTCGATCGCTTCGCGCACATCGTGTCCTTCTCCCTTCTGGACTTTGCGACCCTTGTCGGTCGGCCATTCGAAACGGCGTTTGCTTGCCTCGCGCCGAAAGGAGTCGGTGCCGGGAGACGACGACGGTTCGGTTCACGTTTCTTAGCCGCCAGCTTCGTCGGCCTCCGCGGCCTGTTCTTCATAGCGGCAGGTCTCGGCATCTTTGTCCCAATATTGACAATCCCTGCACTCGTCGATGTCTCTCTCGCTATTATCTCTGGGGCATAATCGAGAATCCGTGGAGGGGCCTACGTACTTGATACCGGCGCTGCCGCCGAGGCGGGGGCGGTAGGAGGGCGGCGCGATCCCGTCGCGGGCGACGAGCGGCACAGCGGCGGGGGCTGCCGGCGGACCGGCGTAACCCCTGGTGCCGGTTTCCTCGAGCGCCGGCGGATCGGGGTTCCGCGGGCCGGGCAACTCGGACAGGTGAGGTCCCGGCTCCGGCTTAATCGCGAGTGGGTCGGGTACGGGGGGCACGACCTCGCTGCCCTCGAGCCGGTTTTCCAGATCCGTCAACTTTTTGGAGAGGGCCGGCTCATACACCCAGGGGTTCTCGTAGAAGACCACGCCGCCCTGGGTTGTGATCTCGGTGTTGATCTCAAGATCTTCGATGCAATCCCGCACGGGATCGCGGTATGGAATGTCAAACATTCCCATCTTGAGTTTCCTTACGCCGAGCGTTCCAGGAGTCCCACCCAATCGAAATCCTCACTCAAGCATTCGGTGGCGCTGGTGAGCACGTACCGCCTGGGGACCTCATCCCGCCACCTCTCGGCGATGACCGAGGAGGCCGCCTCGACCGCCTTCTTGGTCGGCGCGACGAACAGGACCAGGTCGACGTGGTCGATCTTGCAGAGGTCCAGGTCGATGCCCTGTTCGACACCGATCGACTCGTCGCCGAGGGCCCGGCAAA
>CAZNYC010000225.1:0-3965 GCA_964577175.1 uncultured Anaerolineales bacterium
CACAAGACCGCCTCCAGCCTGACGGGCGATTACCTCGACCGCCTGTGGACCGACACCCAGATCGCCCTCTACGCCTTCTACCTCCGCGAGTTGGGGTATCCGGTCGTCGGCGTCATTTACAACGTTCTGCTGAAGACCCGCCTGAAGCAGCGCCAGGGCGAGACGCAGGCGGAATACGAGGCCCGCCGCGCAGGGCTGGCCGCCAAGAACAAGTCGGGCCGGTCCACGGCCAAGCGCCAGATGCCGGAATCCGACGAGGCGTTCCAGGCCCGGCTGGCCGAGTGGTACGCCCGGCCCGAGGCGTTTCACCGCGAGCGGATCTACCTGTCGGAAGATCGCCTGGGCATGCTCCAGGAGGAGGTCTGGGAGATCACCCAGCAGTACCTCGACGCCAACCGCCGCGGCAAATGGCTGATGAACACGTCGAACTGTTTCTCCTACCAGCGGCCGTGCCCGTACCTGCCGTACTGCCAGAGCGGGTTCAGCCCCGTCGTCCGTGACAACCTGTTCGAAGTGTGCCCGCCCCACGAGGAACTCATCGAGGCGGGCGAGTCCCAGGAACCCGTGTTTTAGGGAGCCCCTCACATGACGGTCCAACTGCCTACCGAAAAGAGCACGCCCTCGGCTGACCTTTCCACCAAGACGGTCTTGCTGTACGGAGAACCCAAGTCTGGAAAATCCACAATGGCCAGCCGGTTCCCCGGCGCCGTGTTCTTGGAGTGCGAGCCGGGACTCGGGGAACTGGAGGTCTACAAGGTCCCCACCTACACGTGGGCGGACCTGTTGGAGGCGGGCAAACTCGTCGCCGCCGGCGACCACGCCTTCAAGACGGTCGTCATCGACACGGTCGACAACGCCTTCAAGTTCTGCACCGACCACATCTGCGCCAAGTACGGCATCGAGTACGAGGGGGACCTGCCGCACGGCAAAGGCTGGGCGTTCGTCAAGAACGAGTGGCACCGCGTGCTGACGAAACTCGCCAGCCTCCCTTACGGCCTCGTCCTCATCTCCCACGCCCAGGACAAGCAGGTCGAGACCCGGACCGAGAAGTACACCAAGACCCAACCGAGCCTGCCGGACCGGGCCCGCGGCGTGTTGCTCGGCCTGGTGGACATGATCCTGTACTGCGACATGGTCACCCACCGCGCCGAGGACGGGGCGCCCGTCATCGAGCGCGTCATCCGCACCAAACCCCATCCCGCGTACGAGGCGGGCGACCGGACGGGCCGGTTGCCCGAGACGTTGCCCCTCGACTTCGAGGCCTTCGCGACGGCCTTCTACTCAAGCCCCGATGGAAAGGAATCGACATGACCCAGTCCCCGAGCGCACCGACCGACGACCGCGTCCCCCTGGACCCGGGCGACGCCCAGCGGACGGACCTGTCGGCCTTCGACGAGGAGTACGCCCAGGCCGAACCGCCGGACTTCGAGGAGGTGCCGGACGGGAAGTACCAGGTCCGCATCGACAAGGCCCAGCTCACCGAGAGCAGCAAGGGCGACCCGATGGTGAAGTGGGACCTGGTCGTCCTCTCCGGCGCCCATGCGGGCCGGCACATTTTCAAGAACGCCGTCATCACACGGGCGTCGCTACCCTACGTGAAGGGCGACCTCAAGCTCCTGGGCCTCCAGCTGCAGCGCTTCAGCACGCTGCCGAACCACCTGCCGTCGGTCTTGGGGAAGACCCTGCAGGTCACCCGTCGCACCAACGGCGAGTACACGAACGTGTACTTCAACCGCCTCATCGCGGTCCCCCAGGGCGAGGACGTCTCGCAGGCGGCGGCGCCGTGGTAGGCGCCGGCGCCATGGCCTTCCGCATCGTGGTCGACACCCGCGAGATCGAGCCGTACGGCTTCGACTGCCCGACGGTCCGCCGCAAACTCGACGCCGGCGACTATTCGGTCGAGGGCCTCGAGACGGCGGTGGCCGTGGAACGCAAAAGCCTGGCGGATTTTGCGGGCACCGTCATCCACCATCTCGACCGGTTCGGAGCCGAACTGGACCGGCTCGCCGCGATGGAGGCGGCGTGCGTGGTGGTGGAAGCCGACCTCGACCACGTCCTGCGGGGCGGGGCGGCCAAGGCGCTCCGGGAGGTGCGCCCCGCGTCCCTGCTCGGTGCGGCGGTTCGCATCGGTCACCGGTGGGGCGTGCCCGTCTTCTGGTGCGGCAGCCGGCCGGCGGCCCGGACGTTCACGGAGGCGTACCTGCGGATGTTCGTCCGCACCCGGTGTGAAAGGACCTGACCATGACCACCCCCGACCCGGCCCGCGCCATTGCGGCGGTATGCGACGAGGTGAAGGCCGTCCTCCTCGAGAAGAACGCTTCTTATGGGAATTCAGCCCTGGACCCGCTTCGCATCTTCTCGCGCGCCGGCCCCGTCGCCCAACTGGACGTCCGCATCGACGACAAACTCTCCCGCATCGCCCGGGGCTCGGAGTACGCCGGCGACGACACCGAACTCGACCTCATCGGCTACCTCATCCTGCGGCGGGTGGCCCGGCGGCAGCAGGAGGGAGGGGACCGGTGAGCACGCGCGTGCCGACCCACCGCAGCGTCCTGAGGCGGATGCAGGAGTCGGGACCGGCCCCCGAACGGCGCCGGACCGCGGATCACGAGGCGCGCCTGGCGGCCCACGAGCGGCGGATTCACAACCACCCGTGTCCGTGCGGCAGCGGCCGGCGGTACGTCGACTGCTGCATCGACCGGGCGAACCAGGAGGCGCTGGAACTGAAGCACCGGCGACGGAGGGGAGCGACCCGTGAGGACGTGTGAGGCATGCGGCCGGGATTTTCGGTTCTGGCGGGGCCGGCACTACACCTGCCCGTACTGCGGCTACAACACGCATCCGCGGAGCCAGCATCCGCGGAGCCCGGCATCGCTCCGGCAGATGGCGCGGGACCGCAAAGAACGCGAAGAGCGCGAGGCCCAGCGACGTGAGTACCTCGACCTTGAATCCGACTGAGACGGCCGGCCCGCTGCGGGGCGTCGTCCACCGGCTCTTCTACACGAGCCCGACGTTCTCGGCGGGCCTGGTGAAGGCCGAGGACGGGCGGTGTCACCGGTTCCGCGGGGGGTTCTGCACGGCCGAGGGGGACCGCGTCACCCTCGTGGGCGCATGGGTCGACGACCCGAAATACGGTCGCCAGTTCGACGCCGAGCGTCTGAGTTATGAGTTGCCGGACACGCCGGAAGGGCTGGCCCGTTACCTGGCCACGGGCAGCGCCTTCAAGGGCATCGGGCCGAAGATGGCCGAGCGGCTGGTGGCCGAGGCGGGTGACGGGGAGACCCTGGACCGCCTGCTCCGCGAGGACCTCGAGGGCCTCCGCGCCCGCCTGCGTATCCCGCGCGGGGCGCTCGAGACGCTGCGGGATGAGTGGATCGCCCACGCCGACGAGAACCGGGTCCGGACCTACCTCGCCGGCTTCGGCCTGACGCCCCACCAGATGGACGTCCTGCTCGACCGGTTCGGTCACGGCGTGGTGGGTGTCCTGCGGGCCGACCCGTACCAACTCATTCAGTACCTGGACGGGTACGGGTTCAAGCGGGTGGACAAGATCGCCCGCCGCATGGGGGTGCCCAAGGACCACCCGGGCCGCATCGAGGCGGCCGTCCGGTACTCTCTGACCGAGGCCATCGGGCACGGTCACACGTGGACCGACGGGGCGATCCTCGTCGAGCAGGCCCACGACGTGCTGGTCCTGGATACCCTGGACGGGTTGGACCAGGTCCGGGCAGGCGCCGACCGGCTCCTGGCGCGCGGCGAGATCGTCTGTGACGGCCGGGCCGTGACGACGCCGCCGATACACGAGGCCGAACGCCTCATTCACGATACCCTCCGGACCCGTGCGTGGCGGACGGTGCCTTTTCCGCCGGGCACCGCGGACCCCGACGGGCTGAACCCGGGCCAGCAGGAGGCGTATCACGCGGCGCTCGCGCGCGGCATCGCGGTCGTCTCCGGCGGCGCGGGTG
>CAZNYC010000226.1:0-3880 GCA_964577175.1 uncultured Anaerolineales bacterium
CTGATGGCCATCTGTCCGTTGCAAGGCAAACGCCTCAACAAGCAAGGGCCCGGTGATGGTGACATGTTGCCTGTTTCGCGTCTTCGGACTCTGTTGTTTCGCACTGGCGTCCGTTAATTTGGCGGAGGCCGCGCCGCGGATCGTCGAGGGAGGCCGTCCACGGGCTGAGATCGTTATCGCCGAGAAGCCCTCGCGGGCGGCCAGGATGGCGGCAAGCGAATTGCAGACCTATCTCGAAAAGATCAGCGGCGCCCGGCTTGGTATTGTCACGGCGCCGACCGCGGCAACACCTGCGAAGATCTTCGTCGGTGAAAGCGACCATGCCCGCTCGCTGGGCGTGACCGCCGAGGGCCTGGGGCGAGACGCCTTCCGGATGGTCTCCGGGCCCGACTGGCTGGCGCTGGTCGGGTGCGACCGGGACTTCACGCCCATCGAACCTTGGGCCCGCAGCCACGGCGACTGGCTGAACAACAAGCAGCCGCAGTGGGACGCACTGGCCGGCCGCCCGTGGCTCAATCCGATCGCCTCCCGCCTGTATCGGGACTACAACAAACACCTGGATATTTGGACCTACGACCATCGAGGTTCGCTGAATGCCGTGTATGCGTTCCTTCGCAGCCTGGGCGTGCGCTGGTACATGCCGGGCGAACTGGGAGAGATTCTGCCCGAATCCAAGCAGATCGTGCTCCCCCAGGTCGATCGCACGGTCCGTCCGGCGTTCGAGGTGCGGTCCCTCAGCCGGCCCATGATCAGCTCATCTTCGATCGACGATGCGTTGTGGTATCTGCGGCTGGGCGCCAACGAACAATACGGCATCCTGCATCATGGCCAGCGTTATGTGACCGAACACCCGAAGCAGCGAGCCGCCCACCCGGAATACTATGTACTGATACCCGGCGGAAAACGCGATACGGAGAGCAAAAAGGCCAACGCTTGCCTCTCTTCCAAGGGGTTCTTCGAGGAAATGGTGGCCTATGCCCGCCTGATGTTCGACCATTACGATCTACCGGTCGTCTCGGTCATGCCGCACGACGGGTTCACCCATTGCCAATGCGACGCCTGCCGAGGTCAGGCGACGCTCGACCGCGAGCACTCGGGTATTTCATCCGACTATGTTTGGAGGTTCGTGGTGCGTGTGGCGAACGAGTTGGAAACGACTCACCCCGATAAGAAAGTTTTCTGCGGGGCCTACAGCACCTACCGGCTTCCTCCGCTATCGATCGACAAACTGCCCGACAACGTGCTGGTGCAAATCACCAACGGCCGACCGATCCGCGAGGTCGACGACAAAACGCACGAGCGCACGGCCGAGTTGCGCCGCCAATGGCAAGCGAAAACCAACAACCCCCTGTCGGTGACCTTGAACTACACGCCGTTCACCAATCGGGGCGAGTATCGGCCACAGTACTGGCCGCACGTCATCGCCCGAGGCCTCCGAGATGTCAAAGGCCACGTCTGGCGCGAGGACGTGTGGCTTTCCTCGGATAAGGGCGGATTGCACCATCCCGGAATGAGCCATCTCAATCCCTATGTCATGTCGCGTTTGTGGTGGGATCCGGATCGGGACGTCGACCTGCTGCTGGACGAGTACTACGGCCTGTTCTACGGTCCCGCGGCCGAGGCGATGCAGCACTTCATCGAGTTTTCCGAAGCCAACTACGCGCAACTCGGCAACAAGGCGGCGGTGACCCGCCAGGCGCTGGCCCTGTTCGATCGGGCCAAGGCGGCGGTGCCGTCGGATTCGGTCTATGGCCGGCGCATCGCGCTGGTGGATGCCTTTCTGGCCACGTTGCGCAATCGCGCCACGCAAGTTCAGGAACGACGCCCCCCGGGTCTGCCGGAGTTTCGCTTGATCGACATGGCGAAGGACAAATGGCGCGAGGCCCGCCAAACGCTGGTGATGGACGGCAAACTGGAGGAACCTTTTTGGACGGGCTACAGCCTGCGCGGCACCTTGAAGGAGATCCGCACCGGCAAGAAGCCGGAGCATCCCACCGAGTTCCGCGGCCGTTGGTGGAAAGACAGCCTGTACGTCGGCATCCGCTGCCAAGGCGAGCCGGGCAAGCCTCCCGTGATCGGCACGCGGCAAAGCGGCGATCCGGCGATCTGGGACGGCGATCATGTGGAACTGTTGATCGAGACCGACAAGCACTCATACTACCAACTCGTGGTCAACCCCGCCGGCGCCGTGATGGATCTCGACCGCGGCGCATCAAGAGACGCCTGGTACGGCTGGTCGTCCCAGGCGGAAGTGGCGGCGCACGTCGGCGACGGCACCTGGTCGGTGGAACTGCGTCTGCCGATTACCTCATCGGACGAGGATCCGCTGCACCAGGTGATCGGCAGCAGACCCTTCAAGGCCAAATCAGACGATCTGGCTACGGGCAAAGGGACGAGTTTGCCATGGTACTTCAACCTGTTCCGCAAACGGGCAGGCAGCGAAGACGGCGAAACGACCGCCTTTTCGCCACTGGGCCCGGACGCGAAGACCTTCCACGACCGCATGAAGTTCGCGGAACTGTATAACCGGTGACCGGGGTCGGTCCTTTACGGCAACGCGATCGCCACGTCAAGGTTGTCGGTCGGCGGGCTGCGAATCGACTGACAGGAACACCGCGACCCTGGGTTTGGCGCGGTCGAGGGCGAGGGGCTGGCGATCCGCATGGCTCCCGACAACGCGGCCTTGCCGACCCGATAACTAATCTGCACTAATGCGAGAACACAATCTCATGGTACGGCAGACCCTCCATGCCCTGATGCATCCTGATTTGGAAGGACGAGGGAAGCAGGATTGCGGCGCGGCCGCACGGCACGTGGCGCGGCGGCGGGTGTCTTCGGAAACGAGACGGGCCGCCTCGCCGATGACCTCCACGCACCGGACGACGGCCGCCTGGAGCATCGGGTCGGCGCGGAATTCCTCCAGCGAACGCGAGGCGAGGAACGTGCGGGCCCGCTCGGCCCAGATCCGCATATCCTCGCATTTGACCAGGTCGCGCTGGCGCGGGTCAAGCGCGCTCATAGAGAGGTTCCGTCCGCTGGAGGGCGAACCGGCGGAAGTACTTGTTCGGCGACCGCTCGACCGCCGAGCGCGTCAGCAGATCCACGGGCCGGTCGAACAGCATCTCGAGTTCGCGCTGAAGTTGGACGAACGCCAGGCCGGGCGTGGCGCCGGGCTCGAACGTGACGAGGAAGTCCAGGTCGCTGCCGGCCTCGGCGTCGCCGCGCGCCACGCTGCCGAAGACCTCCAGCCGCGCAACGCCGAACCGCTCGCACAGGTCCGCGAGCCGGTCCCGGTCGACGTTCAGACTTTCGACGGCCATGATTCGATCCTCCGCCTCGGGCGGCGTCGGCCACACGCACTATTGTATACCATAGACGGCCGGCCGGGTGTCGTCCAGTTTTCTCCGTCGGACGGTCCGCCCACGACCTCCGCGACCAGGCCGCCGAATGGCCGTTCGACGCCGTGCCTTCCACAAGTCCTTTTCATGCAGAGGCTTGCGCGTTTGTTAGGGTAGGCGGCCGCTGCGCTCTCGCGCTCTCTGAATTGCCAAGTCGATATGCGTCCTGTTGCAGGCCCGAAATCGAAGCGTAAGCCCTTGTGCAAAAGGGAGTTAGGGTGCCATGCGCTATTCCGGTAATTCCGGGATCCACTCCGAACGATCTTGTTAACCGGGACCGCTCTCTCGGGCCGAGAGTCTGAGAGTTAGGGCAGACAGGGCGCTAACATCGGGAGATTCCGATTGCCGGATGGCCGCACGGCGCAGAGAGCGGGTCTTCGTAAGTCCTTGCCGAAAAGGGCGTTACGTGCGCGAGTTGCGTGAAACGGCCGCCTGTTAAACAAAGCGGCGGCTGCTCGCCGCCGCGTGAAAGTGGCTCCCCG
>CAZNYC010000227.1:0-3866 GCA_964577175.1 uncultured Anaerolineales bacterium
CGCGGTTCTCGCGGTTGGCCGTGACGAGCAGCCGGGCCTTGCGCGGCGACGCGTCGGGCGACGCGGGGAAGGACCGCCCGGTCTTCTGCTTCCGGCCGAGTTTGCTCAGGAATCTCAGCATGGAGTCTGCCACACGTGCCCGCCGACGCCTTGGCGAAGGCGGGTCAGGCGGTCCCTCCCGGATGGATCTTCGCGAGTTTCACGCCGAGGCCCTTGGCGCGGCTGGCCCGCTTCGATTCGAGGTACTTGTCGGCCGCGATCTGGTCAGCGAGGTCGTGCTGCTCGACGCTCACGCTGTCGCCGGAGGCCTTCTTGGGCCCGGCGGCGTTTTCCTGGATGGCGGAGTCGAGGTCGGCCACGAAGCGCGGTCCTTTCACCATTGTCTTTTTGCGGAAGGGCCCCGATTTTTGCGTAGAAAATCGGGAGGCCGGAAGATTTCCGCCCGCGGCCGGGCTCAGCGGCGGCTACACAGGCCGCGTTTGCCCTCTACATCTTCCTGAGGGGCGGATTTGATGCGCGAAATCTCCCTGACTTTGGAGAATTGGCTTGCAAGGCCATGAAAGGATGGCCACTCAGCCGAGAGAGGGAAAAAGTCCTTGAAGAAGCCGGGAAAAGCAGGATAATACCACATACAGGGTCAAAGCAGCAGCGCACCACTACTAATGGTGGTATCTCAGATGTCATCTTCTGAGGATTACCATCAGGGCAGCGTCCGCCTGCCGCGGGATTCTAACTGGACCCGCGACAAAGTAAAATTTCGCTGCGCTATACTAATCGCCATATTGGGAGTCCTCGCTGCCCTTATCGCGTTTTCCGGAAACATGCTACAGGCGGCCGTACAAGTCATGGGGATTGTACGCACGTGGATACAAACGCCCGAGGTTGAGAAGGAAACCTCAAGGCTGCAGTCGACATCAGACAATAAGCCGCGGCCAAACAGCCCCCCCCATATCCTCGGCCAAAGTATCACTCCCTTGGCCGATGTCTCGTGCGGTGGCTTAGCATACGGCCACTCGTCGCCCCCTACGCTGCGGATTACTGTGGAGGATGATCACCCTTTCCCCAAAGATCCTGTGCAAGTTCACGTACGCCGAGCTCGCCCAGCTCACAGGACTGACGGGAGCTACGCACATCTAAAGCATGTCCAGCTGCTGCGTGGTCGCGAAGACAAAATGCTCACGGCAATTCTGCGCACAGCCCCTCTTGTCCGAGACGCATTCCCCAAGCCTCACGGCGTTTACCTAGTGGCATTTGAGTTTAAGGACGCCGACGGGGCCACCGCGACTCATAGCATGTCCTTTGGATATGTTGCAACCCAGGAGATGCTAAAGGGCACTTTGTGGCAGTTTAACGACACGGCATTCGAATACGTCCCGTCTGCAGGTCTCCGAATCCACCCCTACTCAAGACGGGGTGGATTTGTTTCGGCCGACGTGGCCATAGCTTTTGGTTTTAAGTCTGATTTCGCCGTTTGGGGGCGATTCACGATTGTCTACGCGGACCCCAATAGGCCTGCGGCACTGGATGTTGATTTCTGTGACCGGCGAGGGGAGCGTGTTGCCGCCATCTTTGGAGATGGAGGCCCGACCCGTTTTTCTTTGAAGAGGTACGACGAAGCGTTTGGCGATATCCCGGTCAATATTGATGCAGCTGTTCCGGATAAGCCGAGGCCGCAGATCGTAGCCGACGGAAAGACCGACAACTATTTCTGCATTTATGTGAGACATCAAAATTCATTAACTTCGTTATGGAGCATTTATATCGGCCAAAGCGAACCGGATCCCGAACACGACTTGCCGGTCCACTGTCGCTTGATCCCAAATCACGTAGTCAGCAAGGGCCCTCTCCTATTGAACCTTAAGGCTTGGCGTAGAGGGAGAATAACGCTGTCTTCCTTCAATATTGCCGAGTTGCCCAAAACTCGTATCGAGCTCGCTCACAATAGGATGGAGGGGCACTATGTTTTGACGGACGCTTCAGGTTGGCACAATCAGGGCCAAACCGGCGCAAGTCTCTTACGTTGGCTGGGCCTACGCTCCCACCTTATGCTCAGCCATGCCTCCGGTCTGGGAACGTCGAGCCTAATTCACGCAGAGTTTTTCTGATCCGCTACGGAATGCCGGCTCAACGCTTTCCACGCTGAAGTTCCGATAACCGCACCCGCCGCCGGGGGGCCGCGGAGCGGGCATCGATGCCCGCCAGGGCCGCACCCTGGACCGACGCCGCCACGGCGCAGCCCACCAGGCAGTCCAGCCAGTGGTTGTCCGGCCGGGTGGGGCGGAGTTTCCACTCGTCCACCGTCCGGTCCCGCGCCAGGGTCTTCACCCGATACTCGGCCGTCAGGTGGTCGGCCAGGAGGCGGTGGTCCTTCGGGGCCCGCCCGAAAAGCGAGAGGCACCCCGGGTCGCCCATCGCCACCGCCAGGCGGGCGTGGACGAACGATTTCCAGTAGTTCGTGTCGATGAGGGCGTGCCGCACCTGCCGCCGGCCGACCGTGTTCGGTATCCGCCAGTGCAGGCCCACCCGGTCGCCGCGCTTCCGCCGGTACTCCGAGAACGGCACGCTGGATGCCCCGACGTACTTCCCGTGACTGGGCAGCAGGACGGCCGAGTGGAGCGACTGCCGGCAGAACTGGTATACCACGTCGGTTGACTGGCCCCAGTTGGCGTCGATGAGGCACCGGTCGATGCGCATCTCGGCCCCGTCCTCACGCGGGTAGGCGGCGCCGAGCCGCTCGGCGGTCAGTTGCTCGAGCCCCGCGTAGATCTGCCCCTCGAGGCCCGCCCCCGGTTTCTTGCGGGCGAGCGTCGACCGCACCTCCCGCAGCGTGTAGTACGCCCGCCGCTGCTCGGGCCACGTGCCGTAATCGACCACGTACCCCGTGAAGTCCTCCTCCCACGCCGCGAGCATCCAGAACAGGACCTTCTGCTGCACGTCGATGAACATCGTGAGGTGCGCGGCCCCGATGGGCAGGACCCCCCGCTCGTACCCGTTCGTCTTGCCGGCCACCTCGTCGGCCGAGAGCATCTCCTCGCCCTCGGCCTCGACGATGGGCTCGTTCTGGTACTCGGCGAAGAAGGCCGCCTCGTCCCGCAGGCGCAGGTTCATCGCGTGCTGGATGGCCGAGAGTTCGTCCGGGTGGTGCCTCTCGGGCCAGGCGACCTCGGCGCCGGCGTCCATCTCCTTGCGGTACTTGCGATAGAACTCGGTCGCCTCGGACCCGTCGCCGCCGTTGGCCAGACTGTCGGCCCGGATCTGGGCGTACGTGGCCCAGAGTTTCTCGTTCGTGGGGAACGCGTAGACCATCTTCGTGCGTTCGCCCTGCCACTCCGGGTGCTTCTCGCGGTCGAGGATGCGGTCGGCCATGTCGCCGGGGCGGATGACCGTGCACGGCATGACGCCGGCTATTTTCTTCCCCGGCCCGCCGAGACCCAGGACGGCCCCCGCGAGGATGGACTCGCGTTTCTGGCACTGGGCGGCGCTGCGGGCCGACTCGTCGGTCTGCGGGTCGTCCAGGATCACCAGCGACGGCCGGACGCTCGCCCCGTCGGGCCGCTTGAACTTCATGCCGCGGATGCGCCCCTCCAGGCCCGCCACGCGGATGACGGCCCCGGAGGCCGGGCTGTCGGGAATCGTCGGCAGGACGATCTCGCGGGCCGTCCAGCAGATGTGGGTCCGCCGACCATGGTACAGCTGCCCGGCGCAGCGGTTGGCGATGCCCTCCAGACAGTGGATCGGGTAGACCGCCTCCGGGAAATCCTCCAGGAGCCGGTCGTTGGCCTCCAATTCGGCCTTGATGGAATCGAGCATCTCGGCGGCGTGGCCCTCGTCGGAGCCGATGAGGCAGACGAACTCGCGGGCGCCGA
>CAZNYC010000228.1:0-3829 GCA_964577175.1 uncultured Anaerolineales bacterium
GCGCCCGGCACCTCGGCCGTGCTGCCCGTCGGCTCCAGCGCCCCGGTGCCTGAGTCAATGCGGAAGGCCACAATCGTGTTCGAGTCGCGGTTGGCGGCCAGGAGGAACCGGCCGGACGGGTCGACGGCGAAGTGTCGCGGCCGTTTGCCGCGGGTCGAGGCGTGCCCCGCCGGCGTCAGGCGGCCGGTGTCCTCATCCACCCGGAAGATCGCGATGCTGTCGTGCCCGCGGTTCGAGGCGTACACGAACCGGCCGGACGGGTGGACCGCCACCTCCGCCCCCGTGTTCCTGCCGTCGAAGTCCTCCGGCAACATGGTCGCCGTGTGGAGGGGCGTCAGGCGGCCCGCCGCCGCGTCGTACGCCATCGCCGTCACGCTGGAGCCCATCTCGTTCAACGCGTACGCGAAGCGGCCGCTCGGATGGAACGCGAAGTGCCGCGGCCCGGTGCCCGGCTCCGTGGCGACCCACGGCGCCTCGTGCGGCGCGAGCGTGCCGGCCGCCGCGTCGAACCGGTAAACCATGACCTTATCGAGACCCAGGTCCGCGACGAACGCGAAGCGGCCTGCGGCGTCGAGGTTCACCGAATGGGCGTGCGGACCCTTCTGCCGCCGCGGATCGACGCTCCGGCCCTCGTGCTGGATGAAGGCCGTGACCTCGCCCACGCGGCCGCCCTCGCCCAGCGACCGCACGATGACGCTCCCCGTGCCGTAGTTGACGGCGAGCAGGTGCCGGCCGGTGCGGTCGACCGTCAGGTGGCACGTCGACGTGCCGCGCGAGGGCTCCCGGTTCAGCCGCTCGAGGTCCCCCGTGTCCGGGTCGATGCGGTAGGCGCCGAGGGCCCCGCCGGGCTCGCCGCGGAACTCCCCCAATGCGTTGGCGAGGTACAGTGTCCGGCCGTCGGGATGGAGGGCGAGGAAGGACGGCTGCTCGGCCTCGGCGGCCCGTCCGGCAACGGACACCTTGCCGGTGGCGAGATCGAGACGGCCGCAGTAGATGCCGGCTGCGTCGCCCTTCGCCCGGCCGGCAACGTAGAAGCCCTGGGCCCCGGCGTCCGCGCCGGACGCTGCCGCCGACGTGAGGGCGACGACGGCGATCGCCGCGACCGCAGCGACGGCGACAAAAGCGGGTACGTTAAGCATGGGCATGGGGGGTCTCCCAACGATTCGGGGCGACGTCCGGGTTCGTGTCCGGCGATTCTACCCCCCGGGTCGCCCACCTGCAAGCCATCGTGGCCGCGCGGCGGGGCTCCCGGCCCGCCGCGCTTCACCCACGTCTTGCGTTGGGCTTGGGAAGAGGAGGCCGGGGGAGATAGAAACTGTCCAGAGAGCATGGGGACGAGGGCCGGTTTTCGGGATGCACCCGGCCGGCGGTGGCAAGACGGTGTACGCCCGGTGCGGCGGGGAGACGTTGCCCCGTCAGCCCGCCCTCAGGCCCGGCGCCGCTTCAGCGCGACGCCGAGGCCGCCGACGGCCAGGAGGGCCAGCGTGGCGGGTTCGGGCAACAGGCCCACGTCTTCCGGGGCGGTGGCGACGATGAGGTTGTCCCACGTCACCGGGTTACCGGAGCCGATCCGCACCGCCGTCGACCAGTTGGTCTTCGTGTAGGCGCGGGTGGCGTCGGCCGTGTTGGCGCCGGTGGCGGGGTTCCAGTAATCGCTGGCGTCCGGGTCGACGAAGAGGCCGAGGAGGTCGTTGTCGAAGTCGAGGACGGCGACCATGCGGTACGTCTGACCGTCGGTCAGTTGGATCGAGCCGTAGTCGGCGCCGACACCGCTCTCCTCGATGCCGATGGTGTCGGTGCCCGACTGGCCGCCCGGTACGCCGAAAAAGACCCGCTCGGCGCCGAAGTCGTAGGAACTCATGCCGCCCCACCCGCTGTTGCCCGCGGCGCGGGTCATGTCGACGGCATAGAAAACGAGGTGGGCGTCGCGGTTGGCGTCCTGGCTGACAGCCCCGTACCGTTCGTCGGTGCCCTGGACGCCCTCGGTGGGCCCGTTGTATTCGCGCTTGGCGGAATTGTTGCCGTCGGTCGTCAGGGCGCCGGACTGGACCTGGGGCACGCCCCCGGTGTTGGTCCAGTCGGAGGGGTGCCGGTGTGGCCGATGAACGGATCGTTCTCGGTGGTGTTGTAGTCGAAACCGGTCCCGCCGGTCTGGCCGGCGATGGGGCCGTCGGCGTAAGCGAAGTCCTCGGTGCCGATGACGTCGGCCGGGGCCGCGCCGGCCTCGACTGCCGCCAGAACGAGGGCTGCTGCAAGAAACCGTGTCGCGTGACGCATGTCCGGCCTCCCCTCACAGGGGTTGAAGTTGCCGACGTGCGCACCCGACCGCCTCGCGGCGCCCGCCGGGGGACGGCGCACGTCCCTTGGAATACAAAGGGCTTGGGCAGGCTCCTCCCCAAGCCACTGGTGGTATAACCGAATATGCGTGTGAGGCAAGTTGGCCGGGCGAAAAAGCGTGTTTGCGGGCGCAGGCGGCACCTCCTATCCTGCCAAGACGTGCCAGATTCTCAGAAGGACGAGGCCGGCGTCGGTGAGGCCGGTCTCTTGCCGGAGGGGTCGGATGCGGCACCACGCCACGGCCGCTTCGTGCTCGGCGGCGGTGGGCGGGTCAGCCCTGGGCGGAACGGCGAGGACCGGTCCGATGCTTGCGAGAACGGCCGCGGCCAGGAGGACACCGATGGCCGCGTAGAGGAACATGGGATGGGTAAGTGTGGAACAGGCCCTGGTGGCCGAGGTCACACAGGCCGTACGGCTGGTCCTCGCCCGAGACCTGGACCAGCGTCGTGTGGGCCACGCGGACGGTGGCGTAGTCGTCCGTCCCGCTGTCGTCGGGATGATACACGGCCCGGTCGCCGTAAGGCGTGTAGGCGTACCGCTCTTCCAGGGTGCCGTCGGAATCGAACAGGGCCGTGACGTTGAAGTTGGCGTCCTGGATGGGATAGTACCAGGCGGGGTCGTGGTCCTCGTCCTGGGGGTCGAAGTCGGGGTCGTGCGTGGGGGCCTGGTTCACGCCGATCTGGACGGGGTTGTCGACGTACCGGATGCCGTAGACGTATTGCTTCAGGACCTGGTCGGAGCCGCCTGTCCTTTCGATCCTCCGCCAGGAGGTGTCGTAGTAATCATGGTACGTGCAATCCCAATCGGCATCGTTGTCAACTGTTTTCGAGACGCGCCGGCCGAGAGGCGCGCAGGAAGGTCGCAAGGACATCGCGCGGCCGGGATGCGGGACATGGTGGGCGCTACAGGACTTGAACCTGTGACCTCGTGGGTGTGATCCACGCGCTCTGCCAACTGAGCTAAGCGCCCATGCGGCGGGTGTCGCGACCCGTAACTATACGCATCTCCCGCCCGCGTTGCAAGGTCAAACCGGCTTCGCCCGGGCCCGGCCCCGCGGCCCGGGGGACCCCGCCGGCGTCACGTTTTCGCGTGGCGCGATTCCTCCGCTTTCCGGCGTTTCGCCCAGGGGCGGAAGCGGGCGAAGTAGTAAACGGCCGCGCCCACCACGGGGAGAAGAAGGACGATGAGGGTCCAGGCGATCCGCTCGCGGCCCCGGGCCGGGTCGCGGAACAGGACGTTGATCGTCATGCCGATCCAGAACACGGCCGCCAGGATGCCCAGGCCCGCGCCCACAAGGCCCAGCACGCCCACGAAACACGTGGCGAACAGTTCCGGGTCGGCGGCTTCGGCGGCGAGCATGGCGCCCTCGCGGCAAGAAACAATGCGGATTCAACGCTGAAACGCAACATGCCAAACGACGTTTCGAGCGTTTGAGGACCTCTGCCTCGGCTCCGAGGCTGCCAGGGGGCCCCTTTCGCCCCGCCGCCTCGGC
>CAZNYC010000229.1:0-3822 GCA_964577175.1 uncultured Anaerolineales bacterium
AACACCGTTATCGGGCCGCCGGAGCGGTTCACCGGCGAAGGCGTCTGGCCCGGCGACGTCACCCTGTTCAACCCGCCCTGGGGGACGGACGAGATCGTCTCGATCGGCGAGGGCGGTTCCCTCGTCGTGGAGTTCGACCACCAGGTGACGGACGATGCGGCGAACCCGTACGGCGTGGACCTGCTCGTCTTCGGCAACACGGGGTTCGTCGACGCCGGCGGCGCGGCAAGCGGCCTGTTCGGCAGCGGGCCCGGCGGCGTCCGGGTCAGCCAGGACAACGCCCTCTGGCACGACCTGCCCGGGGTGGAGGTGGACAGCCTGTGGCCCACGCAGGGGTACACCGATTCGAGCGGCCCGTACGCCGCCGACGGCACCACGCCGTCGGACGCCACGAAACCCGTGAACCCGTCGCTGGAGTGGGTCGGCAAGACGTTCGCCGACCTGCTGGCGGCGTACGACGGGTCGGCCGGCGGGACGGGCATCGACATCGGCCCGACGGGCCTGCCGTGGATCCGGTACGTGGAGATCTCCGTGCCCGCGGGTGCGGGGCAGGCCGCGGAGATCGACGCCCTGGCCGACGTGGCGCCGGAGCCCGCGACGCTCGGACTGCTGGCCCTCGGCGCCGCCGCGATGCTCCGGCGCCGGCGGCGGTAAGGATGACTTTGGACGCCCGCCCCCGGCCCGAGTGGAGCCGGGGGCGCGGCGGCGCTGCACCGGGCTTCAAAAACTATGGAGGGAGGTCGACATGACATATCGTACGATGCTGGGTTTGACGGCGGCCGTGCTCGTCTCGGCGTCCGGGGCCACCGCGGCCCCGTACGCTTTCGGCCCGAACGGCTGGGTCGAGGTCGATGCCTGGGCCGACAGCGGGGCGGCCGTCACGCCCTACGAGGCGATTCTCGCCATCGACTGGAACCAGACGAACGGGCCGTACGTCTCCGAGGCCCACGCCTGGGGCTTCCGCTGGGGCGACGCCGACGGCACGCTGTACGTCGCCGACGCCCTGGCGGCGATTGATGCCGCCGGCGCCCTCGGCGTCATCACCGCGTACGGCGGGAACTTCCTCAGCGACGCCTTCTACCCCGACGCCGACGGCGACGCCCACACCTCGGACGCCAGCGGCGAGGCGCCGGACATCGGCTACGACCTGGCGGCCGGCGACTACTCCGGTTGGTGGTGGGTGGGCGAGACGACCGACGGCGGCGCCACGTGGGCGTCGCTCCAGGAAGACGGGCTGGACGTCGGCATCACGGAGGAGCCGCTCACGGCGGGGACAATTTACGGCTTCAACATGGACGCCGGTGCCTGGCACAGCGACACGCTGACGGTGCCGACGCCCGAGCCGGCCACGCTGGCCCTGCTGGCGGTGGGGGCCGCGGCCGCGCTCCTGCGGCGGCGGCGCTGGTGACGGCGCGTGCCGCGCGGTGCCCAGTCCCGGGCACCGCGCGGTGGGCAAGACGGCCCACCGCGCCACCGAAGCGCGTGCTTTCGCGACATCGCGAAGGCATGGCACCCGGCGCGCGTTGCGCCGCGATGAGCAGGTAGAGGTAGTGCCATGAGACGGCGGCAGCCGGGGTTCACGCTCGTCGAACTCCTCATCTCGGTCGCCATCATCGGCGTGCTGGCGGCGATGCTCGTGCCCGCCGTCTTCCAGACCCTCGAGCGGGCGCGGATGACGGCCTGCGCCTCGAACCTCCGCCAGTTGGGCCTGGGCGTCCGCATGTACCTGAACGACAACGACGGCCTCCTGTTCCCCATCCGCGGCCCCGACGACCCCGAGACGCCGGAGCAGGAGGCCAAGTGGTGGTACTTCGGCTACGAGCAGGGCACGCAGTGGGGGGCGACGGCCGAGGGCCACCGCGTGCTCGACAAGACCCGGGCCAAACTCTACCCGTACGTGCCGGACTACGAGGGCGTGGAGATCTGCCCGGCGTTTCCGTACGACGGGTCGTTCAAGGCGAAGTTCCGCGGCAAGTGGTGGACGTACGGCGTGAACAAGGTGCTGGCGCCGGACCGGCTGCTGCGTCCGGGCCAGCCCTGCCGCAGCCTCCTGGAGATCCGCGGCCGCGACGCCTCGCGGACGGTCCTGCTCGCCGACGCCGCCCAGGTCAACACGTTCCAGGCGCCGGCGTCGCCGAGCAATCCGCTCATCGAGGAATGGCATTACGTCCAGCCGCCGGGCGGCCCGTTTCCGGATTACCCGCACGTGCACTTCCGCCACATGGGCAAGGCGAACGTCCTGTTCGCCGACTGGCACGTGGAGGCGTGCGCGCCGGCCCCCGGGTCCATCGACGCGCGCCTCCCGGAGGCGATGATCGGCCACCTGGACCCCGAGACGTACCTCTACCGCCCGCGCGGCGAGCGGTGAGGCGCGGCGCGGCGCTTGTCGCGCGCCGGGTGGCACGCTTTCGCGCTTCTGCGAACGCGCGTGACGCGCGGCGGCGAACGCGCGGCGGCGAACGCGCGGTGGGCAAGACTGCCCACCCCGCAAATGAAGGTGCCAGGCACCTTCAACGCCTTTACAGGCGACTGGCACCTCTGTCGCAAGCCTTTGACAACCGCCTCCCGGGGCCCTATGCTGGTGCCATTCCCGGAACCCGGTCCTGACACAGGAGGAGAAACGCATGCGGCGACTGATGCAGGCGGCGTTGATACTGGTGCTGGCCCTGGCGCCGATGAGCGTCGGGTGCGCCAAGACGGCCCCGGTCCGGCTGCCCGCCGTCCTGGGCGACCACATGGTGGTGCAGCGCGGCATCGAGGTGCCCATCTGGGGCTGGACGGACCCCGGCACCCGGGTCACCGTCCGGATGGGGGCCGCCACTGCCAAGGCGACGGCCGATGCGGACGGCCGGTTCACCGCCCACCTCCCGCCGCAGGAGGCCGGCGGCCCGCACACCATCTCCGTCACCAGCGAGAACACCGTCTGGCTGAAGGACGTCCTCGTCGGCGACGTGTGGATCTGTTCCGGCCAGTCGAACATGGCCTGGACGGTCAGCAACAGCCACAACGCCAAGCAGGAAATCGCCGAAGCGACGTACCCGAAGATCCGCCTCTTCACGGTGGCCCGCCGGCCCGCCACCGAACCCAAGCAGGACGTCCAGGGCGACTGGAAGCCGTGCAGCCCGGAAACGGTGCCCGGCTTCTCGGCCGTCGGCTACTTCTTCGGCCGGCACCTGCACAAGCACCTGGACGTGCCGGTGGGCCTCGTGAACACCTCGTGGGGCGGCACGCCGAGCGAGGCCTGGACCAGCCCGCAGACCGTCGCCAAGGTCGACGCGTTCGACCCCATCGTCCAGCGGTTCGAGGACCGGATCGAGGCCTATCCCGCGCAGAAGGAGGCATGGGAGAAGCAGAAGGACGAGCGCCTGGCCAAGTGGAAGGAGCGGGCCGAGAAGGCCAGGGCCGAGGGCAAACGCCCGCCCCGCAAACCGCGACCGCCCCAGGACCCCACGCTCAACCCGCACCGGCCGAGCAACCTCTTTAACGGCATGATCGCCCCGCTCGCGCCGATGCGCATCCGCGGCGCCATCTGGTACCAGGGCGAGTCCAACGCCGGCCGGGCCTGGCAGTACCGCACCATCTTCCCGGCCATGATCCGCGACTGGCGGGCCCGCTGGCGGCAGGGGGCCTTCCCGTTCCTGTTCGTCCAACTCGCCAACTTCATGAAACGCGAGGCCGAGCCCGGCCAGAGCGCCTGGGCCGAACTCCGCGAGGCCCAGACCATGGCCCTCGACCTGCCGAACACCGGCCAGGCCGTCATCATCGATATCGGCGAGGCCGACGACATCCATCCCCGCAACAAGCAGGACGTGGGCAAGCGCC
>CAZNYC010000230.1:0-3790 GCA_964577175.1 uncultured Anaerolineales bacterium
CGGTAGGCCGCCAGGGCGTCCTCCAACCGGCCCTGGGCCACCAGGACGTTGCCGATGTTGTTGTGACTGACCGAGAGGTCGCGCTGCCAGCCGGCTTTCGTCGGGTCGGCCGCCGCCAGAGAGGCCAGGGCGTTCGAGGCTGCTTCCAGAAGCGGGAGGCGGTCGGGAATGGCGGCCCGGGGTTCCAGGAGGTCGTTCAAGGGGAACAGGAATTGCTCGCACAGCCGTCCCCGGGCGGCAGGGGCGAGTCCGACGTCGCCCGGGAGCGCCGCAACCCACGCCACGGCACCGGGTGTTGGCACAATCCGGGCGGGCAGGGCGCCCAGGACGAAGTCCGCCAGGGTGTGGGTCGCCCCGCGCTCCTCGGCGGCCGTCAGGTTTGAGCCGCCGTAGGCGGCCGCGCCGACCTGGTCGTCGGCGCCGACGAGGTGGACCATCGTCTCGGTCTCATGGAGCGGGTCCTCGCGCGGCAGGTCGTCCCGAAGGTACGCCGCCAAGGCTCGGTGGAGGTCCCGGACCGACACGTCCTGCCGAAGACGCGCGAGGGCCGTTTGGCGCAACTGGACGTGGGCGAAGTCCCACCGGCCGTGACCGCCGCGCTCCACCAGGTGTCCGCGGAAGATGCGGCGGAGGGCCGCGAACTCAAGGGGATCCCATGCCCGCTCCAGGCCCCAGATCTCCTGCGCCACGCGGGGCACGAGGATGCGGAAATCCCTCTCCCGCCAGCCGGCGCGGCTGACGGCGATGAGGGCCACGACCGGCCGCGCCCAGGCGGGGCCGAACACGTGTTCCGCCCGGTCGAGGAGGCGGTTGTAGAGACCCGTAACGTCCGGCGGGAACGCGGCGGCCGTGTCAATGACCAGCCGGCGGAGACGGATCTCGGGGTCGTCGATGGCAGCATATCGCGTCTCGGCCAGTTCGAAGGCGTCCTGGTCGAGGAGGTTGAGTTCCTCGACGGCCAGGTCGAGCCAGAGGGCGTTGCCCGCGGCGTAGGCGCCCTCCGGGCCCCTTCGGTCCCAGAGCGCCTGCCAAGTCCCCGCGGGCAACTGCCTGTGGTAGCGCCGACAGATGGCCTGGGCGATCTGGCGGGCCTCCTCCTCGGTCAGCGGCTCCAGGGGCGTCTCCACGACGCCCCGCCGCTCGAGGAGCGACTGCGATGCCTGCCCGGGGATGGCCGTCGCGATGAGCCGGACGTTCTCCGGCCAGGGCCGCGGCAGCCACGTCATGTGACGGGCCTGGGTCGTGCCCTCGAACTGGTTGAGGGCATCGAGGAGGACGACGACCCGCCGGCGGGCGCCGGCCGCGGCCAGGAGGCGGTGGAACGCGCGCTCGACCTCCTCGGCCGGGCTGGCGTCGGTCAGCGGATCGGCCTGCCCCAGGGCACCCGCCAGTTCGAAGACCCAGCGCCGGCGCATGGCATCCACCGTGCCCGACCGCGGTGTGACGCCGGCCGCGTGGGCAAGGACCAGCGGGTTCGATGGGTCGCTTTGCAGCCGGCGGACCACGTGCCCGAAGAGGCTGCTCTTGCCGAGCCCCGCCTCGCCCGTGACGACAGCCCCCCAGGGCACGTCCGCGCCGTCGGGCGAGAGCGCGTGGTCGAGGAGACGCCGGGTGATGGCCTCGCGGCCGACGAACAGGTGCGTCCGGTCCTCGACGAAGGCATCGAGGGCCGCCGACTCCTCTTCCTGCCAGGTCCGCGGCGCTTCGCCGAGGAACGCCTCGGTCTCACGCTCCAGGTCGGACCAGAGGTCCTCAAGAACCTGTCGGCCCCAGGCCTCAAGGCCCGTGACGCGGTGGTGCTCGGCGTCCCACGTGGCGCTGTATTCCCGAACGCGGCCGGGCAGGCCCTCCCGGATGACGACCTTGAGGTCCGCGAGGCGCCCCGCCAGGCGGCGACGCTGCGGATCGGGGCTGTGGGCGTCGCTGTACCGCGCCGCCACGTCGGCGGGCATCCGGTCGTAGGGGAGCGGCCGGCGGAAGTAGAACCAACTGCGTTCGCGCTGGTCGGCGCTGTCGAGGACGCCGTAGCGGATCTCCAACTCCGTGACGCTGCGGCCGGTCATGTCCGGGGCGAACCCGGCCTCGCCCGTTGCCGCCTGCATCCGCTCGTCCGGCGGCACCCACCCGTATCGGTCGCCCAGCAGGGCGATGAGGAACGGGCGGCACCGCTCGATCTCGCCCAGGCACACCTTCAGGACCAGTTGCTCCCGGGTGGCCTGCTCGGTCTCGGTCGCCGTCTCGACGCCCCAGCGCAGGTCGATGACCTCCAGGTGGTGGAAACGGCGGCGGAGCCGTTCCTGGAGTTCCGGGATGATCCGCTCGCGGAGGTGGTCGCGCTCGGCGTGCATGTCGCGGAAGGTGCTCGTGAGGAACACGGGCCGCGTGCGCCAGACTCGGGACTCGGCGTTGGCCATCGACGGCCCCCCTTCGAGAGGATCGGTCGGCCTGCGGGGTGTGGGGGGTGGAATGCTCCCGACACGCCCGTCAGTGGTTTGGGGAGTGTATCAGGACATGCGACGGGTGCCAAGCGGCTGGGAGGGGTTGCCGCGGCAGCAGGTGGGCCACAGGGTGTTCTGGAGCGCCGAGGATCCCTCTGTGCTTGCCCCCGCCGACTACGATGGGCTTGCCGCCGGGGGAGGTCCTGCGGACCCTCGAAGGGCACGCGCGGACGGTCACCGCCGTGGCGCTCGCGCCGGACGGGTCCCGGGCGGTCTCTGCGGGTGGTGTGACCCTCAAGGTCTGGGACCTGGCGACGGGCACCGCTGGCCTTAAAATCTGGGAAGCGGAGATCCTGGTATGCCTAAGGTGTGAACCGCCGGGTCTTCAACTTGATGATCGCCGCATAGTCTTGGCATCACGTCTTCCCAATGTGTGCTCTGCTTCCTTAGCGTGGCACGCTTGGCATCCCGCGCGCGATTCATTTAAGAGCTGTCGCGCGAAGCCATCCCCATGGCGCGGAGTCTGCCGACGGCCTGTTTCGAACGCGAGTGGATCTGGTACCTGGAGAATCACGGCCACCGTGTGCTGAAGAGGCGGCCTGGAAGTGGCGTGGTGAAATCGCGGGATGAGCATGGCCAGCGGTATCGCTGGCTCCTTCGATCAGAGGAAGGTGATTCGGTGCTGCTTTCTGTCGCTGAACGCAAGGAACTGCGAAGGCAGCGTCGCTTGGCGCGCGAGGCGGGCGAGCGGTGTTTCGTGGTCTTGCGGTTCGGGCATCTGGCTGGCAGGGCGGTGGCACTGCCCGTCGCGCGGGCGTGCAAGATGAAGCGTGTGTCCGCCAACATGGGCGGCATTCCCTGGGATGCCTAGAGGCCAGGGAGGCTTGGGGGTATGGCAGGAGAGATAAGTAATCGAGAGAGCAGAGGTCATTTTCCCAGCCCCGGCTCCGGTGCTGATTCGCGTTCTGCATCCGGTGGAGCCGTCACCGGCATCCTGGACGAGCGGATCGCCAACCTCCGAGAGGCCATCGAAGAGATCGACGCGGCCCTCGATGGACGCAAGACACTCAATCAGCGGTTCATCGAGCAGATCGATGCCGAGGCCGAAGAGGTCAAGCGGCACCTCGGCAAGCTACAGCCGCCATGGAAGACGGGGTTTTACCCCGAACTCGAGTTCTTGAGACTCAGTTTCCACAAGAGCTTGACGAGCCGGGCCAAAGACCGCCGGGCCGAGGAACTGAAGTACTGGGAGAACGGCGTCAACCTGGCCAAAGAGCGGCGCAAGTTCCTGGACGAGTACAAGGCCCTGGTGGCGACGCGGAGGAGGCTGAGGCGTGGATGAACATCGAGGA
>CAZNYC010000231.1:0-3685 GCA_964577175.1 uncultured Anaerolineales bacterium
CGTTCCGCGTGTGGTCGTTCCACGTGTACTACGAGAAGTCGTTCGCGGGCGAACCGGACCCGACGCTGCGGTTCGTGAAGGCCCTGGTCGCCTCGGCCCAGCCGATCCGCGACCGGGGGGCCGTCGTCGCCTGGCACGAGAAACGCAAGCGCCGAAAGCATGCTGACGCTCAGGCCGTATCAACGTGAGGCCGTCGAGGCCGTCTACCGCCACCTGCGGGAGCGGGACGACCACCCGTGCGTCGTGCTGCCGACGGCGTCGGGCAAGACCCTGGTGCTGGGCCAGATATGCCGCGACGGCGTCGAGCGGTGGGGCGGCCGCGTGCTGGTCCTCGCGCACGTGAAGGAACTCCTCGAGCAGGCCGTCGAGAAACTCCACGCCATGGCGCCGGACCTCTGGATGAAGGTCGGCGTCTACTCGGCGGGCCTGGGGAGCCGCGACACCGAGCACCCCATCATCGTCGCGGGCATCCAGAGCGTGTACCAGCGGGCAGGCGAACTGGATGCGTTTGATCTGATCCTGGTAGATGAATGCCACATGCTCCCGCCGAACGGCGAAGGCATGTACCGGACGTTCCTCGCCGACGCCCGCGTCGTCAACCCGAACGTGCGCCTCGTGGGCCTGACGGCGACGCCGTACCGGATGACAAGCGGCATGATCTGCGGCCCCGAAAACCTCCTGAACGAGGTCTGTTACGAGGCGGGCGTCCGCGAACTCATCGTCCAGGGATACCTCTCGCCGCTCCGGACGAAGTCGCCCCATGTGCCGCGCGTTCAACTATGGGCGGGGTGGCCACCCACCCTTCGCCGGGCCCAGCGGCTGCGGGCCTCTGCTGGCCAGCCGGCTTGAAAAGGCGCTTGACAGTGGCGCGGCCGTTAGGTATGTGTTTGGAATGGGCGGGTTCTCGGGAAGGCGGCGGGCATGAGCACAGACGAGGTTCTGGGCCGACCGTCAAGGCTTCGTCAGGCTGTCAACCGGTCGCGGCTCCTTGAGATCGCTCGGTCGAATGACATCCTTGTTGAACTGGTTGCGGACCGCGGCGGCTACGTGGATGCGCGGACGGTCGACTGGGAAACCTACTGGGGACCCCACGCCGCGGGCCTTAGCCTGGCCGGCGAGCAGGAGTTGAACGGGCTGAAGCAGGTTCGGGATGCGTATTTCGCGTCGGCCTTCGACCCCGCCCGAATGGCACCCTACTGTTACGGTTACTTCAGACTGCTTCAGTCAGCCTTGCGCGGCACCATCGGCCGGCCTGCCCCATCGAGCCTACAAGCGCTTGTCGGCCTCGAGGTGTTTGGGGTCCGGACATTCTGGGAGCAAGCTCCGTTGGCGGCGGGGGCGGTCAATGTGCGCCATCCGGTCTATCTGCTCGGCCGACTCCGTTGGGCCCGTGCCCAAGCAGACCCGAAGTTTTTGCCCCTTGTCTGCCTACCTCCAGGTGTTGGGGAAACGCGATGGCCAAGCCGGCTGTTTTACCACTACCGACAGATATCCCTGGACGCGGATGCAGGTGTTGCCCTTCTGGCGTTCCCGGCGGGCCGGCTTGCTGAGCGAGCCGCCTCATTCGGGGCTGTCGAGCGGCTGACGACGGCACTACGGGCCAAACCTGATCCGTGGAGTCGCCGCAGGGCCAACCGGATTGCCGACTGCGCCATCGGCCCATTCCTGGAGCGGCATGGCCCGAGACCAGCCGGCGAGATATCTGGCGAACTCGCATTCGCCGACATCGGTGGGGGCTCCGGCATCCTAGTCAGCCATCTCTGCCAAGCCCTCCTCGGGAAGTGGGCACACGCTGTGGCCGACCGCGCCTTTGCCTGGACGTTCGTTGATCTGAGCGTGGGGGACCCGGCACGCCACACGGGGAGTCGGCAGCTTCGCCGCGCCATGTCGTTCGCCGAGTACGTGGAGGCGGACTACCGGTCATGGGCCCTACGGGAAGCGCGGGAAGCCGCGACGCCCAAGTGGCACGTTGCGCTGCTCTGCCGACTGCTGAACAACCTTAGCCGCTTCTCCGTTGAGTGGACCACGGACCGCCGCGAGCAGCGCCTATTGGCCGGTGGCCGGACCAACCCCCCGTTGACACCGCAAGCCGCTTGGCTCCCCATGAACTGCCAGAGCACTGACGCCACGGAGCCTTCGCGGTTGGCCGTATCAACAGGCCAGGTGGCACTGCGCGGCGGACGCAGTATGCGGCAACTGTCGCTTACCGATTACTTCGAGGTGCTCCATCGGTTGACGCAGGAAGGGGAGCAACCGCCGGACAGCCGTCCGGCGGCGTTCTTCCCCATGCGTCGCTTCAATCCCGACGCCTTGGTGTTGGGCGATGGTTCGAGCCTGTTCGAACGGCTCTGCGCCGTCGCAGACCTGGTTGTGGTTGAGGACGTGGACCTTGCGGCGCCACTACTGGTCCGGCATCTTGAGGAGCATCGGCTCGACGGCCTGGCCGCGTCGGACGCGACCGACGGACGGCGCTCTCACTCGGGCCATCTACTCTGTGTGACTCGTCGGGACCTTACGCCCTGTCTGCCGGGGAGGCGCGTGTGGTGAACGTCCGGTTCATCGAGCGCCGTGGCGCGGTGCTGACGCCGTCGGGCCTGGCGTGCCTCGCCGGGGTGCCGACGGTCAACCTTTCGAGCGGCTGCGCGCACGGGTGCGTCTACTGCTACGGCCGCGGGTACTCACAGTACCCCGGCGAGGGCGTGGTCCTCGTCTATCGCGACGCCGCGGAACGGATCGCAAGGGAACTGGCGCGCAAGCGCCGTCGCCCGCACGCGGTCTACTTCTCTCCGTCCTGCGATGCCTTTCAGCCCCTCGAAGCGGTCCTCGAAGAGTCCTACCGGTCGATGGCGGCCGTCCTCGAGGCCGGCGTCGGCGTCGAATTCGTCACCAAGGGGGCCATCCCAGACCGCTTTCTCGACCTGTTCAGCCGGCACCGCGGACGCGTGTCGGCGCAGGTCGGCTTGACGACGCTGGCCGACGGCCTGCGAGCGACTCTTGAGCCGGGTGCGGCAACCGTGGGCGAGCGGGTTGGCGCCGTCGAACGCCTGAGGGAGGTCGGGGTCAACGTGTCGGTCCGCGCCGATCCCCTGATCCACGGGGTGACGGACGGCGACGGGGATGTTGTGGCCCTCATGGCCGCCTCGCGCGAGCGCGGCGTGACCGACCTAGCCGCCAGTTACCTCTTTCTACGCCCCGCCATCGCAGCCAGCCTTAAGCGGCACGTGGCGGACCGGGCTCTCGTAGAGCGGGTCCTGACTCCCTACACAGAAGGTGTGCGCTTCTGCCTGCGCGGCGGCGCGGGCGGGGGCCTTGCGCTGCCCGAGGCGATTCGCCGCGCGGGGTTCGAGCGGCTGCGCCGTCTCGCAGCCGAGCAGGGCATGCACGTCCATGTGTGCGGCTGCAAAAACCCGGACGTGTCGAGTGACCGGTGCCACCTCGTTCAGGATTCCTGCCACGACGACGTGGGCCGCACGGGGCCTTCTCGCACCGGGCTCCTTTGGGAATCGCCCCCTTCGCCATAGCCGCGCGTCAAGCCGCCGGGTTCCTGCGGCTGAAACGCCGCACGAGGTGCGTGCCATCCGGCGACTCGGTGCCACCTGTCCCGGCCGATGATCCTCCCAGGGCCTTCTTAGAGCCCCTAACAAAATGAATCATGCGGCCATTGCGTATTTGACGAAAGCATGTG
>CAZNYC010000232.1:0-3571 GCA_964577175.1 uncultured Anaerolineales bacterium
AGATCTCCTTGGTTCCGTTCACCGGCCTTACATCAACTCGAAGAAACTCTCCTTGCCGAGGTGGCGCACGTAGCGCTTCGCGGCCTTGGTCAGGGGAAGGGTCTGCAGGGGCCACCAACCACCGTCGCCGGAATAGGTCATTCGCTCGACCCGAAACAGCCGCCTCTCCGCATCCTCTAACTGGAAGCGGAGCACCGGGAAGAAGCGGATCTGCTCTCGAAGGGCTTCCTGCAACCGGTCCTTCCGTTGGCGGACGTACTGGTCCACGAGTTCGTCGCCCAACTGGTCCCGGAGCAGGCGTTTGAACGTCTCGCCCGGTTCGCCTCCCAGGGCGAGCGGGTCGAATGCCTCGGCCATGCCCTCCGGGTCCAGGTCCGGCTCGAACACCGTGATGCAGTCGTCCTTGACCTCGAACCGGTAATCCGTCAGGCCGTGGCGCTCCAGGGCCGCCCGGACCTCGGCCTCCTCCTCGGCCGTGATTTGCCGCGGCCGCTTGCGGCGAATGGAGGCCCGCGCGTTGACGTTCTCGACCACCTCGTACCCCTTCGGGAGTTCGTCCAGCGCTCCCTCGGACGAGCGTTTGAGCGTGTAACGCGTCTTGCCCGTCTTGGTGGTCTGCGCGTGCACGTAGTACGTGACGCCTTTGCGGTTGGTGTAGGTGAACACGGGTAGTCTCCTGCTTGCCGACCGGTTCTGCGGACCAGACGTGGGGCGGAGCCGCCTGCTCAGCCCTTGCGCATGCAGCACGTCTTGTACTTCTTCCCGCTGCCGCAGGGGCACGGGTCGTTCCGGCCGGGTTTCTTGGCCGCGCGAATGGGCTCGACCGGTTCGGGGTCCCAGACATCATCGAGCAGCGCGGCAGAGGCATCGGGCTTCGACGAAGCGGCCCGGGCCATGAGGATTCGCCGTCTTTCCATGCGGGCCTCCCGCGCCTCTTCGTCCGCCAGCCACGCGTCCCGTTCGGGGAAATCCACCTCGGCCAGGAGGCTGACCGCCAGGAGGTTCCGTCGCAGTTCCAGATCGCCCCGCTGCACGAGGGCACGGACCGGTTCGATCCCCTCCGGGTCAAAGTTGGCCAACACGGCCCCCAGCAGGTTATCCTTGACGTTCCAGTCCTCCTCGGTCTCGGCCAGTTCCAGGCACCGCGACACGGTCAGGTCCGAGCGGAGTCGCTCCATCGCCGCGGAGGCAAAGAGCCGGCAGTGCCACGGGCTCCCGGGGAACCGGTCGGCGATGGCCTGGACGATGGCGTCCGTGCCGATCTTCGCCAGGGCGTCCATGCACTGCTCGCGGAGCCAGTCCGCATCGATCCACAACCGCTCCACGAGCGACGGCACGGCGGCCTCGAGGCGCATCTCGCCCGCCAGTTCGACCGCGAGGGGTTCCATCCAACTCATCGGATCGTCGGTCACGTCCTCGTACGTCTGCGAGAGCACGTCCAGGACCTTCTCGGCGTACCGCCCGTCGCGGGCGATGGCTTTGATCAGCCGGCGGGCGTAGCCCAGGTCCACCTCATTGACATAGCGTTTCGCCTTCTCCTGCTCGCAGAATGCCTCCAGCATCTCCCACTGCCGGCCGACGTTCTCGCCGACGAAGCGGATGCGCTGGCTGACGGCCTTCCGGTGGTGCGGGAGCAAGCCCTTCAGGCCCAGAATCCGGGACTCATGGGGCATGAGCAGCGCAACGGGCGCCTTGGCGATGATCGACCCGACGTTCAGGCAGTGGTCGGTTTCGGGCAGGTTGGCGGGTTCGCCGACCTTCTCCAGTTCCGCGATGAACCAGCCCAGCGTGTCCTCGGTCTGGGCGAGGTGGATGAAACTGGCTGGGGAGTTGAAAGCGTCGGCCCAGCCGCGGGTCTCGACGGCCTCAATGACCTTCGGCATGACGTCGGGGTCCGGGCTGTACGCCTCCGAGAAGTGCCGGGCCGCGAAGTCGCGGACCATCCGCCGCTCGTGAAGGATGCCTTCCTTAATGCGGTCGGTTGCCAATCGCATGGTCGGTGCTCCATGAACCGAATCGAGGTTTCGTGGCACTCGCCCTACGGGCGGATTGTATCACGCGGGGCGGGGAGAGGACAGGGTGGAGCGGCGGGAACCCGTGCGTTTCGGGCCCCGGGCAGGTCCGATTCAGACAGGCCGCGAAGATCTCGTTTCCCGCAGGATTCCCCCTTGTGGCCGAGGCCATTTCAGGATACGCTTACCCGCGTGGTGCCCATGGGTAAAGCCGTGGTCGTCCTCGGTTCGCGCGGGCCCCGCTCGGCGTTTTCGCGAGGGCTTCGCCCGAGGAGGCGCGACGTTTTATCGGCGCCGGACCGGGTGCCCGAGAGGCCCGTTATGGGGGCACTTTATACGAGGCCTTATACGAAACGCCCCAAATGGCGACCTCCCGTGTCCTGTGTGGTCCTTCGGCGTCCGGTCGTAAGTTTAGACGGGGACGCGACTTAGAGCGTAAGTTGTTGAATCGGAAAAACTTAGAGGGACGGCCGGCCAAAATTCATAAGCCCAAGGTCGGTGGTTCGAATCCACCCGCTGCCACCAGAACTCGAAAGGCAAAGGCCTCGGCGAGACCCCTCGGCGCGGCCCTTCGGGGCGGCTCGGGGTGACGGCAAAGGCATGCCTATGCACTGTGTCCGCCGAGACCGCTGCCTTGCCCTCTCCCCCTTCGCCCTGCTCCTCTTGGCCGCCGGGGCCATCGCGGCGGAACCCGCGAACGCCGACGCACCTGCCGCCCCCGCGGCCGGCCACGTCCGTTACGGCAAACCGCGCCGGATCGCCACGCTCGAGGACGTCCGCATCGACGAATCGAGCGGCCTGGCCGTCGGCCGCGCAAGGCCGGGCGTCTTCTGGACGCACAACGATTCCGGCGACGCCGCCCGCCTCTACGCCTTCGACCGCCGCGGCCGCCGCCTCGCCACCTGCACCCTGGAGGGCGTCGACGCCGACGACTGGGAAGACATCGCCTCCTTCCGCCGCCGCGGCCGCAACTACCTCCTCGTCGCCGACATCGGCGACAACCTGTGGTCGCGGCCCGAGTGCACGCTGTTTCTGCTGGAGGAGCCCGCCGTCGGCACGCCGGAGGAGCCCGTCACGGCGGCGGTGCCCGTGCTTCGGACGATCTACTTCGTGTACGAGGGCGGGCCGCGCGATTGCGAGGCCCTGGGCGTCGACCCCGTCACTTGGCGCCTGTACTTCGTCACCAAGGAGGGCCTCCGCTGCAAGGTGTTCGAACTGGCGGTGCCGGACGAGGTCTTCGCCCCGCCGAAGCCGGGCCAGAGGCAGGCCGCGGCGACGTCGGGCGCGGACAAGCCGCACACGGCCCGGCTGATCGGCGAGATCGCCACCTCGCCCGTGGTGGCGATGGACATCTCGCCCGACGGCCGCCGGGCCATCGTCCTCACGTATGCCGATGCCCTGGAGTTCGTCCGGGCGGGCGGCGACACGTGGCGCGAGGCGTTCGCCCGGAAGCCCCGCACCGTCGTCATGCCCGCCCGCCGCCAGGGCGAGTCCGTCTGCTACGGCACCGACGGGCGGACCCTCTACCTGACGAGCGAGCACACCCCCACGCCGCTGCT
>CAZNYC010000233.1:0-3538 GCA_964577175.1 uncultured Anaerolineales bacterium
GCCGCTCCGGGATTCCGGCCGAAAAAGCGCCCCGTCCATTTGACAACCGCCCGTTTTGGCGTATAGTGATAACGTGTGGGAACGACGGGCCCGGCATTTCTGCGCCGGCCCAATCGTGACAATCGGTGTGTACGGTGCGCCCACGAGCCGCGATTTTGCGGGGAGGGGGTAGTGCCTGAGGCAGCGCCGCTATGGGAGTGGCGGCGCGGCAAAGACCGGGGGAGACTGTCAGCCCTCGGGGCCGTCCGGGAGGGATTCGGCCCCGGGGCTTTTTTTGCGCGCGGGAAGCGCCGGGTGCCATGCCCGCCTCCGGCGGGTGGACTTTCGCGCCGTCGCGAACGCATGGCATCCGCCCCTCCGAGCCCGACGCGGAAGCGTCGGGTCATCACCGCCTGCCGTGGCACGTGTCACCGCGGATGAAGATGACCGGCCGCTTCCGCCTTCGCCCTTCGGGCTACGGCGGACAAGTCCGCGGCCGGCTCGTTCCGCCCGATGGGCCTCCCGGCCCACCGCGCAGAAATCGCGGCGCGCGCAGGATCGCCGAAGTACGTCGTCATCGGTACTCGGGTGGGATGAGAAGATCGAAGTAGCCCGTCAGGGCAACCAGGACGGCGAAGATCAGGCCGATCCACCCGAACGTCTTCCACGCCGTCCGGGCAACCCGGCCCCACAAGCCGTGCCGCTCACCGATGCGGTACTGATACAACCCCACTGCAAGCAAGAACCAGGCAAGTCCGCCCGGGTCTTCCGTGACGTTCGCTATGACGCGCAGGCCGCCGAAGACGGCGAGCGAGAGGACCACCAGCAGGATGGCCAGCCACCACCGCATTGCCTTCGCCAGGGCCAGGCAGATGAACATGCCCATCGGAAAGAAAACGATTCCGACCACCACCCAGATGGCGATGCGAATCCACTGTGGCACGTTGCGGTTGGGGAAGATGCGGCCGGTCGGCTCGTCGGCACTTTGCGGTTGTTGTTCATTGTCCATGGCATCCCCCTTCATCTTCACAGAGTAGCCTGCACACGGAACCACGTCAGGGTGACCATCCACCGGGGCACGAGGATAGCGGTGTTTACAAGAACGTGGACCACCACGCCTGCCACCCACGAGCCGGATGCCAGCCGCGCAAGAACCGCCGCGCAACCCATGAAGAAGACTTGGACTAATGGTTTGCTCAGACCGGTTACCGGCAGGTGGAGAGCCGCGAAGATCACCGCACACAGAAGCGCCGCCCCCGCCAGCGGAACTCGGCGGGACACCTTATTGAGTGCGTAACCGTTGATGAATAGCTCTTCCACGAAAGGGCTGATCACCACACACTGCACCGACGCAAGCAGGACGCCGACAAGGTCCGCCCCATAGCCGAACGGGCCCCACAGCCGTTGTTGCAGCAGCCGCAAGCCGTCGAGGTCTTCCTTCACCATGATGGCAAGATTGCGATCGATGAGGCCCAGCGGCCAAAGGACGTAGATCAGCAGGGGCAGACTGAAGACAACCCCGCTGGCCAGCACGCGTGCAACGTGACGCACGTCGAACCGGAACCCCGCAAAAAGCGCATCGGTATACCGCCTCAGCAGAAAGGCGGCAAAGACGGCCATGAGTGCCGTGTCCAGACTGAACCACGTCCGCCGCAGGAGCACGTGGTGTTCCAGGGCCCACTGCTCTTGCCCTGGCCAGACGGTCCCGGCCAGGTACCAAGCCAGAGCAAGGCCGTGAAATCCCACCACGTACGTGCCGACCAGCATCCACCAAGGAGGTTGTTCTCGCCGCGCCTGACATTCGAACACGTCACGTGTGATGAGGGTCATCCGCACACCTGGTGGTTTCTCGGTGGTGGTGCACACCTACTTGCGACCATCTGTACCCATAGGCTAATGCGGATGCAAGGCGCGGGCAAGCGCAAAACGCAACGGGCACCTGCCGCGCGGCATGAGGGGGCCGCCTTCTCCAGGTGGTCCCTCGTCTTCCTCTGTGTCCTCCGCCGTCTCTGCGTTCAAACCGATCCGCCGAAAGGCCCCGTCCGCCAAACGCCGCTTGCTTGACACGTCCCCCGCCCGCCTCTAGACTACTCCGTCCGACGGGGGACGCAGCACCTGGGGCCGCGGATGGACCTCTTCACCTATCGCGACGGCCGGCTCTTCGCCGAGGACGTGCCGGCGGCCGACCTGGCCGACGAGTTCGGCACGCCCCTGTTCGTCTACAGCGCCGGCACGCTGCGGATGCATTACGCGCGGCTGGCGGAGGCGTTTGCGGCCGTCGATCCCCTCATCTGCTATTCCGTCAAGGTCTGCTCGAATATCCATATCCTCCGGCTCCTGGCGAACCAGGGCAGCGGCTTCGACATCGTCTCCGGCGGCGAACTGCACCGCGTTCTGGCGGCGGGCGGCGACCCGGCCCGATGCTGTTACGCGGGCGTCGCGAAGACCGAGGACGAGATCCGCTTCGCCCTGAAAACCGGCATCCGCATGTTCAACGTCGAGAGCGAGCAGGAACTCGAGGTGCTGGCGCGCCTGGCACGCGGGCACGGGTCGCCCGCCGCGGCCGCCCTCCGCGTCAACCCGGACGTCGACCCCCGCACGCACCGGTTCATCACCACCGGAAAGAAGGAGACGAAGTTCGGCGTCGACCTGGAACGGGCCGAGCGCGTCTGGCGCGACCTCGCGGCTTCCGACGACGCCGACTGGGTCCGCCTGACGGGGGTCCAGGCCCACATCGGCAGCCAGATCACCACCGTCCAGCCGTACGTCCAGGCGCTGCGGCGGATCCTGGCCCTCGTCGACCGCCTCGCCGAGGCCGGCATCAGCATCACGACGCTGGACTTCGGCGGCGGCTTCGGCGCCGAGTACGAGGGCGGCGAGGCGCTCTCGGCCACCGCCTTCGCCCAGGCCATGGTCCCGCTGCTCGAAGGCCGCGGCCTCGAGATCTTCATGGAGCCCGGCCGCTTCATCGCCGGCAACGCCGGTGTCCTGCTCACCCAGGTCCAGTACGTGAAGCCGGGCGGCGACCGCACCTTTCTCCTGTGCGACAGCGGGATGCACCACCTCATCCGGCCGGCCCTGTACGGGTCGTATCATCATATCTGGCCCATCGAGCCGGGCGAGGACTTCCAGCCCCGGCAGCGGACCTGCGACGAGGCGTTCCCCGGCACGACGGTCTACGACGTGGTGGGGCCCATCTGCGAGTCGAGCGACTTCTTCGGCAAGGACCGGCACCTGCCGCCCGTTGAACGCGGCGACCGGCTGGCCGTCTTCAGTGCGGGGGCGTACGGCATGTCGATGGCGTCGGAGTACAACGCGTTCCCGCGGCCGGCGGAGGTGCTCGTCGACGGCCGCGAGGCCCGCCTCATCCGCCGGCGCGGCACCTACGCCGACCTCACCGCGCCGGAGGAAGAGGTGTAGGCCGAGCGGGTGCCACTGGCGGCTTGCCCGCCAGTGCGTTTCGAGGCGGCGTGCGCCGTTCGAGCCCGCTGCGGGAGCAGCGGGTCATCCGCCGGCGCGGCACCTACGCCGACCTCACCGCGCCGGAGGAAGAGGTGTA
>CAZNYC010000234.1:0-3473 GCA_964577175.1 uncultured Anaerolineales bacterium
GTGCCGTCGCGCCGCTCGTAGGTGCCCACGCTGAGGGCGTAGTCGCCCAGGACGATGAGCGGCCGGCTGTAGGTCTCGTACTGCTGGGTTTCGGGGTTCCACCGTGTGCCCCCGCCCCCGCTGCCGGGCTCGTTGGTGTCGTTGGACTTCAGTTCCTTGGTTTCACCCACGTGTTTGTGCCAGTCGCCGATGAAGACCTCGCCGTTGACGAGGAAGTCGACGGAATACTTGTTCTGCCTGAGCGTATTCGCGCTCTTGGGCGTCATGATCTGGATGCTGGTTGGCTGGCCGCGCTCGTCGTAGTGGATGTAGAACTTGATGTCGTCGTAAGTGGGCGGGTTGCCCGCGCCGCCGGTGGAGCCTTCGTCGTCGACCTCGTAGAGGACGCGGTCGCCCATGTCCGTCCGCCGGCAGTGGTGCGGACTGTCCAGCGCAAACGAGTAGGCGAGGTCGTCCGAACGCACCTCGCTGCCCGAGACGTGGTTGGGGTTGTTCGGGTCCCACCCTTCCTGCCACCAGACCTGGAACTCGAAGGCGGAATCGGAGGGCAGCGGGGGCTCGAACGAATCGGCCCAGTCCTCGTTGCTCTCGACGAGGTCCTGGCCCTCGGCGCTTTCGCTGTCGATGACGCGGTAGTCGAACGCCTGGATGCCGGCGGTCATCGTCTGGCGGACGGGGCACTTGAAGGTGTCGACGTCGTACTCGACGTAGGGCAGCAGCCGGCCGATCCACGACCCGCCGTTGAAGATCCGCTGCTCGTTATCGCTCCGCCACACGCCGTACGCCTTCGAGATGTTGTGGAGGTTGGCGCGGCACTGGGTCGTGTGCAGCAGGTCGCGAACCTTGCTCATGCCGGGCATGAGCAGGGCCACCAGGACGGCAATAATGACCATGACGATGAGCAGTTCGGCCAGGCTGAAGGCCTTCCGTGCCCGCATGGCGGACGTCGCGGTCCGGCGCATCAGATTCCCTCCTAGCGAGTGCGAAGGTCAGCGACCCTCGTAAACCCATCGGGGATCGAGGTATTCCATTTCGTCGCCACTGAGCGGTTCGACGTGGCCGTCGCAGAACAGGACGTTGGCCTTGCCGCCGTGACGCAGGGCCTGGTAATACTGCCAGCCTTTGCGTGCAGCCATGGGGAAATCCTCGGCCCACCGGCGGGGGTCGCGGATGAAGTACTTCTCCCATTCGTCGTCGCTTTCGTCGCGATTGAAGTCGGCGACGGTCTTGCGGGCACCGAAGTCCAGGAGGAAGAAGAGGCGACTGTCCGTCCGGTCCTGGACGAGCGAACTGTCGGCCCGCTGAAACACGCCCATGCTCATGGCGTAGTCGCCGACGAGGATCTTGAAGTCCCACGGATGGCTGGAGACCCACTGGTTGCCGTCCCACCGCCATCCGCCGACCGCGCCGCCGCCGGCGCCCCCGCCGGTGTCCTCGGTCAGGTCGATGGTGTCGCCCCAGTGGGACTGGCCGCCCTGGAGTTGGCCGGCCACGTCCTCGATGACCACCTCGCCGCAGATCTTCAGGTCGAAGATGAATCGTTTGGCGACGGACCCGCCCTGCTGGCCGCCCACGATCTGGACCTTGCTGGGCTGGTTCCCCTCGTAGTAGACGTTGATTTCGAGGTCGTCGTAGTTGCCGGAGCGCCCGTCATCCGGTTCGTCGTCGATCCGGTAGTTGGTGTGGTCGGAGTACTCTCGGCGCTGGACCCAGGTGGTGTTGCCGAGCGCAATGGCATAACAGTACTCGCCGCGGACGCCGGAATCCGATCCCCCGCCGTAGACGTTCCCCTCGGATCCCTTCTGGAAGTAAACGTCGAACTCGATGGCGGCGTCGATCTCGTCGTTGGCCGGCTGCCAGACGTCGCTTCCGCCGCCGGCGCCGCCCCCGCCCCCGCCGCCGCTCGCCCCGGCCGTCCGGACGTTCTGCACCTCCACGTCTTCGTACGCCCGGCCGTACCCCCACGACACCCGCGCGGGGCACGTGAAGACGTGGGCCTGCTTGTCCGTATCGATGTAGTTGGCGAGCAAGGCCGTCCAGAACCGGGCGGACTGCTCCGGGTCCTCGAACTCGACGTCGCGCGCCGGTTCCCAGATGCCCTGCTCGTTGTGGACGCAGTCGGCCTTTCGGACGCCGTACGCCTCGTACAGGGTCCGCAGGTTGGCCTGGCACTGGGTCATGTAAAGGGCCTCGCGTGCCCCGTGGAACCCCGGCACGAGCAGGGCCGCCAGCACCCCCACGATGCTGATGACGATGAGCAGTTCGAGCAGACTGAACCCGTCGCGTCCCCCATCGCGCCCGCGCCGTCGCATTTTCCGGGCGTTCCGCATGGTACGGACACCTCCGCGTGCTGGTCGCGTCGGACGGCGTCGTCTACTGCCGGTCGCCGGCCTTCTGCCACTGCTCGACGCCGGCCGCCGCCCGGATGGCGAACCGCCGCATCCGCCCCAGGGCCACATCGCGTTCGGCCTTCGACGCCGAGGGGTCGTACCCGAACCTGAGCCCGACCATCCGCTCAACCGCTCCGACCGCCTGCGCCTGGACGACGCGGTCGGTCTCGTTCTCCGCCACCTCCATCAGCAAGGCGACGTCGTGCAGCGACTTCTGCTTCGAGAGGCTGACGGCGGCGGCCCCGCGGACCCGCGGGTCCGGGTCCCGCTGAAGAATCTCCCGCAACACGGGCAACACCTCTTCCTTGGCCTGGCGCTGTCGGCCGAGTTGAATCACCGCCTCCTGCCGCAGCGGCGTCCGCCGATCCTTCTGGCCGGAGGCCACCTGCGTCAGCGCCTCCACCGCCGCCCGATGCCGCATCCGCCCGAGGCTTCGGACGGCCTCGGCGGCCACCATCGTGTCCTCGTGCGACACGACCTCCGCCACGCGTTCGGCCACTTCCTCGTCGGCGTTCTCGGCACACGCCCGCAGGGCGTCGATCGTCTCTTTCGGATCGCCGGAATCCAGGCCCCCGGTGGGGTCGCTGCAACCCGCCAGGATGAGCCATGCCACGGCGGCAACGCAGGGTAGGAATCGAGCGGCACGTAGCACCATGCGGTCCGGCCTCCTCCAGACATGCGGGCTTGCTTGCGGCCGTACCGTGGGCCGCGTTCACGCTATTATACGCGTTTCTCTGTTTGCTGCCACCCGAAACCGCCTCTCGGAGCCGGAAACGGCGGTCTGCGGCCTGCAAATACCGTTCCGCACCCCCCTTCCCGACCCGCTCAGCCGCCATGGACAGTTAGGGTACAGGAATCCGGGGGCTGAGGGGCGGTTTCCGCGCCGTCACATAATCAGCCGCCGCCCTTGCGCGGCGCATTCGTCACGGCACGCGCCGACCAAGGTCGGCGGCTAACACGACAACGCTAAGTCCGCATTTTGCGCGGTGGGTCTCCGCCGCGCACGAGTTAGCGTTGTCGTGCTAAGAGCCTATCCGGATAACCCCTCGTCGGCCCGAGGCCGAGCGAGGCGGCCGGGGGCAA
>CAZNYC010000235.1:0-1117 GCA_964577175.1 uncultured Anaerolineales bacterium
CCGTTCAGGAGCGCACCATCCCCGCCGACGAATTGCAGCCCGCCTGATCTGGCACACACGCCGAAAGCACACGTCCGTAGACCCCCGCTGGCGGCCTGGGCGTGCCGCTGAGGCGGCGCAGGCCGTGAGACTTCGCAGTCAGAGACACGTCGGCCCAGGTTCTTACAGGATGTGACAACCCCTACGCGCGCCCGCGCGCGTTTTCGCGTTTTGGGGGGCCGCAGAAACCCCCTGACGGTCTGTTTTCGGGGGCCAAGGAACACCCGCCGATCCCTTTTTAGGGTGTCCGAAAACCCCTTTTCACGTCTCCGGCAACCCCCCTGAGGTGCTGCCACGGCCCTTTTCAGGGTGTCTCCGAAACCCCCGCCCGCGTTCCTTTTCACGGTGTCTGAGAAACCCCCTCAACGCGAACCCTTTTCAGGGTGTGACGAAACCCCAGTGTCCCGCACGCCCTTGAGGGACCGGCTGTGCCCGCTGACGTGCCGTCTGAGTGCGCCAGGGGGCTTCTGGGCGGCCTCTCGCGGCCAAACGGCGCGCGGGGCGGGTCCTGACATCGTCCGCCGGGGATATCGTGCGCAGGCGGCCCCCGACGTGCAGGCGCGCGTGGGGTTGTACGAACGTGTGAGATCGGGCCGGCCGCCCGACCGACCGCGGTTTCCGCACCGGGCAGAGACAAGGCGCGGAGAAACCCGCGGGCAGAAACCGGGCAGAGAACGGGCTGCGCGCGCCACACAAACGGGCGCGGGGTCACTCGGGACGGCTCAGGGAAGGGCTGCGAAAACGCCAGTGTTTACGCGGGTTTTCTCGCCTTGGCTCGCCGCCACACGCGCTGACACATGTAGCGTTTTCCGATTTTGAATCCCGCGCGTCTGCCCGTTCCGCCACTTCGGAAACCGGTTGTCGGGGAAAGGAGTTGCCGCCGTTCCGCCGCGCGGGGCGGCGCCCGCGCAGGCAGAAACCGGGCGGCCTCCCGCGCCGTGCACACCGCACGGCCGGAGAAGACCGGCCGTGGCACGGCGGCGCCCTGGCGCCGCGGGAATTGTCGCACAGCCCCGCCCGCTTGTCAAATCCGCTTCGCCGCGGGCCGGAAAACGGGTGGCGCGGCGGGTCTCCGTAC
>CAZNYC010000235.1:1217-3232 GCA_964577175.1 uncultured Anaerolineales bacterium
GCGCCTGCTAACACGATAACGCGAAGTGGGCGGGTGGCGCGGCGGGTCTCCGCACGCGCCTGCTAACACGATAACGCGAAGTGGGCGGGTGGCGCGGCGGGTCTCCGCACCCGCCGCGCAGGCTCAAGAAGGGCCTTTCGAGCGCGGTGGGTGCGGAGACCCACCGCGCAAATGGCCGACTTAGCGTTGTAGGGTTAACCCTTGGGGGGGAGCGCGGTGGTTCTCCGTAACCACCGCGCTTCTCCCGGCCGGGCAAGACCGGCCGGGCCACACGGGCGGCCATGGCACCCGGCGCTTCTTCCAACCGGTTCACGCCCGCACCAGCCCCGCCCCCGCCACGGGCCGGCAGACGTAGGCGCCGAACGGGATGGACCGCGGGCGGTAGAAATCCTGCCGCAGGCGCTCCATCAGCGGGTCCAGGGCCGCCGACCGCGCGAGCACCATCATGCATCCGCCGAGGCCCGCCCCGGCCAGTTGGGCGCCCACGACGCCGTCCACGCGGGACGCCAGATCCACCAGAAAGTCGATCGCTTCCGTGCTGCACCCGTACCGGCCGCACTGCTCGGCGAGGGGCGCGTTCGCATCGGCGAGGCGCGCAAGCGTCCGGTCGTCCGTCCGGACGAGGAACCGCCGGCGCCGGCCGTCCGCCTCATGGCGGAACCGCCGGTCGCCGTCGTGGCTCGTGCGGAGCATCCGGCCGACGGCGTCCAGGTCGCCGCCCGCCAGGACCTCGGCGAAGCGGTCGCTGCGGACGATCTCCGCCAGGCCGTACAGCGCCACACCGCGCAGGTCGTACGGGCCGAGGGACCGGTGGCTGGCCAGCACCGGCTCGAGCCGGTCGGTCTCGTCCGGCAGGAGGCGGCGGAGGTCCCGCCGCGACGGCCGCCCCGGCAGCCGCACGAGCGCCCGATAGAGGTCGCTCGGCTCAACGCCCAGCCGCTCCGGCACGAGGTCTCGCAGGTGCGCCATGCCGGCGGCGGCGGACCACTCGCGCCGCAGCAGCATCTCGGCCACCTCGTAGCACGCCACCCGCTGGTTGAAGACGTGCCGCGCCCCCGCGCTCTTGACGGCCTGCGCCCCGCTGTGGGCGATGACGACCCGCAGGTCCGGCGGGAACCGGACCTCGCCGGCCATCCGGAGCGGGTGGAACGCGATCCGCGACAGGTGGCCGATGCGGCTCGTGCGGATGGCGGCATGGTCCGCACTGCCGCCGCGCGACCCGACGAACCATTCCCCCTCGCCGCACAGGTCCACGAAGTCGCCCGTCTCCACGTTGAGGCGGTTCAATTGGACGGCGGCCTCGGCGAAGGCGACGACCAGGGCGGAACTCGACGACAGGCCCGCCCCCATCGGAATGTTCCCGCTGACCACCGCGTCCATGCCGCGCAGGCGGACCTGGCGGCACTCGTGCTGGAGGCGCAGGAACGCCGCCCGCGCGTAATGGCCCCAGTCGCCCTGGCTCTCGTCCAGCAGGCCGCGCACGTGTTCGGAGTCGACGAAGTCGATCCACTCGGCCCAACTCGCCCGCCGCAACAGGTCCAGGATACGGAACCGGCGGGCGGGGAACCGCGCCGGCACCGCGTGTTCCAGGCACACGGTGTCGTCGTCGCGCGGCGCGGCCGCCAGGAGGACCTCTCGGCTGATGGCCATCACGTTCACCGTCCCGCCGCGGTGGTCCACGTGCCGGCCCATGAGGTTCACCCGGCCGGGCGCGCGGCAGAGGACGACCGGCCGGTCGCGGTCGAAGCGGCGGACGAACGCGCGGACGACGTCGGCCATCGCCTTTGTCCGCTCGGCGGCCAGGTCCGCGTCGCGGCCGTAGGTGCGGCGGAGGAAGCGCGCCAGGGTCGGCGAGCCGGCGGTCAGGTGGTCGAGCCAGTCGCCGGCGGGCTTGAGGACCCGCGCCGAGAGTCGGCGCCGCTTTGCCGCCCGGACCCGCGGCTCGCGTTCCCGGCCGCGGACGACCTCCTCCACGGCCATCAGTTCGGCCGGCGTGTTGAACGCCATCAGGTCGT
>CAZNYC010000236.1:0-3180 GCA_964577175.1 uncultured Anaerolineales bacterium
GGACAACCGAACGCAGCACGCACGATGCCGTGGCCGTCTGATCCGCCCCGCTCGCGGGGCCAACACAGGAGGACAAGACCATGTCGCAAACGTTCCAGCTGGGCATGAACGCGAAGATCTACCAGGGCGACGAGGGGACCGACCTGGAACTCCTGACGGAGATGAGCAACGTCCGTGACGTGACGCTCACGATGGAGGCCGGCGAGGCGGACGTCACGACCCGCGGCAACTCCGGATGGCGGGCCACCGCCGCCACGCTGCGCGAGGCGACGTGCGAATTCGAGATGCTCTGGGAGCCGGGCGACGCCGGCTTCGAGGCCGTCCGCACCGCCTTCCTGGCCTCGTCGCTGCTCGCCCTCTGTCCACTCACCGACGACCGCGACACGGCCGACGCCGAGGGGCCCCGCGGCGACTGGGCGATCACGGGCTTCAACCGCGCCGAACCCCTCGAGGAGGGGATCACCGTCAGCGTCACGGCCAAACTCGCCGTCTTCGAGGAGTGGGTCCAGGTCGCGGCCTAATCCCGGCCCGCGAACCCCACGCAGAGCGGGAGCACATACATGCACGCCTTCACCGACGGCGCGGGCCGCGAGTGGCGCGTCGAACTCAACGTCTGGGCCATGGAGCGGCTCCGCGACGGGGCCGGGGCCGACCTCATGGAACTCCTCGACGGCGGGCCGCTGCTGGAGCGGCTGATGCGCGACCCCGTCCTCCTCTGCCGCGTCCTCTGGACCCTGTGCGAGGAGCAGGCGGGCGAGAGGGACGTCTCGGCCGAGGCGTTCGGCCGCGCCCTGGCCGGGGAGACAATCGTCGAGGCGCGCAAGGCCCTGGTCGAGGAGATCGTGGTTTTTTTCCACGAGGCCGGCCCGATGATCGGGCGGCAGGCCGGCCGGCTCCGCGAGGCGCAGCGCAAGGTCGTGGAGGCGACGATCGGGCGGCTCGACGGGATGGACCTGGACGCCCTGATCGAGCGGGCCCTGGCGGAGGCGACGGCGGAGGCGGAGACCGACGCGGGCCCGGCGATCGAGCCGGCGGCGCCGACGCCGCCTGGGACCTCCTCTGGCGGCTCGCCGGAATCGTCGGCGTCGACCCCGGCCCCCTGACGCTTCGCAAACTCGTGTGCATGGGCCAGGGGCGGGCCGACGCCGAGTGGCAGCGCCTGTCGGTGCTCCTGGCGACGGTGGTCAACTGTCACCGCGACCCGAAGCGGGGCCGCCCGGCCCGGCCGGACGACTTTTACCGGCCGCCGCGCGGCCGCCGCCGGCCGAGCGCCGAGGCCGACGATCTCACGCCGCTCCGCGAGACGTTTTGCGGGCGGGGAACGAAGCAAAAGGGAAAATGATATGCCTCGCATCGCACTCGTTTTCGCCGCCGTCATCCTGGCCGGGTGCGGCGGCCTGTGGCTGGATCCGGACAACCCGGATCACGTGGATCTCGTCGCCGGCGACCTCCGCGCCACGATGGCCATCGGCACGGACGCCCTGCTTACGCGCGAGGAGGCGACGCCGGCGGAGGCCGAGAAAGTCGCCACGATCTTCGACCGGACCGCCGCTTTCATCCGAGACGACGACGTAGACGCCCTCGAAGCGGCCCTCGACGCCATCCTCGCGGAAGTCGCGGACGATCCGCAGAGTTACGCCCTGTATCAGCGGCTGTCGCTCCGGTTGATCGAGCGGATCGACGCCCACCTGCAGGCGATGGATCTGGCTGACGACGACGCCCGCGCCGCCGAGGTCGGCCGCCGTCTGACGCTGGCCGCCCTGGAGGGTGTCGCGGAAGGGGCACGGGATTATGCGAGAGCGTCACCTGACGAAGGCTGAACTGCGGACCGAGATCCGCGACAACCTGGCCGCCCTGGATGGCCTGGAAAAACGGGCCGTTGCCTACAACGGCCTGAAGCGCGAGGAGCGCCGGTTTTTCTGGCTGCTCCTGTTGGACCTGGCGGCGGTGCTGTTGCCGGAGGCGGGCCTTAGCGGCCGGATCGCCTATCGTCTGCTCCAGCGATGGAACCGTCGGATGAACCCGCCCGACGCACAAGGAGACTGACAATGACCGCCGCCTTGAATGCCGTATGGACGTTTCTCAATTCGCCGCTCGGCATCACGGCCGTGGCGGCCCTCGTGCTGTACCTCCTGAAGAAGGCGCGCGAGCGGTATCCCGCCTGGATGGATTACGAGGGGGCCATCGTCGAGGCCGTGAAGTTCGCGGAGAAACAGATCCCGGACAACCATCCCAGCCGCGCGGCGGCCCGGTTCGACGCGGCGCTGCGCTACGTATTGCGAATCTACGATGAGGTCAACGGGGCGGCGCCCAAGAAAATCGTGGTCGAGAGCCTGAAAGAGGGCGTCCGGGTCAAGCACGCCGAACTGGAGGCCTCGGGGGTCCTGACGAAACGAGAGTTGCCCGCGGACGAATAGCATGGCCGTGCTCTGCCCATCGTGCCGGCGCGAGGTCCGCGCGTGGCTCGACGTGCGGATCCTGCTGATGCGGGACGCCGCCGACCGTCACGCGGGCGCCCCCGGCGCCGAGCACGCCGTGGAGACGGCCGAGACGTACCTCGACGCCTACCAGGAGATGCGGCGGCACCTCGTGGGCCGGCGGCTGCCGTCCGGCGACCGTTGATGCATCCGTCAGGAGCAGGTCGATGCGAGTGAAAATCACCTCCGACGGCACGCCCCGCGGCACGCGGCTGACCGACGAGGACGGCCGCCCCCTCGGCTGGGTCTCGGACGTCCGGCTCATTGCCGAGGTCGGCAATCCGACGCGGGCCGAACTGACCGTGCCGAGCGTCGAGGCCGAGGTCGTCGCCCAGGCCTCCGTCGTCGCCGACTGCCCGCACTGCGGCGAGCGGTTCGGCGTGCCGGAAAACGTGCTGCGCGCGATGCGCCGCCCCGGCGCGGCCCCGCCCGTCGGCCCGGCGGATCTGTGCGGCGGCCTGGAGCCGGCCGGGCGGCCCACGACGGCAAAGGACTGATAGCATGGGCGTGATGAAACGCATGGCGGGCGGTGCGGGGTTCCGCCCGAGCCGGGCGGAGGGGATGGGGTTCGGCCCCATCGACTTCCGCTTCCATCTCAATTTCAAAACGAGCGCCGTCGCCAAGGCCGCCGACCGCCGGGCCCGCGGCATCCTCTCGGCCGGCGGGGCGTTCGTCCGGAAGGCCGCCCAGCACTCGCTCCGCT
>CAZNYC010000237.1:0-3178 GCA_964577175.1 uncultured Anaerolineales bacterium
CTACCTGCTCCATCCGCGTGGGTGCAAGCACCCACCCTACCTGCTTTCCGATTTGCCTTCGGCGCGGCCGGCGAGGCGCTCGGCCACGTCGCCCTCGAAGTACACCGTTTGCGTCGGGAAGGCGATGGAGAGGCCCATGCCCCGCAGGGCCCGCATGATGGCCAGGTTCACCCGTTCCTTCGTCGCCAGGTGCTCGTCGTAGGCCACGGACCGCGTGAAGTAGTAGACGAGGATGTCGAGGCTGGAGGCCCCGAACTCCGTGAACCGGACGACGATGTAATCCTGGTCCACGCCGTCGTCGTTTTCGAGGATATCGCGGATGGCGGCCACCGCCTGCTGCATCTGGTCGGCGGTGGTCTCGTACGTGACGCCGACCGTGTGGAAGACCCGCCGCTTCGGCATCTTCGACCAGTTGTCGATCTTCGTCGACGCGACCGTTTTGTTCGGGATCGACACCAGCGTGGCCGGCCAGGTGCGGATGCGGGTGGAGCGGAATCCGATCTGCTCCACGGTGCCCTGGGTGCCCTCGATCTCGACCATCTCGCCCACCATGAACGGGCGGTCCATGAAGATGAAGACCGAGCCGAAGAAGTTGGCGAGCGTGTCCTGCAGCGCCAGGGCCACCGCCAGCCCGCCCACGCCCAGGCCCGCCAGCAGGCTCGTGATGTCGTAGCCGAGCAACTGGACGACCCACATGGCCATCAGGAGGGCGACGGTCGCCTTCAGGGCCTTGCGCACCAGCGGCACGAGTTGGTCGTCGAGGCTGGAGTCCGTCCGGCCGGCCAGGTGCGCGAGGTAGATCGCGATCACGTCGACGAATCGGAAGAGGAACCAAAGGAGGTCCGCTACCAGGAGGACCTTCAGCACGCCGAAGGCGAAACGTTTGACGTTCGTCGGCTCGACGGGGAGGCGGAGGACCCAGACGGCCAGGGCCAGGCCCGCCAGGAACAGCAGCCAGCCGAACGGCTTCGAGGCGGCGTCCACAACGAGGTTGTCGAACCGGACCCGGGTCTTCCGAAGCAGCGGCAGGACCTGCCTGTGGATCACGTAATCCGAGATTTTGTGGAGCACCAGGCCCAGCAGGATGAAGACGAAGGCGGCGGCAAACTGCCAGACGGCGATGTCGAGCAGGCGGTATCGCGACCACTCGGGGGCGTACTCTTCGAGGATGCTGGGGTCCGGCGCCTCGTCCTCGATGGCTTTCGGCCCCGGGCCGGGGACCGCCGGCGGGGCGGGTTCGGCGGGGCCGGATTCACCGGCGGACAAGCCGCCAGCGGCACCCGGCGGCTCGCCGGCCACGAGTTCACTCACCACGGCCCAGGCGATCAGGGCGATCGGCAGGACCAGCACCAGGCGCGGCAGCCAGGTGATGCTTCGGGCACGATGCATGCGGTTTCCTTCGATGGGGTCCTACCGTAGTCTACCCAAACGGGCAGGCCGGGTGCAAGCGGTGGGTGCGGCGAGGGGGACGGGCCACGGCGGATGGAGATGACCGGCCGCTCCCGCGGCCGGCTCGAACGGCAACGACCACGGCAAGATTCCTCCGCTCGGCCTCGAAAGGCCTCGGTCGGAATGACAATCGCGCGGCAGGCCGGGAGGCCCGCCGCGCGCAATGCGTGAGGCTGTGTCGTAAGCCGTCCGGCTACTTCTTGCGCCGCCGGCTGACGGCCGTCGCCAGTGCCCCGGCGCCCAGGAGGAGCAGGGTCGCGGGGTCGGGCACGACCTGGTCATACGAGGTGCCGAACCGGATCTCGTCCCAGTCGTGGGCCACGTTGCCGGCCATCCGGACCTGGCTGAACAGGAAATTGCTGAGCCGGGTGCCGCTCGCCTTCTTGCCGGCCGCCACGGAGGCCAGGCCGGCCTCGCCGTCGAGCGGCGGGTTGAGCCACATGTCCACGTCGACGCTGTTGCCGTCGCCGGCCCAGGCCATGCGGACGAGGACGAATCGCTGCTGGTCGACGGGCACGGTCGTCTCGATGGTCCCGCCGTCCTTGAGGTCCGCCCCCCAGTTGGTGGGCGTGAACGGATTGCCGAGGAACATGCCTTCGCCGCCGCCCGCGTTGTGGAGCGACAGTCCGGACCACTGGCTGGCATTCGCTTCGGCGGCCTGGGCGATGAAACTGACCCAGATGACGGCGTCCGGGGCGCCGAGTTCGCTGCCGGTCTTGACGGCGGCGGGCCAGAGGGAGGTGTCGAGGCTGCGGAAACTCGTATCGTTCGGCACGCCTGCCGCGGTGTTCCCCTCGACGGGCAGGACGTTGGCGTTGCCGTCGGTATACGTCAGGCCCGGGCTACCGATGTCGTGCTGGTCGGTGCCCGTCCAGGCGGCCGCCCAGCCGTCGCCGCCGCTTTGACCGCTGACGGTGCCGGGCGTCGTGTAATTGAATCCTTCGTACGCGATCGGGGCCGCCGAGGCCACACAGGTGGCGCCGAGGGTGACTGCCGCTAGCATGATCCAACGCATGGGTAACTCCTTTGCGACGTTGTCCGTCCGACCCCCGGCTGGACGCTGCGTACACTCTTCACCCCCCTAACGCCTTCACCATAAGTATACGCGGAAAAGGGGCTCGGTCAAACGGTTTGAGCCGACGTTTGGGGGTCGTGGAGGCCCCCCGGCGCCCCTCGGAAGGCGGTTTCGTCGCCCGAGGTGGGGCGGCTGCGTCTATGAGGTTCCTCTCGCATTACCGCCGCACGGCGGGTATGCTGGAATATGGACACCCGGCCCGCGAGGGAACGGGCCGCACGGTTCGGTCCCCCGGCCAAAGGAGAACGTCATGGCCCTTCACGTATCGCACGCACAGGTGTACGCCGCCGACATCGAGGACCGCCCGGGCGGGATGGCGGAGAAACTCCGGGCGCTGGCCGAGGCGGGCGCGAACCTCGATTTCGTCGTCTCTCGCCGGACCGGCGACGAAGGCGGGGCGGTGCTGTTCGTGTCGCCGCTCCAGAGCGACGCCGCCGTCAAGGCCGCCCAGGTCGCGGGGTTCTCCGTCGCGGAGGGGCTGCGCGGCCTGCGGGTCGAAGGTCCCGACGCTCCCGGCCTGGCCGCCGGCGTCACCGGCGCCTTGGCCGACACCGGCATCAACCTGCGAGGCGTGTCGGCGGCGGCGATCGACGGCAAGATGGTCTGCTACCTCGCGTTCGATTCCGACGCCGACGCCGGCAAGGCCGCCGAGGT
>CAZNYC010000238.1:0-1063 GCA_964577175.1 uncultured Anaerolineales bacterium
CGCCGGGCCAGACGCCTTCGCCGGTGAACCGCTCCGGCGGCCCGATAACGGTGTTCGGGTCATCGTATCCGGCCGCGGCGCCGGTGCCGGCGTCGTACGACACGACGGCCGCGGCGTACGGGCCGGCCCGGACGGCGCCCGCCGCCACGGCGGCCATCGCCGCCGCCAGAAGCATGGTGCGACGTTGTATCGATTGCGTGCACATAATCAATTCCTCTATAACCTCCCCCGGTCGTCCCTGGGAACCCGGCGCCCCTTTCGCCGGGCGCGTGGCCGCACCGTGCGGCCACGGTCCGTCACGTCGCGCGATGGGTCGGGAGGCACCTCCTTTCGCGTGAGGCGGTCCCGCCGATCGTCGCGGCGCAGCGGCTCGCGCCCGGCCCGGCCGATGGTCTCGGCCGAGGCGACGGCGCACCGACGGCGCGGCATGATGCGCGGTGTTCCCGGGTGCGTGTGGCCGGACAGGCGATGGCCTGGGGCGGGACCGAATGCAAAAACCTCCGGCCCCGCGGAGGAGGCCGAAGGTCGTCTGCCCTCGTGCCGGTGGTTCCCATCCGCGAGGAACACCTGGCGCTTCCGGCCGGGAGAGGTCTTCTGGCTCGCGGATCGGTCTACTGGGCCCGGCCTTCCCGCCCCGGCCATCGGGGCAGTGACATAAGTCGGGCTGTTCGTCCCCGCTCACAGCGGCGGGACCGCGGCGGATTTGCACCGCCTTCCCTGTTCCCGGCTCGTATTCGGTTATGCGGGCAGTATAGCACGCCTTCGTGCCGATGTCAAGCGCGCGATGCGGTCGCGGCACGGCGTTGTTCGAGCCGGCTGCGGAAACAGCCGGTCATCTTCATCAGCCGTGGCAGGTGCCGTGGCAGGTCAGGATGACCCGCCGCTCCCGCGGCGGGCTCGAAAAGCCGGGCGCCCCTGGCGCCCAAGACGCTTGAGCCTGCGCCCGCGACGCCCTAGAATCGCCGTATGCCCCGCCGCCGCCATCGCGCCCTCGCCGCCCTCGCCGTGGCGATCCTCCTCGCCGCCGCCCTGGCGACCGGCTGCGACGACGGCCCCGCCCCCG
>CAZNYC010000238.1:1163-3101 GCA_964577175.1 uncultured Anaerolineales bacterium
AGCACCTACTGCACCTGGCCGCCCGCGGCCGCCGCCATCCCCGCCGTCGGCGACACCATGCACCTGGACCTGGAGGGCATCATCCGGGCCGAGCCGACGCTGGCGTTCACGGTCACGTACCGGCGGGAGACGGTCCGCCGGTTGGAGGGGCTCGGCATCCGCGTCGTCGCCGTCCAGGCCGACCGCATGGCCCAGTTGCGGGAGACGATCCGGACGATCGGCGCCGAGACGGGGCACGAGGGCGCCGCCGCCGACCTTCTCGACCGCATGGACGCGGACCTGGCCGCCGTCCGGCGCCGCGTGGCGGGCCTCGACCGGCCGCGGACCCTGTTCGCCTTCCCGATGACGGTGGGCTCGTCGCGGATCATGGTGGCCGGCCGCGGCACGTTCGTCGATGACTTGCTCGCCGCCGCGGGGGCCGAGAACGCCTACCCCGACCGGGCGGACTGGCCCACCGTCAGCCCGCCGCAGGTCGTCGCGATGCGGCCGGAGGTCGTCATCATCAACGCGGCCACCGAGGGCCCCGCCGACCGCAAGGACGCCATCCGCCGGGCGTGGGACGAACTGGCGAGCGTCCCCGCCGTCCGCGACGGGCGGGTCCACATCCTGGAGGCGAAGTACCTGACGATTCCGGGCCCCCGCGTCGGCCGGGCCGCCCGCCTCCTGGCCGAGACCATTCATCCGGACCTGCCAACCTCCCGCGCGGCGGATCTCCGCCCCCACCGCGCGACAAGAGGCAACGACCACGGCGAGATTCTTCGCTCGCTCCGCTCGCTCAGAATCACAGCCCGCACGCCGAGCGCCGCCGCGCCTTTCGACCCGGCTGCGGGAGCAGCCGGGCATCTTCATCCGGCATGGCACGTGCCACGGCAGATGCGACGGCCCCGCCGCTCCCGCAGCGGGCTCGAAAAGCAGGGCGCATTCGTGCGGGAGGCCTCGCCGTGACCCCGCGCCCCCTCACGCCGCGCCGGTACGCCGCGTCGCTCGTGGCCTGGGCGGCGCTGTGGCTCACGGTGGCGGCCGTGGCGGTCGTGGTGGGCGGGCGGCTGTGGACGTGGGGCTCGCGGGCCCAGGTGGCCGACGTCCTCTGGCTCCGCCTGGAGTGGGTGGCGACGGCGAGCGCGGTCGGGGCGGCGCTGGCCCTGGCGGGCCTGGCGATGCAGGCCCTGCTCCGTAACCCCCTGGCCGAGCCGTACATCCTCGGCGTCTCGGGCGGGGCGGGCCTCGCGTACGTCCTGGGCAGCCTGTTCCTGAGCGTCGCGTGGGCGCCGGCGCTGGCGCTGGTCGGGGCGCTGGCCACCGTCGCCCTCGTCTATGGCATCGCCCGGCGGCGGGGCCGGCTGGAACCGTACACGCTGCTGCTGGCCGGCGTCATCCTGAACGCGTTCTACGCGGCGGGCATCATGCTCGTGACGGCGGTGGTGCGGCCGGAACAGCGCGGCGAGATCGCCGTCTGGATGATGGGCAACATCGGGGCGTTCGGTCCCCAGTGGCCGCTCATCGGCGCGGTGGCGGCCCTGGCGGCGGGGGCGGGCGTCCTGTTCGCCTTCCTCGCCAAGGGGTTCAACCTGGTGGCCGTCGGGGAGGACACCGCCGGCGCCCTCGGCGTGCGGGTCCACCGGCTGCGCGCCGTGACGTTCGTGGCGGCGAGCCTGCTGGCCGGGGCGAGCGTCGCCCTGGCCGGGCCGATCGGCTTCGTCGGCCTCATCTGCCCGCACGTGCTCAGGATGCTGCTCGGGCCGGACCACCGGCGGCTCGTGCCGGCCGCCCTCTTCTTCGGGGCCACGTTCCTCGTCCTGGCGGACCTGGCGGCCTGCCTGTGGGAGGGGGCGACCAACCGGGCCGTGCCCGTCGGCGTGCTGACGGCGATGTGCGGCGGCCCGTTCTTCATCTACCTCTTGAGGACCCGATGGCGCAGACGGATGGAAGTAAGATGAG
>CAZNYC010000239.1:0-1519 GCA_964577175.1 uncultured Anaerolineales bacterium
CCCCTCCAGTTCGAAGCCGTACAGGTCGCCGTCTATGGCGTTCTGGAAGACGTCGATGCGCGGGACGGCCCCGGCGGGGGTCTGCGTCACGGGGCCGATCAGGCCGCGGTAGTTGTTCCAGAAGAACTCGGCGCCGAGGCGAAGCGCCTCCCCCTGGTACGTGTACCCGAACTCGTAGGCCTTCACGTAACTGGCGTTCGCCCCCTCGTTGCCGCGGGTCAGAAACCCGTGCGCGGGCAGCGGCGCGGGCAAGCCCGTCGGTCCCAGGCGCATGTCCAGGGCCCGGATCAGAAGCGAGGTCGTGCGGAACGCCCGCGCCACCGAGACCCGGAAAGTGTGCTGCTTCGCGGGGTGGTAGAGCACCGTGCCCCGCCCCGCCCATTCCCAGCCGGTGTAGGAGTTACGGTCGGCACGGGCGCCGAGGATGGCGGTCCAGTCCTCGGCGAGTTCCCAGCGATCCTGGACGAACAGGCCGGCCTGGTGGTCGTGGCTGCGACGGTTGTCCAGCCGCGCTCCCTGGGCCCCGGACCCGGTGGGCGGGTCGCCGTTGGTCATCTGGTCGCCCCGGACGTTCCCGCCCCAGGTGAGCACGTGCCGGTCCGACAGGCGCTGGGTGCGGACGGTCTCGACGTCGTGCTGGATGTACCGGACCCACACGCCCCCGTCGGACTCGCTCATGGTCTGGCGGTTCATGAAGTACTGGAGGTGCCAGGTGTCGTCGGGGCCGCGGCGGTGGGTGTAGCGGGCACGGACGAACTCGGTCTGCGGAAACCAGCGGGCGTCGGCGAACCGCCGGCCGCTGAAGGCCACCGGTTCCGGCGTGCTGCCCGTCACGCCGTCGGCGTAGCCGGCGTCGAGGTCCAGGGACCGCTCCTCGTCAAAGTGGTAGGTGGAGCGGAGGTTGACGCGCGGCAGTCGGACGAAGTCGTGGTTGCCGTCGCCCTCCCGGACGCCGAGTTCCGGCATCGAATCGTACCCGGCGGAAAGACGCAGGTCGAGGGGCCCTTCGGAGACGCCGTAACGCATGTGGGTGAGCGAGTCGAGCCGGCTGGTGAGTGTCTGGCTGAGGAAGAACCCCTGTGTTTCCTTCGGCTCTTTGGTGATGATGTTGATGACGCCGTTGGCCGCGTTGGCACCCCAGGCGGCGCCGCCGGGGCCGCGGACGACCTCGATGCGGTCGATGTCTTCCACCAGGACGGGCTGCCATCCCCACGCCACGCCGCCCCAGACGGGATTGTAAATGGTCCGGCCGTCCATCAGGACGAGGGTCAGGTTCGCCCACCGACCGTGGAGGCCGCGGACGCCGACGCCGTAGTTCCAGCCGTCGATCTGCCCCACGTCCACGCCGGGTGCCAGGCGGAGGACGTCGCCCAGGGTCATCAGGCCGCTGCCGTGAATCTCCTCGGCCGTGATCACGCTGACGGCATTCGGGGCGCGGGTGGCGGGTTCGGGCCGGCGGGAGGCCGAGACGACCGTCGCAATCTCCTGCCAGAGGAGCAGTTCCGGCGCCTCGGCGGCG
>CAZNYC010000239.1:1619-3087 GCA_964577175.1 uncultured Anaerolineales bacterium
TCGGCGCCGTCGACGGCGTAGGCGATGAACGCGTCGGCGTCGTCGTCCAGTTGGCCGCGGTACCGGTGGGCCAGCAGTTGGACGTAACTGCTGACCATGCGGAGGGGTTCCTGGAGGTCATGGCTGGCGACGTAGGCGAACTGTCGGAGTTCGGCGTTGGAGCGTCGGAGTTCCTGTTCGGCGCGGCGTCGTTCGGCGAGTTCGCGCTCCAGGTCGCGGTTGGCGTCGGCGAGTTCGGCCGTCCGCTGCTCGACTTTCCGCTCCAGATCCTCGCTGTAGGAGACGATCTTGCGGTGCTGGCGGTCGAGGCGCCGGGTCATGCGGTTGAAGGCGTCGGCCAGGGCGCGGAGTTCGTCCTGGCGGCGGCCGACGTCGACGCGGGTCGAGAGGTCGCCCGCGGCCACGCGTTCCGTGCCGGAGGCGAGGCGGCGAATCGGATGGGCCAGCCATCGGCCGAGCAGGATCCACACGGCGGCGCCGACGGCGAAGATCCCGCCGGAGACCCACAGCATCTTCTCCTGGTCCGCGAGGATACGGCGGCGGACCGGCTCATACGTGTGCGCGCAGACGACGGCGGCGCGATCGACCGCTTTCTCCCCGACCCCCATGCCGGGGACGGCCTCCACGGCCTGGCGCGAGACGGCGACCGGCACGATGAAGCGGACGACCTCGCCGGGGCCGGCCAGCACCTCGCGCGTCTCGCGTTTGCGCGTGCCCGGCGTGTTGCGCGGCGGGACGAGATCGGGCCGGCGGGACCAATTGCGGCCGGCCAGGAGGGCCCCCGTTTCGTCGTAGAACGCCACGTAGAGGAGGGTGCTTCCGGCGACGGCCCGTCGTCGTTCGGCGATGCGGCGGAGTTCGACCTCCTCGCCCGTCAGCAGGCCGTACTCGGCCTCCTGGGCGATGGCCTGGGCGTGGGCGCGGCCGAGGCGGAGGAAGTCGCTCCGCAGGTTGGCCGAGTCCGACTCGTACTCGATCCAGGAGCGGACGGCCACCTGCACGGCGAGCACCGCCGTCCCACAGAGAACCAGTTTGACACCGATGCGATTCAGTCGCACGCGCCGGCCTCCTGTGCGGCCGCCGGCAGGGGCGGGGAGGTGCCGTCCCCGGCGTCGACGGGCCCGTCCGGCGTCCAGAGGCACGTGCGGTTCCGTCCGCGGTCCTTGGCGGCATAGAGCGCCTCGTCCACCCGCCGCAAGAGATCCGTCGGGTCCAGCGTCTCGTCCAGGCCGGCGGCGCCGACGCTGACGGTGACGGCGACGTTCCGTCCGTCCTCGCGGACGGGGTGGTCGGCGATGCGTCGTCGGAGCCGCTCGCCGGCGGTGGCGGCGGCGCGGGCGTCGGTCTCGGGCATGAGGACCATGAACTCCTCGCCCCCGTAACGGGCCACCAGGTCCACCGAGCGGGCCTCCTGCTGCATGACGGCGGCCACCGCCTGGAGCACCCGGTCGCCGAACGGGTGCCCGTG
>CAZNYC010000240.1:0-3059 GCA_964577175.1 uncultured Anaerolineales bacterium
CAACGGGGCCACACGCCGGAGGCGCCGGGTGCCACGGATTGCTTGCCAATCCGTGTCTCTCGTTCGTGGCACACGGTGTGACGAGCAAACCGCGGCACCGGCGTGATCGGCGATCACTCGGGCGTCTCGACGCTCTCCATCGCGGCCGGGGAGGGGCGGACGCCTTTCGGCAGCCGCCGGCCGAGCAGGAGGACGCCGACCGTCAGAATGGCTCCCCCCGCCGCCACGACCGCCGGCGCCCCGAGGCCCCGGTACGCCGGTCCCATGTCCGCCAGGCCCGCGTCGAGCACCTCGGCCAGCCAGCCCATCAGCATGGCCCCGAACGGGATCATGCCCATGAACGCCATCGTGTAGAAACTCATCACCCGGCCGCGCTTGTTTTCGTCGGAGGTCGTCTGAAGCAGGGTGTTACAGGCGTACATCTGTCCGGTCATCGCCAGGCCCACCCACACCATGACCGGCAGGACGAGCCACAGCGAGCTCTCGTACCGGGCCAGGAGACCGAACGCAATGAGCCCCAGGCCGAACAGGACGGCCGAGCCGAGCAGGATCCGCCGCAGCGGGACGGCCTCGCGCCGGTAGGCGAGGAGGACCCCGGCGATGAGGGCCCCCACCCCGGCGGCGCCCCACAGGCAGCCGTGCGTGACCGGGCCGCCCCCCAGCAGGGCCTCGTCCTTGGCGAATGCGGGCAGCAGGTTCGAGTACGGAATCGCCACCAGGCTCGACAGCGCGAGCAGCCCGAGCACGGTCCGGATCGTCGGCGTCCGCCAGGCGTAGACGACGCCCTCCTTCAGGCCGGCCAGGACGTTGCCGGCCGGTTCCCGGCGGCGCGGGGCGATCCGCATCGCCACGAGCGCCGCGATGATCGTGGCGTAACTGATGCCGTTGATGAGGAAGACGAGGCCGGCGCCGTGGGCGTGGGCGGCTTCGCCCGGCTCGCTTTCGCCGTATGCGGCCGCCGCCCAGATGATGCCGCCTGCGATGATCGGCCCCGCCAGCCGGGCCGTGTTCGCCAGGAAGGAGTTCAGGGCGATGGCGTTGGGCAGGTCCGCCCGCTCGTCCAGCATCTGGACGATGAACGACTGGCGGGTCGGCACCTCGAAGCCGCGCACCAGGCCCGTGAACACGCTCAGCGCGATGACGTGCCACACCTCGACCACGCCCGTCAACGTCACCGACGCCAGGGCCAGCGCCTGGGCCATCGCCAAGGCCTGGGCGGCGATGATCGTCCGCCGGCGGTTCCAGCGGTCGGCCAGCACGCCCGCGAACGGGGCCACCGCGAACGTCAGAATCTGCGACGCGAACCCCGCCAGCCCGAGCAGCGCCTTCGACCCCGTCAGGTCGTACACCAGCCAGAGCATCGCCACGCTCTGCATCCACGTCCCGGTCACCGACAGCCCCTGGCCGAAAAAATACAGCCGGAAGTTCCGGTGTCGCAGCGATCGGATGATGGACCTCATGAGGCGCGTCCGGGTTGGCGGAGGAGGCGGTGGTGGTCGGCGTTACGGCCCTATTAAACCGCTTCCGGCCGGATGCGCCATGGGAATTCCTGGCACGGTAACCGCACAGGCGAGGGGGATGGCCGGCGCATTGCGCGCACGGCCGGGCCGGGCACGCCCTGAGCGACGTCGAATGGGCCGGCCGTGGCACGGGGGGTGTCGCCCTCAGTTGCCGCTCGGTGCCGGGAAGTGCGCCGCCGTCACCAGCGTCGGTTCCGGCGCCTCCGCCGCCTGGGCGTACGCCTCCAGAATCGGCTTCTCCACGCGGAAGTACGCGTCCACCACCGCCGGGTCGAACTGCTTGCCGTGCTCCGACCCGATGATGTCCCGCACCGTCTCCACGCTGTAGGCGTTCTTGTAACACCGCTTCGAGAGGAGGGCGTCGAAGACGTCGGCCAGGCAGACGATGCGGCCGGCCAGTGGAATCGCCCGCTCCGACAGCCCCTGCGGGTACCCCTGCCCGTCCCACCGCTCGTGGTGGCTGATGGCGATGTCGTGGGCCATGGCGATGAGGTCGTTCTGCGGGTGACCCAGGATGTCCGCCCCGATCAGCGTGTGCTGCTCGACGGCCTTGCGCTCCTCCGGCGTCAGCGGCGAGGGTTTGTGCAGGATGCAGTCGGGGATGCCCACTTTGCCGATGTCGTGCATCGGCGCGGCGCACTCGATGAGTTCCACCTGCCGCTGGTCCAGGCCCATCGTCTCGGCGATGAGGCGGGCCGTCCGGCTGATCCGCCGGATGTGCTGGGCGGTGGCATTGTCGCGGTGCTCGACCACGACCGACAGGCGGATGATCGTATCGAGATGGGCGGCCTTCAGGTCCTCCTGGAGCAGCGCGTTGTGGATCGTCACCGCCGCCATCGACGCCAGCGACAGGATGCCGCTGCCCTCGGCGTCCGGGAACGGTACCGCGCGGCCCTGGTCGTCCAGGCGGTTGATCAACTGGAGGACGCCCACGCACGAGCCGTCCGGACGGTTCAGCGGGATGGCCAGGATGCTCCGGGTGTGATACCCGCTCGCCTCGTCGAAGTCGCGGTTCAGCCGGAACGGCGTGTCATCGTCCAGGGCGTCGGCGTCGGGAATGTTGACGACCTGGCCCGTCGAGGCGACGAAGCCCGCCAGCGAGTTGGCGGTGGCGGGGATCTCGTGGTCCAGGAAGACCTTCGAGAGGGCCCCGTCGCCCAGCCGCTCGTTCTGCGCCGCCACGAACCGCAGCCGCTGCTGACGCTGGACGAACAGGCTGCCGGCCTCGGCCCGGGCCAGCGACCGGGCCTGGTGCAGGATCATGTCTAACATCTTCCGCCGGTCCGGCATCGAGGAGAGGTGGATGCCGACCTGCATCAGGCCCTTCAGGATGTCGGCCGCATCGTGCAGCACGCGGACGTGGAAATCGGTGTCCATCGGCTTGAGTCCACCCTCGTGCGCAGGGGCCGGCGCGTGGCGCGTCCGGCAGGGGCTGCGGGCGCCCTGCTTTCTTCGACAAAACGGGCAAGGGGGATTCAGTTCTTTGTGCCACGGCCGGCTTGCCCGGCCGGGCGCTACGAACCGCGCGCTGTCATGCTG
>CAZNYC010000241.1:0-1626 GCA_964577175.1 uncultured Anaerolineales bacterium
GTCGGCAGTTCGTCCACCAGGCGGGCCATCGGCTCGCGCCCGGTGAGGTTGCTCGAGACGACGATGCCCTCGGCGTACACGGCGCCCGCGTGGTCGCCGCACAGGTAGAACGTGCACCGCCGGACGGGCCGGCCGGCGGCGTCCAGCCACTTGGACGCCTGGTGCCACGCCACGTCGGTCTCCGCCTCGCCGCAGGCCACGCACACGCGGCGGACGATGGGTTCGTCGTTCTCGACCACGTCGCGGGCCAGCAGGTGGACGCGCTGGCGCAGGTTCCGGTCGTGGGCCGTGACGCAGTCGTCGCAGACGCGGATGAAGACCCACGGCCAGAAGCCGATCATCGACCGGTACTCCGGAACCTGGAGCCGGCGATGCAGCCGGCCGCGGGGCACGTCCGTCTTGCAGATGTCGCACTGGGCCATGGGCCCCTCCTATTTCGTGAGAAACATCCAGATGCCGATGCCGATGAATCCGGCCGCAGCCACGTAGTGCAGCACGCGTTCCGGCACGACGGCCTTGCCGAAATAGCCGAGCACGGTGGCGATGACCGTCGTGGTCACGAGGGCGAGGCAGGCGCCCAGGCACACGTCCCACGGAAACACGCCTTTGCTTCCCTTGCTGGCGAAGAGCAGGACCGAGAGTTGGGTCTTGTCGCCCAGTTCCGCCAGGAAGACGATGGCGAACGTGGCCAGAACCGTCTTGAGTTCCATCGCCGGTTCCCTCCTCCACCCCGAAACGTGCCCAGGATAGCCGCCGCCCGGGCGGGCCTCAATATCAAAGTCGCGAGGGTGCTCTGCCCGCCGGGCGAATTCGCCACAGGTTCCGCCCTCGCATGACGATAATAGTCGTGAGGCGGTCCCCTGCGCCCGGAGTCTGTTCGAGGTTACCCCTACATCCTGACGGGATTTCTGTGCGCGACGCGACCGACGACCGGCCCCTGCGGGCCGTGTGGCGTCTGCTCGATTACCTGGGCCGGCGGCTGCGGTGCCGGGCCGCCAAGACGGCCGTCCTGTGGACGGGGGCGGGGGTGCTGACCGCCCTCGCGGCCGTGGCGGCGGCCGGGGCGGCGCTCGGCCTGGCCCCCTCCGCCCTGCTGATTGCCGCAGGCGCCGGGGCGGTGGCCGTGGCCGTGGCGGCCGCGGTGGGGTACCGGGCCCGTCCGTCGGCGACGTATCTGGCGCGGCTCGTGGAGCAGGAGCGGCCGGAACTGAAGGAATCGCTCGTCACGCTCGTGGAACTGGCGGCGGACGTCTCCTCCGACCGGTCGATGCAGACGGCCCTGGCGCGCCGGGCGGCGCGAATCCTGGCGCGCGACCCGCCCCACGCTTTCCTGCCGGACATCTCCTGGCGGCGGCCGGGCTGGACCCTTGCGGCATCGGCCGTGATGCTCGCGGGGGTGCTCTGGATGGCGAAGGGTACCAGCGTGGCGCCCTGGCTGCCGGGCGCGGCCGCGGGAACGCAGGCGGTCGCGAGTGCAGGAGGTTCCGAGGCCGCCGCGCAAGCCGGCGAGGCCGGTGTTCGCCGCGGCGCTCGCGCCGCGCGTGACGGCGCCGGCGAGGCATCGCAAGGCGGCGGCGCATCGCAAGGCGCAGGAGGTTCGTCTGCGGTTGCCCGCGCCGGGGACGC
>CAZNYC010000241.1:1726-3043 GCA_964577175.1 uncultured Anaerolineales bacterium
GGCGCATCGCAAGGCGCAGGAGGTTCGTCTGCGGTTGCCCGCGCCGGGGACGCCGGTGTTCGCCGCGGTGCTCGCGCCGCGGGTGACGGCGGCGGCGCTTCGCAGGGCAACGGCACCGGGGCTTCGCCACGGCCCGCGCCCCGCGAGCGGGACATCGAACACGAACCGGGCCGCGCGGGCGAGCGGGGCACCGACCCTCGCGGCGCAGCCGGCGACGCCGGCCGTTCGAGCCGCCAACGTGAGGTCGCAGGTCCTTCCGAGCGGCAGCGCGATCTTCGCACGGCAGGCGCCGACCCGTCGCCGGCGGGAGGCGGCCCTGCGGATGGCGATACCCGGCCGCTCACGCCCCCGGCTCGAACGCCCCCTCTTCCCCAGCGGAACCCCTCCGAGGCCGCGCCGGAAAACGCGCTTGACACGATGCGGCAGGGGAAGCCTCTAATGGAGGAGGACGACCGGTCGCCGGAGGGCGCCGCGCCGCCCCGCCCCTTCCTCGGCAAGATGGGCGTCAACACGGCGGACGACCGGCGATACACGACCGCCTGGCCTGGCGCCGCGCAGCGGCCAAAGGCGAATCCCGACGCCGCCACCGGCCGCGCGCGGACCGTCACGGACACGCCCGACGGGCGGCTCATCGACGCCGCCGGCGACGCCGCCGCCCGGCCGGTCGTCGTGCCGGCCGACGCCGAGGCGGGGGAGCGCGGCAGGCTGATCCACGCGGCCGAGGTCCGCGTCAGCCCGCGTCTGCGGCCGGCGGTGCGGGCGTACTTCGAGCGGATCGGGCGGCTCGGGACCCGAAAGTAGACTCGCTCATTCCATAGAAGCGCGGCGGGTCTCCGCACCCGCCGCGCACAGCCCCGACCCGGCGAGGCGCGGCAGTTACGGAGCACCCTCGCGCTTCTCCGTGAACGGGAGACGTTCTCCAGGACGCCCCCATGCCTTCCGACGCCGACCGCCGCCGGCCGATGGCCGACCTCGGCCGCCGGGCCGATCGCATCGTCAACCTCATCCTCCACTCCGACCTGCCGCGCGTCGATATCCAGATCGAAATCGAGACCCTCCGCGAGCGGTGCCTCCGCCGGTACCCGGACGGCGAGACCCTCTTCGACATGATCTACGCCAGCCGGTTCGAGCGCATCTGGGAGCAGTGGGGCGACGAGCGGCCGGGGCCGCGCGGGTGAACGCGGGCGCCGCGCCCTGCATCGCACGAGCCCGCCGCGGGCGCGGCGCGTCGGTTTCGCAGGACGTGGCACCTGCCAAGGCAGATGAAGATGACCGGCCGCTTCCGCGGCCGGCTCGAACGGCGGCCGGCTCGAACGG
>CAZNYC010000242.1:0-3030 GCA_964577175.1 uncultured Anaerolineales bacterium
GCGGCTACGGGCCGACCCCGTCGGCGGAGGGCGGCGGCGATCATGGGCAGGTACGTCTCGGGAATGAGCCGGCGGCCCCCGACGATGGGGCACAAGTCGTCCCGCAGGTGTCGACGGTAGAACAGGTCCGAGATGTCCCTTGGCCGGGCCTTGAGCCGGCGGGCTGCGCCTGAGACGGTCAGTTGCTGCATCTCTTTCCCCTTTGCTCGCGGGTGCGGTGACGGCCGTCGTCGCGTCGGCTTTCTATTAGGGAGTGGGAGAAAGGGGATGACCGAAATCAGGAAATCGCGTGACCTTTTCGGGGAAATCGAAAAGAAACCCGGTGAACCCGGGCGTTGGAGGGCCAAAAGGGCGTTGGAACTATCCGAAACGGCGGACCATCGTGTAGGCGGGCAACTCGCTCGCGCCCTCGTGCAGAATCATGACGTGGGTATCGAGTCCGTGTTCGCTTAACCGTTTCCGGAGTTTCGACACGACGGTACGGAGCCGAGCCATGACCCGTTTGAAATCCTCATCTTCCGGTTCGGCTGCATGGCCGAAAACAGTTCGCTGCACCTCAGCAAGATCGTTCGGACGCCCGAGATGCCGGGCCAGGAGCCAGAACAGTCGGCTGATCTGCGTATCCCGCCCGAGGTAGAGCCGCCGTCCGAACCAGTGGACAACGCGTTTGTCGAAAGGGTCGACCTCGGGCAGGCCGACCTCCAGTTCATCCGCGTCCTCAGGCGTCTCGTCTTGGCGCTCGTCGGCTGAGGGGATTTCGGGGGTGTCGCTGTCCGCGTAGTCTTCCTCAGGTTCCGCCTCCGTCGGTGCCCCGGCACCGGAAGCTTCCGAGATGGTATCCGGCGCGGGCACGCGCTGGGTGCTCCCGGGCTGCTTCGGGGCATCACGAAGCAGCTGAAGCACGAAGCCGCGGACCTGTTCCGGGGGCTCCGTGTGTTCCTTTCGCAGGTACTCTGCCCACCGGACGCCGACGGTCGTCAGCCGGGCTCGGACTAACGCGCTCTCGAAGGGGTCCGACTGACGGACCGGCCGGTCGGGCATGGCCGACGGATAGTCCCCCCGCACCCAGAAGTACTCGGTGCACGGCCCTTCCGCGTCGGCGTAGGTGCACGTGGTCCTCACGATCCCCTCGGCGGCGCCGGCCTTGGCCAGTGCCCGGAAGGCCGTCCACTCTACGTCTGTCGTTTCACCGGGCGTGTCCTGGAACCGTTCCGAGAGCCGCCGCAGCATGGCCAGGATGGCCCGCGACGACGGCATCTCCTGGAACTCCGGCTTCATGAGATCGACTTCGTTTTCCTCTCGCCGCATCATATCGACCTTGCTTGGCTCGTCGAACAGTCGCGGTTGACGCCCACGACAAAACGCCGTCGTGATTCCGCTATCAGAGGGGACTTTATCGTTTGCCGCCGGGTTCGGCAAGTCTCCCGTTGACACTCCTCCAAAGCCGCCCCGCCTATAGCGTTTGTGGCCAGGGATAAGGAGTGGTCCCCGCCCCGCTGCGGTGGGGGCCACTTGCGCAATTCGCAAGTCGCCATTCTACATACCGGCAGATCGGCCGCAGGCGTGCTCCTAGCGTCGGGGATGTCAGCCGCTTTGGCCCATTCCCGACAGGGGCCCGCATAAGCCGTCCACGAACTCGTAGAAGCCGGGGAAGAGGAGCAGGCCCGCTTCCGCCTCGTCGTCCGACACGTCGATGCCGGTGGGATGCCCGGACTTGTTCCGAAGGCCGCGGGCGTGCTCGAAGATGGGCGTGAGCTTGCGGTCCAGGGCGTCGGCGAGGGCGCCGGGCAACTGCTTGTCGCCGCGGAGTTGGATCAGGCATTCCCGGATGAGGTCGAACAGGTTGGAAACCCCCACCGGCTCGCCGCCCAAGGCCTTCTGAATCCTGTCCGACCACGGGCTGATATCCGCGCCGGCGATGCGTTCGGCCAGGATCAGTACCAGGCGTTCGCAGGCGCAGCCCAGCATCACGGCCGAGGCACGGTGTAGCCCGGCCGACCACGCGCCCACCGCTTCATCCAGGTAACCGAGGGCGATGTCGTCGGGGTTCTGGACACGCTGCCGCACGGCATTGATGTACCTGGCCGGGTCATGCGGCGACTTCTCGCCGCGTTCGAGCAGCGCCCGGCCGCGGTCTGTCAAAACGAGGGTCGGAAACTTGCGTCCCCGGAAGAAGGTGATGGCATATCCCGGAATCGCAACAACACCCAGCCGTGCCAATTGCCACCAGTACTCGATGACTGCGACTGCGTCAAACTCGATGCCTCTGTGGCCGCATTCACGCTGGACCTCGCTCACAAACTCCTCAGCCCTATCGGGCGGACGGTGCAATAGCATATCCTCGATCAGCCGTTTGATGGCTTCGCGAGTGCTTTCTGATTGCGGGGCTTGACCCATGGGGCACCGTGCGTTCTATGGCACCGGCCAGGAGGGGATGGCCGCGTCGACCTCCCCCATCAGGCGGAGCGTCTGGCGGACGGCCTCGGTGACGGCGCGGTAGTGTTCGATGTCGTCGTAGGCCAGAGCGCGGCCTTTCCGGTCCTTCAGCCACTTCTCGCAGACCTGGTATCCGCCGATGTGGAACTCCCACACCTCGGGCGGGACCCCCTCGAAGTACTGCCCCTTGTTGATGTACACGCGGCCGGGCGCCTCGTCGGTCGGGGGCTTGTAGGCCTTCTTGCCGGTCCGCTCGACGCGGTTGTCGCCCGGCTGGGGGTACGTGGCCTGGGGCGCCGGCACGCGCTCCAACAGGTGGAGGCCGACGAGTTCCTCGCCGAGACCCGCCAGCGCCGCGAAGAGCGCCCGGTCGCCGGTGAGCGGGAGCCGGGCGAAGTCGACCTTCAGAAACTCGGCGTACCGCTCCCGGTACGCCGGGCTGTGAAAGACGGCGTAGGCATAATGGAAGACGTCCTCCGGACCGAAGGTCTTCTTCAGGTCGCCGCGCCCGTCGGGGACGAAGTCCAGATTCAGGAGTCCCGCGACCTGGTCCACGAACGCCTGCGTCAGGTTCGGCCGGCGACCGTCCTTACC
>CAZNYC010000243.1:0-2990 GCA_964577175.1 uncultured Anaerolineales bacterium
CATGGCGGTTTCTCCATCATGCGCGTTGTCATTCTGAGGAGGCCCGAAGGGCCGACGAAGAATCTCGCCGTGTGGCATGCAGCCGGGCAATGACCACGGCGAGATGCTTCGCTTGCTCCGCTCGCTCAGAATGACAGCGCTGTGCGCGGCGGGTCGGAGCCCGCGATCGCAGCCGAGGGGTACCCGCCCCGCAGCGACCGGTTTCTTGTGTGGCCCGGCCGGGAGCGCACGGATTGGCAAGCAATCCGTGGCACCTGCGTCATTCTGCGACGGCGCGGCAGGGCCCTATGAGGCGTCGCCCACGAGCCGTTCCCATTCCGCGCGCTGGGCCTTCAGGAACGCCACCGGGTCGTCGCCCTTGTAATGGGTCTCGATCATCGTGAAGCGGCGGAAGTCGGCCGCCGCGAGCAGCCGGAACAGTGCCTCCCACGGGTAGCCCTTCTCCGTCAGCGTATGGATGTGCACGTGTTGGATGTACGGCGCGCAAAGTTTGAAGTACCGGGCGATGGAGCCGTCCTCCACGTCCACGCCGTTGCAGTTCCAGCAGAGGCACGCCCACGGGTGGTCCACCTCCTTGATGATGGAGGCCATGCGGTCGGGCCGGCTCGTGCCCCGGCCGTGGCATTCGATGAAGAGCATGATCTTGCGGGGGCCGGCGTACTCGGCGCACGTGCGGACGGCCCCGGCGATCTGCGCGAGGGTCTTCTCCTCCGGCACGCCCTTCGGCAGCGCGTTGGGACGGATCTTGACGCCCCAGCACCCGAGGTCGGCCGCCAGGTCGACGAACCGTTTCGTCTCATCGATATTCTTGTCCACGACCTTCGGGTCCGGGGAATGGTACTCGCACGCCGAGCCGAGGGCGTACAGGCGGACGGGCGAGTCGGCGAACATCGCCACCACCTCCCGCCGCCGGGCCTTGGAGATGTGCGGCTCCACGCCGTGGGCGTGCGTGGATCGCAGTTCCACGCCCTCCATGCCGCTCGCCTCGCAAACGGAGATGAGGCGGGGCAGGTCCATCTTCGCCCCGACCATGTACGTGACGAGGCCGAGGTGCATACGCGGCTTCGATGCGTCCTCGGCGGCGCCGGCGAGGCGCGGGCCGCTCAGGGCCCCCGCGGCCGCGGCCCCGACGGCGGCGGCGCCCGTGTGCAGGAACGTCCGGCGGGTCAGGTCGTGCATGGCGTCTCCGTTCGTGTGTGTGGCGATGTCGGGCCGCATGGCCACGCCCGTCGTGGCCATGGGCCGGCGGTCTCCCTCTCCTATATAGGGTGCGCGGTGGGCAGTCTTGGCCACCGCGCCGATGTGCGAGAGCCGGGTGCCACGGTTTGCTTGTCAAACCGTGCGCCCCAACCGGCGGGTGGTATGCGCCGCCGACTGCCTGACCCTGTTGTACCCGACGGAGGCGCGGTGGGCAAGACGGCACGCCGCACCCGGCGCGCCGCGGCCGGAGGCCGCTTTGGAGTGCGGTGCCCCGGCACCGCTTTCCTTCGCGCGGTAAAGGGCAAAGGTGTCGGCCACCTTTACGAACGGCCCAAAGCCGCCGGACACCAGACGGCAAGGCGGCGGCAGGCCGCCGCCCTCCAAGAACGGCCGCGGCGCGAGCGTCGGGGCGGTGTCGAACCGGGGGGGGCAGCGCCCGTGTTCGCCGGCCTGCTTGCGGGCCGCTCGCCGTTAAAGCACACCACGCGAAGCGCACGGCCGGGCAAGGCCGGCCGTGGCACACCGCGCACCGGCCCGCCCGTTCGAGGCCGGCCGGGCCGCCCGGTGCCGCCCGTTTTGCCTTGCCTCCCCCGGCGGCGGCCGATAGACTGCCGCCTTCGGCACCGCCGTCTGTCATGGGGATGGGAACGTGACCGGCACAAGGAGGGACGTCGGCGTGAGGTGGATCGGCAGCAAGCGATGGGTCGCAGCCGTCCTGGCTGCGGGAGCGCTGGCCTGGTGCGCCGCCGCCGGCTGCGCGCCCCAGCCGTGGCGGAACGATGACGGGACGGTCCGCACCGGCAAGATCGATTTCCAGAAAGAGCCCACCACCGGCCGCGTGTACCACCTGTACGTCCCCTCCTCGTACAACCCCCGCCGGCAGTATCCGCTGGTCATCACGGCCCAGGGGACGTTTCCGTTCGACCAGGCGGCCGGGCAGCGCGACCGCTGGATGGACGTGGCCGAACGCTACAACATCATCATCTGCTCGGCGGACTTCGACTCCGCCACCGGCTGGCTGGCCGTCCCCGAAGGCAAACCCGCCCCGGAACTCGTTCGCGACGAAAAGGCCACCCTGGCCATCATCCGCGAACTCAAGAGCCGCTACAGCATCAACCCCGACGCCATCATGATCACCGGATGGTCGGGCGGGGGGTACCCGGCCCATTACATCGGGCTGCAGCATCCGGACGTGTTCCGCTGCGTCGTGGGGCGGACGGCGAACTTCAAGGAGAACCTCGTCACCGACGACGTCGCCCGCCGCGCACGCCACATGCACGTGTACGTCTTTTTCGGGCAGGGCGACCTGCCCGGCTTCGACCAGATGAACCGCGACGCCAACTTCTGGTACACCGTGCGGGGGTTCCGGAACTTCGTGATCCGCCAGTTGCCCGGCGGCCACGACCCCAACCAGATGGAGGCGGCCCGGTACTTCCTGAACATCATCAACCACTGGCCGGCCGTCCACATCGGCGCCAGCCGCACCAAGGGCCGGGCCCCGCTGACCGTCCGGTTCCGGGCCCTGGTGCGCGACCCGGATTCGCCCGACGGCCGGGTCGACTCCGTTCTCTGGAACCTCGGCGACAACACGGTCTCGGCCAAGGCCGAGGTCGTCCACACCTACGACCGGCCCGGCCTGTACAACGTCTTCCTGACGGTGGTGGACCTCGACGGCCACCACGAGTACGCCCAGGCCTGGGTCCGGGTCGAGTAGGGCGGTCCTCGGCGCGAACGCCCAATGCCAATTGCCCGAGCAGGCCTGCGGCCTGTGGGAAACGGCGGCGGCCCGC
>CAZNYC010000244.1:0-2959 GCA_964577175.1 uncultured Anaerolineales bacterium
GCCCGGCCGGGAGAATGTCTGTGTGTGGCCCGGCCGGTCTTGCCCGGCCGGGAGACGTGCCGGGTGCCATGCTTTCGCGCCGGTGCGAAAGCATGCGCTTGCGGCCCCGGTAACACACGCTTTCGCAGAAGCGCGAAAGCGTGCCACCCGGCAAACAGCGAAAAAGCAAACAACCACGGCGAGATTCTTCGGCCCGCAAGCGGCCTCAGAATGACAACGTTAAGACCCACCGCGCGGAATATCACAATCGCGGACCGCACCGACAGATTCCACCAACGGAAAGGTTGAGACGATGAGACGACGGGCCCTCCTGCTGCTGCTTCCGCTGCTCCTTGCCACCCTGGCCGCCCCGGTCGCCGCCGCCGACCCGAACCCGGATGACCTCATCAAACAGATGACCGGCGAGGCGGAGGCGCCGAAACGCTCCGCCGCCGAGTGGCAGACCGCCTACCGCACCGTCCTCGACCATCTCCTGCCCGCGATGGGCAGCGAAAGCGTGAACGAGCGAGGCGAGGCGCAGCGGCGGTTCGAGGACGTCGCCCTCGCGGCCGGCCGGCCGGGGGCCGAGGTTCAGCGCCAGGCCCTCGGCACCGTCATGGCCGACGCCCTCGGCAGGACGGACAACGTGGAGGCGAAGGCCTGGCTGCTGCGGCAACTCCAGTACATCGGCGGGGCGGAGGCGGTGCCGGCCCTCGTGAAAGCGATGGCGAGCGACAACGCCCGCGTGGCCGAGTGCGCCCGCCGGGCCCTCCAGGCCGGCGACAGCGACGCCGCCGGCGACGCCCTCCGCGACACCCTCGCCGGGGCCACAAAGGCCGACGCCCAGGTCGCCCTCATCAATGCCGTCGCCGACCGGCGGGACGCGAAGGCCGTCGGCCTCATCGCCCGCCACGTGGATTCGAGCAACCCGGACGTGGCCCGTGCGGCAGCGGCCGGGCTCGGCAGCATCGGCACGGAAGCGGCCGCCGACACCCTCCGGAAGGCCCGCAAGGCCGCCCGCGGCGAGGTCCGCACGGTCGTCCTCGATTCGCTCCTTCGCTGCGGCGGTCACCTGCTGGACGCCGGCAAGACCGACGCCGCCTGGGCCGTCTACCAGTCGCTGGACGAGAAGGCGCTGCCCGACCGCGTCCGCATGGGCGCCATCCGCGGGATGGCGCTCGCGCGGCCGGCGCAGGCGCCCGACCTCCTGACCCGGACGATGACGGGGCCGAACCCGGCGCTGCGGCGGTACGCCCTGACGCAGGTGTCCGAGGCGCCCGGCGGCGAGGCGGCCACGCGGGCGTTCGCGGCGATGCTCCCCAAACTCGCCGCCGAGGAACAGGAAGCCCTCGTCCGCGAACTCGCCGACCGCGGCGACCCGGCGGCCAAACCGGCCGTCCTCCGGGCCGTCGGCAGCGAAACGGAAGCGGTCCGCGCGGCGGCCATCGCGGCGATGGGCAAACTCGGCGGGGCCGACGACGTGGTCCGCCTCGCCCAAATGGCCGCCAAGGCCGAGGGCAACGTCAAGAAGGCCGCCCTCCAGAGCCTGGTCCGCCTCCGCGGCCAGGGCGTGGACGAGGCGATGATCGAGGCCCTCGATGACGTGGAGGCCGACGCCCGGGCGGAACTGATCGCGGCCCTCGCCGACCGCCAGGCCGAGGGCGTGGCCGGCCGCCTCGCCCAGTACCTCGACGCCGCGGATGGCGGCGTCCGCGTCGCAGCGGCGGAGGCGCTGGGCCGCATCGGCACCTGCCAGGCCATCGGCCCCCTGGCCGGGGTCGTGGCCGGCGACGACGGAAAGGCTCGCGGTGCGGCGGCGAAGGCAATCCAGGCGATCTGCGACCGCAGCAAGGACAAGGCCGCCTGCGCCAAGGCGCTCGTCGGGGCGATCGAGCGCGCCCCCGCCGGCGCGAAGCCCCATCTCATCATCGCCCTGCCCAGGACGGGGACGGAGACGGCACTCGAGGCGGCGCGGTCGGCCCTGACGTCGCGCGATGCGGGCGTCCGCGAGGCCGCCATCCGCGCCCTGGCCGACTGGCCCACCGCCGCCCCGCTGGGCGACCTCCTCGGCCTCGTCAAGACGGCCGAGAAGGACGCCCATAAGATCCTCGCCCTGCGCGGGTACGTGCGGCTGGTGACCATGGCCGAGGGATCCGAGGATCGCAAGGCCGAGATGTACAAGCAGGCGATGGCGGCCGCCAAACGGGCCCAGGAGAAACGGATGGTGCTCTCGGCCCTGACGGAGGCGCCGTCGCCGGTGACGCTGGACCTGGCGCGGGGCCAGATGGGCGAGGCGGACCTGAAGGACGAGGCGGCCCTGGCGGTCGGCACGATCGCCCACGCCATCGTCAGCGGGTACCCGAACGAGGCCCGCGAGGCCGCCGAGGCCGTCCTCGCCCAGTCGAAGAACGAGACCGCCCGGAAGGAAGCCCAGAAGGCCCTGAACGTCCTGACACGCTTCGAAAACTACATCACGGCCTGGATGGTGGCCGGGCCGTACACGAAGGGCGACGCCTTCAAGACCGCCTACCCGCCCGAGGAGGACGGCGCGAAAGTCGACTGGACCTCCTACCGGCCCACCAACAAGGACCAGCCGTGGCGCGTGGACCTGGGGAAGATTTACGGCGGCAGCAACCGGGCTGCCTACCTCCGTACGTACCTCCACGCCGACGGGAAGAAGGACGTGCGGCTGGAGATCGGCACCGACGACGGGTGCAAGGTGTGGCTGAACGGCAAACGCATCCACGAGGTGAACACCTCGCGCGGCCTGACGGCGGGCCAGGACAAGGTCAAGGCGCACCTCCGGAAGGGCGGCAACGAACTGCTGCTGAAGGTCGTCAACCAGGGCGGCGGGTGGGAAGCGTGCGCCCGCGTCCGGGCGCCGGACGGCACGAAGGCGGAGGGCGTGACCGCCCGCCCGCGGGAGTAAGAGCCTATCCGAATCACCCCTCGTCGGCCCGAGGCCGAGCGAGGCGGCCGC
>CAZNYC010000245.1:0-2954 GCA_964577175.1 uncultured Anaerolineales bacterium
TGGTCCCCGAGAATCCACAGGTCGCCGGGCCGGGTGGTCGCCTCGTCCGGCGGCTCGGGCACGTCGTCCGGGTCCGTCTCGCCCTCCTTCACGTCGCCAGTGAGCAGGCGGGCCAGTTCCTCGTCGTCGAAGCCGATGAGCGCGAGGTTGAAGTCCGCGTCCTTCAGCTCGCTCAGCTCGATGGGCAGGAGATCGAAATCCCAGTCGGCATAGTCGGCGCTCTTGTTGTCCGCGATGCGGTAGGCGCGGGCCTGCTCCGGGCTGAGGTCCTTCGCCACGTGGACGGGCACGTGCTCGAGGCCGAGTTTGCGGGCGGCCTTCCAGCGCGTGTGGCCGACGACGATGACGCCGTCGGTGTCGACCACGATGGGCTGGCGGAACCCGAACTCCCGGATGCTGGCGGCCACGGCGTCCACGGCCGCGTCGTTCTGCCTGGGATTCTGCTCGTACGGCTGGATGTCGTCGGTACGGCGTTTCTCGACCTTCATGCGTGCCTCCGTTCTTGCGTCAGGGCCGCCCCGTGCGACCCACGTTCGCCCGTGTCGCGTTTGGGTGGCCACGGGCGTCGGATGGGCCGACCGGCCCGGAATCTCGCCCCGTGGGCCACCCTCCAAAACCTGCGTTTCTGGCCCGAAAACGGCGATTTCGGCGTGTTTTCGCGCCCCACAAACAAAAACAGAAACGCCGGCTGTTCCCGCCGCCGTAAGTTCTTGTCATTAAACGACTTAGGACCCACTCGCTATTTCCTATGCGTAGATGTATGAGCATTAGAGTGCCCGGGCACCGCCGTTCTTGAGCCGAATACGCCCGTTCTGAGCCGTGTTCACGCCACGGCTCTCCTCTCCGCCTCGACCTGCCGCCAGGCTATCGCCTCGGCCTCCGCTTCCGTCAGCCGGCCGTCGACCACGCAGATGGCGACGCGCTCGTGCCAGGTATCGAGCTCGTCCTGGTTCAGCCGGCTGACGTCCCGTACAGGGGTCTGCTGTCGCGGCGGATGTTTGAATTCGTACACGGTCGGTCCTCCAAGCGGAACGCGCTGGCACGCGTTCTTTTCTATTGTGCGCCACTACGTTCCTGCGCGGGCGCGCGCCCGCGTACGCGAAGGGTAGGAATCATCGCGTGCCATCGCGTGCCAGTAACACAAGTCGTTTGCAGAGGGGCAATTACGCGCATGGCTATCGCGTGCCAATCGCGTGCCAACCGCGTGCCAACCGCGTGCCAGTGCAGGGTATCGCGTGCCAGATGCCCGTCGACGACGTGGATCATGGCATCCCCCCGTCCTCTGCATCGCGTGCCAGTCCGATGCCGACGTACCATCGCAGCCGTGCGCCGCCCACCCGTGGCTGCTGCATTCTTAGCGTGGGGATCGCCGCGCGGAGGTCCCGCCCAAACGTCTGCACCGTCCCGTGACGGTCCCGGCCGATGGACTGGCAGTACTCTTTCCACACCCGGAACAGTTCGGCAGCCTCGACCGTGTATGCGGGTCCGACGACACACCGGTCCCGGATGAACGCCCCGACGGGGCTGGTGAGGTCCTCCAGATCCCGAATGGCGTCCTCGGCGCTGGCGGGCTGCTCGAACCGTCCCCGCCGGCGCAGCCGTTCCCACCCTTGGAGCGCCCACAGCAGGATGCCGGGCAACTCGGTCAGGAGTTTGGCGGTGAGTTCCCTGTCCTCGCGCCCGTAGAAACTCTCTGTGAACCGCAGGACGAGGAATCGACCGGCCAGGGCACCGCTGGCGTCGTTGAAGCGGGGCAGTTCGTTGGCCAGGAACATGAACCGGGTGGGCAACTTCATCGTGACCGCCCCGATGTACTTCCGGTCGACGGTCATGGCATCCTCCCCGCTGATGCAGAGCAGGCGTTCGGTCACGATGGGGATGTCGGTGCCCCGGAACCGGGCGTCCGAGACGATGGCCAGGCTCTTACCGATCAGGGGTTGCAGCCCGAACGGGCCCGCCAGACTCGATGTGGTAGGGCCGACGACGTTCCCCGCCCCGATGAGGTGCGTGAGCACGCGACCGATGGTGCCTTTGCCGCTCCGTTTGGGCCCGACCAGCAACAGCATCTTCTGCTGGGACGTGTCGGCCGTCAGACAGTAGCCGAACCATTCCTGGAGGAGTTCGATGGACTCGCTGTCGTCGTCCCAGAGTTGGCCGAGGAAGGCGAGCCACTGTTCGGGCACGGCCGCGTCAGGGTCGTAATCGAACTCCAGCGAGTTCGTGTTGAACAGGGCGGGCGTCGCGGGGAAGACCTCACCCGTCGGGATGTGAAGGTCGATGGTGTTGCAGGCCAGGATTTCCAGGGGCTCGGGTTTGCCCGAGGCATCGCCCAACCAGAGGGGCGGCGTACGTGACGCCGGCAGGTGGGTGAGGGTCCGGACGGAGTCCAGGGCCGCCTTGATGGTCTGCGGGTTGGCCGGGAACGGTTCCTGGACGTGGTCCTGGATCTGGCGGTTCCAGACGTAATGGACGGCGCCGTGCAACCAGGGTTGGAGACGGTTCTTGATCGCCTCGTCTTCGACCTCGACGTACCGGTTCCCTTGCCACTCCATCAGGAGGCCGGCGTAACTGTGGAGCGTGCGGCCGTCGACGTGGGTGGCCATCTCGCGGACGTACGCCTCCGCCGTCGGCATGGTCCGTTTGGTCGAGAGGACGAGCCGACCGGTCGCCGGGTCGCGCTGGCCGAGGGAGACGGGCGTGTCGCCTGGTGCAGGCGAGGTGGGGCCGGGCGCGTCGCGGGCAGCGGACGGGCGTCGTCGTTTCCGGCGACCCCGGTACTGCCCCGTCACGTTCGCCAGCGCCTTCTCGATGGTGATCCGGCCGTAGGTCTTCTCGCCCCGGAGTTCGTCCCACTTGTCACGGTGGAGCTGGGAATTGCGGAACAGCCGGTCGAGCTGGGCGGGGTCCTTGGTGTAGAAGGCGAGGGTGAAGACGACGGAGGCGTCCGCCTCCGA
>CAZNYC010000246.1:0-2941 GCA_964577175.1 uncultured Anaerolineales bacterium
GTGCTCGTGCCGCTGCGGTATTTCACGCAACTCAAGCCCGGCCACGTGATCCGCGGGCTCAACCTCCAGACGCGCGGGCAGGTCCGCCGCGTATTCAGTCTGGACGACGTGGAGTACGTCCGTTTCGAGACCCTGCCCGAATGGGTGAAGGCACAGCGAAACGCCGACGTCGGCCAGGACTGGGTCGAGTGGCCCACCTATGAGGCGCTGCCCGAAGTGGTCAAAGCCGACAGGCACCCGATCGCGGTCCGCGAGGGGACCTTCGTCCGTCCGGACGGGCGGCGGGCCTTCATGCTCAGCCCCTACTGCCGCGAGGACAGCCGGCTCGCCTACGGCATCCGGGCCTCGGGCAAGTTGCCGCCCACCTACGGGCTCTACAGCCGCGAGAAGCACGGCTGGATCTACGACGAGGTCCCGAGCACGGAGGCCCTCTGCCGGCTCGGATTCAACACCTTCTCCGTCACGCCCGACCGGGCGCCGTGGTGGGACCGCGTCGGCTACGGGAACCGCGACGCCGAGGACGCCGACCGGTTCCTCTCGCGCCTGGCCGGGCGCGTCACGCTGCCCTATTACGTGGACCTGGTGTGCTGGCCCTGGACCCTGGGCAGGCCCGGGCTGAATATCCAGGAGACGGACCTTCCGCCCGACGTCGCCACGAAGGGCCGCCACCATTGGACGCCGTACCGCATCATCGGCCGCGGCCGCAAGACCTGGCTGGACCTGTGGACGTTCAACGCCCGCCGCTACCGCGACGCGGGCGCGCGGCCCCTGGTCGTCGAACTCATGAACGAGCCCGCCTACATGGGCGAGACCGCGGACCACTACGCGGACTTCGAGCAATGGCTCCGGGCCCGTTACGGCTCTGTCGCCGCTGTCAACCGAACCTGGGGCACCGACTACGCGACGCTCGAGGACGCCGCCGTCTACCGGTTCAGTTACCGGGACCGCCCGCCGGACGGCCAGCGGCTGGACTACGACGCGTACCTCGCCGGGCGGTTCACCGAGATGATCGCCGAGGGCGTCGAGGCGGTCACGAAAATCCTGCCGGGCGCCCTGGTCGGCGTGCAGACGATGCGGGGATTCCTCCGCACACCCGAAGAGGCCGTGTGGAAACACCGCATTGCCCGGCACGAAACGGTGGTCCTCGCGCCGACCGGCGGCGGGGCCTGGACGCGCGGCACCGCCGCGTCGCGCCCAAGCGACACCGTGACGGATCACCCGATGGCTGAGGCGCCCATCGAGAACGATCTCCTCCTCGCCGTCGCCGGCGACAAGATGATCGTGGATAACGAGACCTACCTTCGTGGCCAGACCCGCCTGGACACGCGGAACCGCCTGTGGGAGCACGTCGTGTGCGGGCTGGACGGCCTGACGGTGTTCTCCTGGTCGAAGCGCGGCTGGTCGTGGTGGCGAGGCCGGGACGCCGTCCAGATCGACGCGGACAAGTTCCCGTATTCCTCGCTCATTCCGCTGGCCCGCCGCACCGATGCCCTGCGCGGCATCCTCGACTTCTCCATCGAGGTGCAGCGGCTGGCACCGAAGATCCTGCCCAAGCCGTGGGGGCCGGCGCCGGCGGTCGGCTACCTCCACAGTTGGGCCAACGCCCGCCGCCGCGTCGTGCAGGCCGACCTCTACGACAAGGGCCCCGCCTACTACGCCGCCCTGCGCTACAGCCACTGGAGTATGGCCATGGTGCCCAGCGACCGGGTCATTGCCGACGGGGTCCCCGACGGCATGGAGGTGCTTGTGGCCGCAGGGATTACCCACGTCGAACGCAACCTGCCGGCGGCCCTGCGAGGGTTCGTGGAGCGCGGCGGCGTCCTGGTCCTGGGCGAATGCGACTTCACCCGCGACGTGCACGACCGCCCCCTGCCCGCGGAGAGCCGCCTCGCCCCCGTTGAGATCGGCGAACTCATGGACGGCGATTCACAGGTCGAGGCGGGCGGGACGGCGGGGGCCACGTTCCCGGGCAGGATCGCCGTCGGGCGACTCCGGCAGACCACCGTCCGGCCGGGCGCCGAGACGGTGCTGACCGATTCACAGGACCGGCCGGTCGTGACCCGGATCTCGCTGGGCAAGGGCGCCGTCTATCACCAAGCCGCCGACGTCTCCGGTTACGCCCTGGCGAAGATCCTCGACGTCATCTTGAGGCACGCGGCCGGCGGGGAGATTCCCGCCCGGTGGCGCTCGCTTCATATCACGGAGGCGGGCGGCCGACTGGCGCCCAACATCCTCGCCTCCCGCCGCAGCCATCCAGACCACCACGCCGTCCTTCTGCACAACCGCGACCACTACGAGCGCACGGTCCGCGTCGCCGTCCCCGGCCTGGACGGCGCGTGGCAGGTGCGGGAGGCCCTCACCGGCTCCGAGCCGCGCACCGTGGCGGGGAAGGCACTGAGCACGTCCGGCGCCGAGGTCCGCTTGGGCCCGGCCGGCCCCGCGGTGCTTCTCCTCAAACGGGCTGCCCGTTAGCACCACAACGCCAAGTCGACCCTTTGCGCGGTGGGTCTCCGTACTCAACCGCGATCGAAAGACCCTTTCCAGGCCCGCGCGGCGGGTATCCCTCGGCTGCGCTCGGGACAGGCTCCGACCCGCCGCGCACGAGTTAGCCTTGTCGTGTTAGCGGCGGCCCAGGAGAGCCGGCGCGCGGAAATGCGGGTACCAGTATCAACGCGGCGGCAATATGTCGCGCCGCCGTGCATTTGGCGTGTCACAGGTCCATCCAACCGCCTCCCGGCGTGCGTCCCGGGCCCGTCGGCCAGCCGTAACGCCGCCGCCATCCTGTGTTGCGGCCTGGCGCTCTCGCTGCTCGGCGGGTGCAGTCGCGGCAGGGACGCCGCTCCCGAGGTCCGGCGGCCCAGCCTCCAGGAGGACCCGTGCGCCCAACGCCTGCACGACCTCTCCGGGCGGCTCCTCCTGTACTATTCCCTCCACGGCCGGC
>CAZNYC010000247.1:0-2926 GCA_964577175.1 uncultured Anaerolineales bacterium
ATCATCGAGAAGGTCAAGGCGTTCCCCCGGCAGCCGGGCGTCTACCTCATGAAGGACGCCCGCGGGCGGGTGGTGTACGTCGGCAAGGCGGTGGACCTCCGCGGCCGGGTCAGCCAGTACTTCCACCCGTCGGCGGACCTCGGGCCGAAGAAGCGGCAGATGGTCCAGGAGGTGGCCGACGTCGAGTTCCTCCCCGCCGAGAGCGAGGTCGACGCCCTCCTCACCGAGGCCCGCCTCATCAAGGACATCCACCCCCGGTACAACGTGCGGCTGACGGACGACAAGTCGTTCCCGTACCTGGAGATCACGACGCGGGAGGATTTCCCCCGCGTCACCTTCACCCGCACGCCCTCGCCGAAAGGCACGAAACTCTACGGCCCGTTCGAGAGCGCGGCCGACCTCCGGACGGCCGTCGGCGAACTCCAGAAGATCTTCCGGTTCCGCACCTGCCGCCTGGAGATCGACGCCGACGACCCCGGCCGCCGGTACGTCCGCCCGTGCATCCTGTATGCCATCGACCGGTGCACGGCCCCGTGCGCGGCACAGATCGACAAGGACACGTATCGCAAGGACATTGCGCGTCTGCGGCGGTTCCTGGAGGGCAAACGGGCCCGCCTCATCCGGGACCTGACCCGCGACATGAAAGCCCTCTCAAAAGACCTGCGGTACGAGGAGGCCGCCCGCGTCCGCGACCAGTTGCGGGCGATCGAGGCCCTCGGCCGCCGCGGCCGCGTGGCCGACCATCTCCAGCCGGAGGTCTTCGCCCCCACGTTCGACCCGGCCGAGGGGATGCAGGCCCTGACACACCTGCTGGAGGCCGACGAGTTGATTCGGGCCGTCGAGGGCATCGACATCGCCAACCTCGGGCCCGACGAGGCGGTCGGCGGCCTGGTGCAATTCATCGACGGCCGGCCGCTGAAGGCCGGCTACCGCCGCTTCCGCATCAAGACGGTGGCCGGGCCGAACGACGTGGGCATGATCCGCGAGGTCGTCTACCGCCGGTTCCGCCGCCTGCGGGACGAACTCTCGGTCCTGCCGGACCTCGTGCTCATCGACGGGGGCCCCGCCCAACTGCACGCGGCCGCCGAGGCCGTCGACGCCGCCGGCACCGACCGGCCGCACCTGGTCTCCCTCGCCAAACGGGAGGAGGAGGTGTACGTTCTGGGCCGCGCCGAGGACGAACCGCTCCGATTGCCGCGCACCAGCCCGGCTTTGAAAATCCTCCAGGCCGTCCGCGACGAAGCCCACCGCTTCGCCCAGCACTACCATCATCTGCTGCGCCGGAAGGCGCTCTTCGGCGACGAGGACCAGCGCGCCCTGGACCGGCGGCGCAAGGGCGGCAAGTCCATGGGCAAGCAAGAACGCAAACGCAAGAAGTAACGGCTACCCCGCGCAGCGTTGTCATTCTGAGCGAGCGGAGCGAGCGAAGAATCTCGCCGTGGCCGTTCGCCGTTGGTTCCGATTTCCGCTTTCCCATTTCCGATTTCGGAAGAATCTCGCCGTGGGCCGTCCTGTCATCTCGACCGAGGACCGCACGGGCCGAGCGGAGAGATCTCGCCGTGGCCGTGAGGCGGTTTCGTTCGTGGCCCAGGGCTACGGCACAGCACGCGGTGCACATCGTAGGATACGAAACGCCACTCAAGTCGCGCTCCGGCGCTCGCAGCGCGAAGGAACCCGGCTGTTCGGGATAAATGATAGAGGTATGCCCTTGAGCGGCCGCGGTTCTGTGCTATAGTTCCAGGGCACGAGGCGCAGAGGGGTGGGGAGGCACATGCGATGAAACACCGCCAATGGAACCTTGTTCTTGCGTGCCTGCTCGTTGCGGGCGTTGTCGCGCCAGGAGAGGGCGTGTGGTGCAGCACGGCCGGCGCCGACGAGGTGGTGACGTTCGCCGATCCGAACCTCGAAGCCGCCGTCCGCGACAAACTCGGCATCACGCCACCGGAACCCGTCACGGCCGCCGACATGCGCGGGCTGTACTCGCTGGACGTACACTTTGCCGGTGTTGCGGACCTTACGGGGTTGGAGTACGCGACGAATTTCGAGATTTTCGACGCCAACTGGAATGCGATTACCAGCGTGGAGCCCCTTCGTGACTTGACGCCGCTTGTGCAGTTGCACCTGGGGAGCAATCTCATTACAGACATTTCGCCGATTGCCGGGCTTACAAACCTGACCGGGCTTGTTCTGGGAGGCAACAATCTGACCCAGATAGACGCCCTGTCGGAGATGACAACTTTAGAGGATCTGTCACTATATGGCAACGAGGTCAGTGATATCTCGCCCCTGGTGGGGTTGGAGATGCTGGAAGTTCTGGACCTCACGGAGAACTGCGTCGCGGACGTGTCTCCGCTGGTCGGGCTAACAGAGTTAAACGTCCTGGGCCTGGGGGGCAACGGCCTGAGCGATATCTCGCCCCTGGCGGGGCTCTCGGATCTCATAGGGCTGCTGTTGGAGGAGAACCAGATCAGCGACATCTCGCCCCTGGCGGGGCTGACGGGGCTGGACTACCTGGACCTTCGCGGCAACCCGCTGAACCACGCGGCCTACGATACCTACCTCCCGCTGATTGAGGCGAACAACCCGGGCATCGAACTCCACTACGACCCGATTCCCGAACCCGCAACGCTGGCCCTCGTCATCGTTGGGGCCGCGGTGATATTCAGGCGAAGAAGGCAGGGGGCGAATCGCGCACCTAGGCGCCGCGTGCCTGGATGTCCCGAAGCGGATCCAGAGCAGGAGACAGAACATGGAACGCACGAGGTTTAGGGCAACCTGCCTTTCGGTGGTGGTCGCTCTACTTGGCCTAGTGGCCCCGGATGCATATTCTGGTATCTACTCGTGGGAGACGAGCTCCGGGTTATCTGGGGACACAGTACCGTTTTCTCCCCCTTCCTCGGCTTGCCGGGAGCCGGTTCGGCGAAGG
>CAZNYC010000248.1:0-2876 GCA_964577175.1 uncultured Anaerolineales bacterium
CCGTAGCCGGCGACCTGGAGCGAGGCCCGGCCGTCCTTCTTTCCCCCGGCGGGACGGGCGCGGAGGCGAATCCAGACGGCCCCGGCGTGCAGCAGGCCGTCCGGAACGGGCCAGGAGCCGCCCGTGACGCCGCCGAGGGTGCCGAGCGGCGTCCAGTCGTTGCCGTCGGCCGAGGCAGCCACTTCCAGTTCCCCCGCGCTGTGCCAGGTGACGTCGACGCTGACCTCGGCGGCCGTCTGCCGGCGTCCGGCGACGGCGTGGCGGTAGACGACCTCGTCGCCCGCGGAGAACGTCCAGCGGTTGGAGTTGTAGCCGGCGGTGTGGGAGGCGAGCGGGCGGGCGTGGCTGCGCGACACGCCGCCGAACGGGGCGGCGAAGGTGTACTCCGTGCCGCGCAGCATCTCGCCCTCGCCGAGCGCCATCCCGCCCTCGCGCGCATAGACGGGCATGGCCCGGCACAGGCGGACGCCGTCGAACGCGACGGTGCCGGCCACCTGCCACTGGCCGAAGCGGAGGCGCGAGCGGCCGTCGGCGAGACCTGCGGGGACGGCGAAGATGGAGGAGTAAGGCTCCCAGCGGTCCGGGATGCCGCCGAGGTCGCGGTTGGCGAACGTCGGCCCGGAGACGGGCGTGCCGCCGCCCGTGCCGCTGCGCCGGGCGCGGAACGTGAGGCGGTACACGGCCCCCGGCTCCAGCGGCACGGGATCGGAGAGCCAGTGGTTGCTGCCCTTGCCGTCGCCCGTGACGGCGACCGCGCGGTCGCCGTCGGCGGCGCCGGCGGCGATCCATTCGCCCTTGCCGCCGGAGAGGGACCAGCCGGCGGGGGCGTCGTCGCCGCTCTCGAAGGAGGGATTGGGTACGTCGACGGTCTGGGCGGCGGCCGGGGCGGCCAGGGCGGCCAGGACCAGAACGGGGAACGCGGCTCGAATCGCGGTCATTGCGTTTCCTTTAGATACGCGGCGGGCAAGGCCGGCGGCCACGCACCACTGTGAAAGAAACCTCTACGCTTGTCATTCTGAGGAGCGGCGAAGTTCACCCGCCGAAGGCGGGCCGCGACGAAGAATCCCGCCTTGTCGCCGCTGGCACGGCGAGGTTCTTCGGCGTCGCAAGCGAGGCCTCAGAATGACATGCTCCCCTATAAAGAAGCGCGGCGGCTCGTGCGAGCCGCCGCGCGCGATGCGTTTGCCGATGCGGTCATCGGTCAGGCCGTGACCAGTTCCCAACCTTTGCGGTACTCGCGCTGGACGAAGCGGTTGGCCTTGGCGCTGTTGGTGACCTTGAGGTTCTTGGCGTCCCACCGGACCTTCTCGCCGGCCTGGAGGGCGACGATGCCGAGGAGCATGGCCTCGACGAGCGGCCCGCCGTACATGAAGTTGCTCTTGGGGTAATCCCAGGGCTCGTCGCCGCGCGCGGCGCGGAGGAACTCCTCATGATGGCCCGGCGAGGACGGGATCTTCTCCGGCAGGCCCTTCTCTTTGTAGGCGTTCATGGCCTTGATGGGGATGAGGCGCGGGCTGTTGCCGTAGTCGCCCGCCACGTACAGTTTACCCTTCGTGCCGACGAAGATGCTGCCCGAGCCGGAGAGTTTCTTCTGCTTGTCCGGCAGGTCGGGATCGTTCTTGATCTCGTCCGGGATCTCGGGCTTCCAGGGCTTGGAGTACCAGTGGGCGGTGAACCCGGGCCGCCAGTCGTTCGGGCCGAATTCCCACTTGTAATGGACGCTCTTCGGATGGCTGATGTCGTTCTTGCCCTCAACCTTGACGACCTCGGCCGAAAGCGGGGCCTTCGGGTCGAGCGACCACCAGACGCAGTCCCAGGTGTGGCAGCCCATGTCGCCGATGGTGCCCGTGCCGTAGTCCAACCACCCGCGCCAACCGAAGGCGTGCATGTTCTTGCGGCGTTCGCGGTAGGGCGCGCCGCCGATCCAGCAGTCCCAGTCGAGCGTGTCGGGCACGTCCTCCTTGGGCGGGAGTTCGGCGTAGCCCTGCGGCCAGACGGGGCGGTTCGTCCAGGTGTGGACTTCCTTGACCTCGCCGATGGCGCCGTCGCGAATCCACTCGACGACGCGGCGGTTGCCCTGGTTGGCGTGACCCTGGTTGCCCATCTGGGTGGCCACCTTGTGTTTGCGGGTCAGGTCGGCCAGGACGCGGGCCTCGTGGATGGACCACGTGAGCGGCTTCTCGCAGTAACAGTGGATGCCCTGGGTGAGGGCCCGCGTGGCGGCGGTGGCGTGGTGGTGGTCGGGCGTGGCCACGGCACAGGCGTCCATCTTGGAGCCCAGTTCGTCGAACATCTTGCGGTAATCCTGGTAGACCTTGGCCTTGGGGAACATCTCCTGGGCCTTCTTTGTCCGGCCGAGGTCCACGTCGCAGAGGCCGATCGTGGCGTGCTTCTTGCCCATGCCGAGATGGGCGCCGCCCCGGCCGCCCGTGGCGACGAAGCCGAAGTTTAGTTTGGCGTTGGCGGCGTAGGTCCGGGCCATGCCGGGGGCCGTCAGGATCAACGCGCCCGCAAAGGCGCCCTGCTTCAGGAATCTGCGGCGACTGACTCGACTGGACATAGTTGGCTTCCTCCGAAATAGGATCCATAAACGTACCGAACAACCGACCGACACACGGGTCACGCTACCGCGCGGGGCGGCACGATGCAACGGAAATCAGGCTCGCCCGCGGCACCGCTATGGGGGCGGACGGCCGAATCGGGCGGCTATTCTACGAAACCCGTCCGGGCGGCCGGCGTACCGGCGAAACCGGGCCCCAAGCGAGGTCCCGCGCGGTGGGGCTCCGGACCCATCGCGCCACGTGCCCCCGCGGGCCGCGCGGCGGGTCGGGGGACGCACGCCGGGTTGTCATTCTGAGGCCCGCGTGCGGACCGGG
>CAZNYC010000249.1:0-2845 GCA_964577175.1 uncultured Anaerolineales bacterium
AACCGTGGCACCCGGCGGGCCGCAGCGGATTTCGGTTGAAAAGCGGCCCTCCGCCGGTAGCATGAGCGCCCGGTCCGACTGACGAAAGGAAACCCGCAATGGCCAGCCGCACTGCCGTTTTTCTGTGCACCGTTCTTGTGGGCATGGCGTGCCTGATGGCCGCCGGCTGCGGCGGCGAGGACGGTCAGGCCCCGCCGACCGACGAGGAGCAACTGGAGCGTCCCTCCCGTCTCTGGCCGGACGTCCCCCCGCCGCCCGAACCCCGCCAAGGCGTCAGCGGCAGCCTCACGCCGCCCACCGGCGAGGAAGCCGCCCAAGGCGCAACCGAGGGCACAGAGGGCGCCGAGACCGGCGCCGGCGAGGATGCCGGCGAGGGCGCCGGGGAAGGCGCCGAAACCGGCGGCGGCGAAACCCCCACGGGCGGCACGACGTCCGGCGGCGACGGATCGGCGGGTGCGGCCTTCGGGTCGCTCCCCGCGGCCGTCAAACAGGCCGCCTCCGAACTCTCCGCCAAGGCGCCGGATATCCGGAGCGTGGCGTTCGACATCCAGGTCGAGGAATCGGCCAGTCCGGCGGCCGGCGGCGGCCCGCCGATGCCCGGCCCGCCCCAGAACGGTCACGTCGAGGCCATGCCCCCGGACAAGGTCCGCATCGAAGGCACCGGCGACATGCAGGGCAAGCCGGCCAAGATGCTCATGGTCATGAACGGGTCGACCACGTGGATCCAAGCGAGCGACCCCACGACCGGCCAGCCCGCCCAGGTCATCAAGGTGGACCTGTCGTCCATGCCGGGTGCGAAGACGTCCGGCGGCCCGGTGCCGTTCGTCTCCCCGCGCTGCGACGCCGTCCTCGCCCAGATGGCCGGCGAGACCACCTTCGAGAGCGCCGCCGACGCCAGCCTCAACAATGAAGTCTGCAAACTGTTCGAGGGGAAAGGTCCCAACGGCACGACGCAGGTCTGGTTCAGCCAGTCGGACGGCCTGATCCGGCGCGCCAAGAAGACGGACGGCGACGGCAACACGACGAGCGACGTCCGCGTCAGCAACATCCAGATGAACCCCTCGCTCGCCGCCTCGCGCTTCGCGTACACACCGCCGGACGGCGTGCCCGTCATGGACATGGGCGACCTGATGAAGTAGATGATGGAAGGCATGGGCGAGGCGATGAAACAGGGGATGCAGAACATGGGCGGGGCCCTCGAGCAGGGCAGCACCCCCTGACACTTTCCACCCGCCGATAAGACATCCGGGTCCGCCCCACGGAGGACCGATGGCCAGCGAGGCCGCCGACCCCGCCGACCCCGCCGGCGACGACCGGCCCGTTCACGTCCACGGCGTCCAGGAAGAGTATTTCTATATGATGGTCCACCCGTGCGCCTGCGGCGGGCCGTGGCTCAGCCAGGGACAGGAGGTGAAGGAAGAGGGGGGCCTGGTGCACCATCACGTTTCGGCGGCATGCTTCAAATGCGGCCAGGAGCGGACGTTCCACTTCCGGTTGGACGAGCGGCCGGGACCGAAGGACCCGATCCGGGCGATCAACCCGACCGACGCCCCCTCGCGGGCGCTGGACCTGGCCGAGTGGCTCGGCCTTGCCCAGTTCTACCTCGGCCGCATCGACCGGTTGGACGCGAAGGTGGAGAAGGCCCAGTCGCTGCTCGACGCCCGGCAGTGCCTGGAGGAGGCGCGGAAGTGCTTCGGTCCGCAGGACGAGCAGCCGCCCGCCTCGGCCCTCTGGTCCGAGAAGAGCCGCCAGGCCGCCGCCGCCAGGCCGGAGGCGTTCCGGCGGTCGACGATCGAGGGCATGCTCGACCGCCTGCCGCCGCTGGAACGTCTGAGGCAAGCGGATTCGCTCGACCAGAAGACGTTCAAGCAGGCCGTCCGCGAGCGGGCCAAGGAGCGCGTCGGACGGAAGTGGTGGCAGTTCTGGAAACGCTTTCGGCGGTCGTAGAGGCGCTTTTCGAGCCGGCTGCGTTCGATCGCGCCGCCGTTCGAGCCCGCTGCCGTTCGATCGCCCCGCTTTTTGAGCCCGCCGCGGAAGCGGCGGGACATCCTCACCCGCCGGGGCACATGCCATGCCCGATGAAGATGACCGGCTGCTTCCGCAGCCGGCTCGAAAACCGACTCACCCACCGCTCTCGAACACCGCCCGGGCGGGGTCCAGGCCCGCCTCCTCCAGGTGCTCGATGAGCAGGCTGACGTACCCCCGCCGGATGAGCGGCTCGTCGGCGAGGCCGAGGTCGGCCAGCTCCGCGAAGACGGCCTCCTCGGTCGGGCCCTCGACCTCGGCGAAGTGCCCCAGGTGCGGCACCTCGTCGAGGACAACTTCACATCCACCACCGTGGAACGGCGTGCGGCGTTTCTCGTAGCGGAACGCCTCCGAGAGGCCCACCGCCACCAGGATCTCGACCAGGGGCCCGGCGGCCTCGATGGCCAGTTCCGCCTCGGGCCGGCGTTTCATGCGGCTCTCGGCCCGCGGGCCCTTGTACGTGAGAAGCGTTCGGACGGGCAAACCGTCGGCCTCGCGGAACTCTTCGCGCACCCGGACGGCCGCCCCAGCCCGGCGGAGCGACCCGCCGGCGTCGTCGAAGAGGCGGTTGATCTCGAAGACCGTCTCGCCGGCCGTCCGGCCGCGATCGATGAGCCGGCTGCGGAACGCCTCCGGGTCGGCCACGCGGATCTTCGCCTCGATTTCTTCAGCGGCCAAGGGATCACCTGTGCGTCGCTTTCCGCGCGGTGGGTGTCCCCACCCACCGCGCCGGCCACCGATTGCTTGTCAATCGGTGCTGCCTGTTCTGCGAACACGGATTGCGAGCAATCCGTGGCACCCGCCGCGCGACATAGCTTAC
>CAZNYC010000250.1:0-2751 GCA_964577175.1 uncultured Anaerolineales bacterium
ACGTGCCACGGCAGATGGAGATGACCGGCCGCTCCCGCGGCCGGCTCGAACGGCGCCGGGTCATCACCATCCGGCATGGCACGTGCCACGGCAGATGGAGATGACCGGCCGCTCCCGCGGCCGGCTCGAACGGCGTCGGCTCGAACGGCGCCGGGTCATCACCATCCGGCATGGCACGTGGCACGGCAGACGGAGATGACCGGCCGCTCCCGCGGCCGGCTCGAACGCCGGTTCGGGCGTCACGCCGCCGAATCTCGGCGCGGATTGCACTTGTCGACGCCGCACACAACACGCATACTGGCCGCGGTCCCCGCCGCTCCACCGTGGGGCGGCCGGGGGGCCGGGCCGAACACGCACGCCGTTCCAGATGGGGGACTCACCATGCATGCGCGACTGCCGCTCCTTGCCGTCCTGCTCGCCGGCCTCGTCCTGGCCGGCTGCGAATCCGAACCGCCCGCCGAACCCGTCGGGCCGGAGGAGCCACCCACCGAAGAGGCGATCGAACCCGGCCCCGAGACGGCCGATGAGCCGAAGCCGGGCGGGGCCGACCTGGCGGCCGCCGTCGCCCACGCCCCCGCCGACGCCTGCGGCGTGGTGGCCGTGGCCAGCCTCGCGGAACTCGAGACGAACCTCAAGGCCCTCCTCGGCGAGGCGGCCGACGAGATGAACATCGTCCAGGAACTTGCCTCCCACCTCCCGCCGCATGCCTTCGACGCGAGCGGCTCCCTTGCCGTGATCCTGCCGGCCAACCCGGACGAAACGGATGCCGTTCTTGTGTTGCCCGTCAAGGACGTTTCGGCCATCAAGGGCGAGGACGCCGGGGCGGGCATCGTGACCGTCACCCACACGCCGGAGGGCGGGTCGGTCCAGCGCGTGACCTACGTCCTCCCGCTCGATACGTGGGCCCTGGTTGCCTGGAAGGCCGACGCCATCAAGACCGTCATGCGGGCCGAGAAGAAGATCGAACTCACCGGCGATCAGAAAACCGCCCTCGCCGACCATATGGTCTGGGCCCACTTCAACCCGCCCCCCCTGATCGCGGCCGCCAAGAAGGCTATGGACGAGCAGCGCCGGCAGATCGAAGCCCAGGGCGCCCCGCCTCCCGCCCAACTCGAGATGGTCCAGACCCTGCTCGACACCGTCAAGGACGTGACCGCCGTCGAGATGTCCGGCGACGTCGCCGCCGCCGGCATCCGCCTGACGGCCGACGCCCACCTGGCCGAGGGCTCGCCCCTGGCCGCCCTCGCCGGCAGCGGCGTCGCGATGGAGGACTACACGGTCGGTCTTCCCGGCACCGACCGCCTCTTCATCGCCGCCTGGGCCGGGCTGGATTGGGAGAAGGCCATTTTGCCCGTCAAGACGCTGATGAAGCCGATCTTCGACACCCTGGCCGAGGGTCAGGACGAGGAAACCCGCAAGGCCATGGACGAACTCTGGGCCGCCTACGAGAAGTGGGGGCCCGTCATGGGCGACCGCTTCGGCATGGTGATGGAACTGCCCCAGGAAGGCCAGGGCCTCTATCAACTCGCCGAGACCTTCGAAATCGAGGACGTCGAAGCGTACCGCAACCTCCTCAAGGAGTACATGGAGTCCTCCGAGGCGATCATGGGCGTGTGGATGAAGCAGATGGGAGGCGGAGCAGGCATGCCCGGCATGCCGGGCGGGGCGCTCCCGATGACCACCGACATGACCTTCGAGGAAAACGCCGCGACCGTCGAGGGCGTGTCCGTGGACCGCTGGCGGATGACGTTCAACGTCGACGTGCCGGAAAACGCACCCCCCCAGGCCGCCGAGCAGGTCAGGAAGATGATCGAGATGATCTACGGCCCGGACGGCATGACCTTCTGGATGGCCGTCGTCGGCAAGAAGGGCGTGGCGGTCATGGGCGGCAAGGACGTCATGGCCCGTGCCATCAAGGCCGTCAAGGGCGAGACGCCCGGCCTGGCCACGACCGAGCCGGTGGCCGGGGCCCTCGAGCAGGTTCCCGAAGGACGGGCCGCCGTCCTCGTCTCTGCCGCCAACTACATGTACATGGCGATGGGGATGGTGGACCGCATGCTGGCCGGCCAGGTGCCGCCGGCGGCCCTCCAGGAGGCCGAAAAGGCGGGTCACGGCCCGCTCCAGCCGCCCGAGGTGACGGACCTCGTCCGCATGAGCCTCGCCGGCGAGACCGGCCGGCTGACCCTGACCATCGACGTGCCCAGATCCGATCTCCAGGCTGCCGTCGAGATGGCCGAGAAGGGGGCCGAGCGGATGCAGTTCCTCATGCAGAGAATGCAGGAACAGGCCCAGAAACAGGGCGAGCAGGCCGGCAAGGCCCAGCCCAAGCCGTCCTCACCCCCGAAAACGGAACCCGAGCCGAAGCCGCAGGCCGAGACCGGAACCCCGCCGGACGCGTAGGGCGGTTTGACTCTGGGCGATCGCGACCCCGCGCGGCGGGTCGGAGCCTGGCCCGAGCGACGTCGGGGGGCACCCGGCGCGTGTGTGTGGCCCCGTTGGCTTGTCCAACGGGGTTGGTCGGCTGTCCCGGCCGGGGCAAGCCGGCCGGGCCACATGGCGGGCTCAAGCGGCGCGCTGCGATCGATACTCTGAGAAAACGCGATAGCGCGCACCCCCCGAAAATGCGCTTTTTGCGACCCCGAATCGCCGATTCTGTCCCTTGTGGGACGATCCGGGGCCGGAATGTTAAAATGGGCAAGGCGAAACGTACCCCTTTTTTCAACTTTTTGATCGAAACGCGCGCCGATGCGC
>CAZNYC010000251.1:0-2732 GCA_964577175.1 uncultured Anaerolineales bacterium
CACGCCACCTCCACCGCCAGATCCCGCCAGTGCCGGATGTGCCGCCAGCCGCGGCGGCCGAAGAGGGTGCCGCCGGTGGCACCCGGCGCATCGGCACGGCCGGACAAGGCCGGCCGTGGCACATGGGGGGCTGGGCTCCCGACCGGGCAAGGCATGCCCCGGGCGGAGTCGAACGGGCCGGGCCCCATGCCGCGGGCTACTCGTTTCGTGGCCCAAAGAGGGACTCGGGCACGGGGCGCTGGACGGGCACGTCGCGGGCCCCGTCGCCGTCGAAGTCGCCCCGCCGGTAGGCGGCGATGTCGACACGGGACCCGACGGGCCCGCCGTCGGCGGCGAGTTCGGCCCCCGGGCTGTCGCCGGCGAGGCGGAGGTCCAACCGCAAGTCCGTTTCCCTGCCCCAGTTACACACGAGGCACCCTTTCGTCGGGCGGGCCGACAGGGGCGCATCGACCGTAATCATCGTGCCCTCGACGGCCGTCACCGTCCGTGGGACGCCGTCGAAATCGAGTTCCACGATGTCGCCCTTCGCCACGGGCCCGCCCTTCTCCCGCAGATGCAGGACGCGACGGGTGCATTCGGTCAGCCGGCGGTGGTCAACCACGCCGTACGACACCGGCGCGTTGCGGAACTTCGGGCCGGCGTAGACGCTGTGCGGCTCGTAGCCCGTGGCCTTCCGATACGCCTCGAAGGAGCCGTGCCAGCCCGCGTCGGAGGAAACCACGCCCACCTTCTCCAGGCCCGGGGCGTTGAAGAGGAGGTTCCGGTCGCCCTCGTACCCCCCCACGCCGCGGACGCCGTACAGGAACCCCGGCGTGCCGGTGACGAAAACGTTCTCGCGGACCTCGTACTCCTCGGCGGTCATGCGGAGGCACCCGTAGCCGGCGAAGGCGATGGTGTTGCCGACGATGCGGTAGTCGCGGGCGTTCTCGTGTCCGAAGATGACGGCGGTGGCGCCGGAACCGACGATCATGTTGCCCTTGAGGAGACCGCCGGACGTCTCCTCCATCATGAGCGCCTGGCCGCCGGCCAGCAGCAGGTTGTCGACGATCCGCACGTTGGTCGCGCCGCGGTACATCTGCATGTTGTCGGGGTGGCCCCACAGCAGATGGTGATGGATGGCGTTGCGGCGGACGGTGACGTCGTCGCTCTTCCACGAGACGACGAGGCCGTCCATGCGGTTGCGGGCGATTTCGTTCTCCTCGACCACCCCGCCGCGGATGCCGTGCAGCGACACCCCCGTGTAGTTCCGGGTGACGAGGCACCGGCGGACGGTCACGTCGCGCGCCTCGCGCAGACCGATGCCCGCCCGGCCGTTGTCGCGGGCGATGCAGCGGGTGATCACCACGTCCTCGCACTTCGTGACGTAGATGCCGTCGCGCGCGGCGCCGGCCACCTCCAGACCTTCGAGTCGCACGTGTCCCGGCTCAGCCACGAGGACGACGCGGCGGGTTTCCTTCGGGGCGGCGACGCGCGCCAGGTCCGCCTTGCGGGCGGGTCTGTAATGGATGCGGAACGCCTCGCCGTCCGGCTGGACGCACCACTCGCCCGGCCGGCCGACGAGGGCCGGATGGTGTTTCAGGTAGTACAGGTCGCCGTCGCCCAGTTTCATCCACTTGCTGGGGCGGGTGACGGAGAGGCGGCCGGCCAGCCGGTCGAAGGACTCCACCTCGGCCGTGAAGAACGTGTTCCCGTGCTTCTGCCAGATGTAGACCTGGGCGCCGGCGGGGTCGAACGGGAGGTCCGCCAGGCGGCTCTCGTCGGTGAGGGTGGTGCCTTCGGCCCTCTCGGCCCGCCACCAGCCGTCGTCGGGCATGCGGGCGACGGGCAGCGTCTCGGCGCCGAGGAGGAGACGGTCCGGGCGGAAGTCCAGCGTCGCCGTGTACACGCCGTCGCCTGCCGCCTTCCAGCCGGTGACCGGGACGGCGCCGGAGAGAATAACGCGCTGGCCGTCGGCGGCCTTGAGGGTAACGGGCCGGCCCGCCTCGCCGCCCGGCACGCGGACGGACTCGCGGTAGAGCCCGGCGTGGACGATGACGGTGTCGCCCGGGCCGGCCTTCTCCAGGCCTGCGGCAACCGTCGGCCAAGGCGCGGCCATGGAGCCGTCGGGCTCGGCGGCGTCGGCGTCGCCGTCGACGTGGATGTCGGCGGCCGTACTCGTGGCGGCAATCGCCCCGGCCAGCAGGACGGCGACGAACGTTCGCATGGCGATACTCCTGCGAGACTCGGCGACGGCGCCGCGCGCCGCCGCCCGGGAACGGGTTAACGATTGGGCGGGGAGCGTACCGCGCCGCGGGACGGAATGCAACGGCGGCAACCCGCCGGGCCAGGCCCGAAACCGCGCCCCGCCGGCCCTTGGCGTAAAGAGAACGGCCCCAATAAGGATGTCGGCAGCCTCCCGAAGGTGCAGGAAGACACGGCCCCACGAGGGCCCCGCCTCCGCCTCCAGGACGCCACAATGCAGAAGGCCGCGCCGCAAAACCGTTGACACCCCCTCCCCCACCGCCTAGCATGGATGGTTCGACGCCGGCGCATCGGCGCAGTCGAAGCGCGTCAACGAACGGAACGCGGCGGGTGCGGAGGCCCGCCGCGCAAAAGCGCGGGCCCTATCCACCGCGCATTTCCAGCGTAACCCATCAGGCAAGAGGTCTTTATGGCACACGACGTTACCCTCGTGACCGGCGACGGCGTCGGTCCCTCCCTGGCGGCCGTCACGCGCGACGTGGTCGATGCGA
>CAZNYC010000252.1:0-2691 GCA_964577175.1 uncultured Anaerolineales bacterium
TTAGGGGCCGTTCTTCAGCGCAGTCGTCACGGGGCCGGTGCGGGTCAGCGCCTCGCCCCACGCGGCCGACCAGGTCCCCTTGGCGGATCGTCGGCCGGCCTCGTTCTCCTTGCCGAACGTCGCGTCGATCCGGACCCGGCCGACGATTGCCGCGCTTTCCGCTTCGTTGGGGGCCCACCACGGATCGGGGTTTACGATCACGACCAGTTCACCTTCGAAGCCGTCGTCGGTCAGCCTGAGGCCGCCGACGTCCACCTCGTGCCAAGCCTGATTGTAGCTGAAAGCGCCGCCGACGCCGCCCACGAACTTGTCGCCGTCGTGGTCGAGGCACAAGGTGAGGGGTTTCCGGCTTTCGGCCTCGCCTCCCTTCGGCAAGAAGCCGGGCAGCGTCATAATCACACGCTGCAGACCATCGGGCAAATCGCCCATCTTCGTCATGGGCTGATGCTTCAGCCACGGCGTGGGGTAGACGCGGGCGTCGTACCCCGCCTCAGCGTTGACGATCTTGCCCGTTGTGGTGGGCGTGCGGTCCCAGGCCGGGATGGTCCGCTTCCACGTACCGGTCCACTTGTTGTCCTCATGGCGGAGGGTGATCGTCGCGTCCCATGAGTGCGACCGCATACCGAGCGTCGCCTTCGCCGAGCCGCCTTTGAGAATGTTGAGCCTGTCATGGAGCGTCATCTCGGCCCAGCCGTCACTGCGTCGACCGGTCGTGTGCACAACACCAAGGTCGGACCCGGCGGGGGGTTGAACCTTGGCCGTCTGCACCACACCCTTGTCGTCGGCAAACATGCGGCAGTGGAGGGGTACCGGACTGCCCGCCCAGGCCCCGTTGAACTTCAGTGTCGCCATCGGGTTGGAAACGGCCCGGACGCTCACGGCGTAGATGCCCTTGAGCCCACGCATATAGAAGTGGCCGTTGTAGTACGGGCTCTCCTTGGCGTGCTCATAGCCGCCGATGCGGTACACGCCATTAGGCTTGAGCTTCATTGAACCCACGCATGTGAACTTTCCGTTCTTCTGCAGGCGATAGACGATATATCCGGCGGATCTGCCGGAGTGGGCCGGGTCCTTCTGCCAGAACATGCGGTCCTCGGCGAGGATCGGTTGACAGGTAACACCGCTGAACGGCTGCGGATCGTGATCCAGTTCGCGGCCGCTGGCCAGGTCAAAGCTGCGGAGGTGGCGGTCTTTTTTGTTTTGACCCAGGGCGATATACAGCACGCCGTCACGAATGGCGCCCTTGCGATGGGCCCCGGCGTCGGGGTGGTAGCGGTAGATGTACTCTGGCTTGTCCTCGAACCTCCAGGCCTGCGTCAGCCCTTTCGGCGTCAGGCGGTAGCAGGCCAGCAGGCCTTCTCCCTTGTTGTGCCCGCCTTCCTGCCTTTCGGCGTCACCGCGGACATTCAGGATCACATGGTCGTCTCCGAGCACCAGGCAGCCTCGGTTGGCCCCGCTCTCGTGCGTCCAAGCGACGTTGCCGTTGGCCGGGTCGATCAACCGGATACGACTGAAGTCGCTGTCCCGTCCCTTGGGCCCGCTGCACAGCAGCCAGGTCTTGCCCTTGTGGGTCCATTTCTGCGGCACGGCAGCGTTTTCCAAGGCACTCTCGACCTCCCAGAGACGCTTGCCGTCTTCGGCGTTGAGGCCCACGATCCCACCGCGCAGATCCGGGACCACGACCACGTCGCCCACGATGGCGGCCCCGCTCCGTTTACTCGGGAACGGCGTATCGCTGCGCGTGGTCGGCAGCGTTCGCGTCTTGAGCAGCCCCTTCTTGACCTTCATCGCCATGGCCCGCCACTTGGGCAGTTCGGCCTTCCAGCGGAGGTCGCCGTTGCGGGCGTCATAGGCGAAAACGTCGCCAAGAATGGTGACGGTCACGTACATTCCGTTCCCGTACGCTCCCGAGATGCCCAGGTGCCCCCGCTTGGCGGGCAGGAAGTGCAACGACGCGGACCGCTCGTTCTGCTCCCAGAGGGTCTTGCCGGTCTCGGCGTCGATGGCCCTCGTTCGCCAGTCGGCGTCAATGCGGAAGAAGCCGTCCTGCAACGCGGCCTTCTCCTTGTCGTCGTAATAGCGGTGCTTGACACTTTCGCGCGTGGCCCGGACGTCGCCCGACGGCTGGGCCCAGGATACGAAGACCTTCCCTTCGGCCACGATAAGGTTGGAGATCTGCCCATAAGCCGGATCGAATCCGGCCAGTTGTGCCTTTACGGCCGTGCCTCCGCCGGCTTTGCCGATGCCCGTGTGGACGGGGTTCTTCCAGGCGATTCGGATGTTGGCCGGGTCATCCGTCAGCGCCAACCCCTGCCGGGCGGGAACGAAGTCCCCGTCGCCGGCAAAACTCGACCAGTCGCTGGGCGGCCGGTCGGCCGCGGCGCCGGTGGCGAGGATTCCAACGAGACACAGGGCCGACACGGTTGACCAGCGGTTCATAGCGGTCTCCTTCATTCTCGTGGCCGCCTCCCTGGGATCGTTTCCCATGCGTGCCAACCGGCCGGGTCGCCGGCTGGCGAGAAGCGGCTTTGGCTGTCGTTCTTACCGGGGCTTACCTTGTGACGTCGGCGAGGCCGGTACCTCACGGACCAATCTCGCCGCCGCGCACAATCCGGCCGCCCGGGCCGATCCACAGCAGCGGATCCGTCCCGAAGACCATGCGGTAGCGGCCTTTGAAGCGGGCACCGTCGG
>CAZNYC010000253.1:0-2684 GCA_964577175.1 uncultured Anaerolineales bacterium
CAGGTCCAGCCACCGCCCGTCCACCTTCACGCGGACCACGTCGGCCGTGTAGTCGTTGCTCGGCCCGCGAAGGAAGAACGACCCGACGCCGTACACGTCCACCGGCACCTGGTCGCGTTCGAAGCGGGCGATGCGCTCCGGGTCGAAGCCCCCGCTGACGACGATGCCGACGCTGCGGAAGTAGTCCCGCGCCGCCTCCCGCGCCTCCTCCGGCACCTCGGCCGAGGTGTGCAACTCGTCGAGCCCGGTCCGCAGGTTGTGGATGAGGCGCGGCACCACGCCGCAGTCTTGGGCCGGGTCGCCCGTGGGCCGGACGGAGGCGTCGCGGACGTCCTCGGCCGTATCGGCCCGCACGCCGAAGAGGACGTACCGCTCGGCCTCGCCCTCCCGGCCGGCCTGCCGCAGGTCCCACCATCGGCGGAACATCGCCAAGGCCGTCCGCCTCGTGTCCGTCACACAGTCGCCGCGCGTATCGACGAGGGCCACCCGCTTGACCTCCGGCGGCATGCATCGGGCGAAGTGAAGCATCGCCTCGGCCACGTCGTGGAGGAACGCGATGACGTAGGAGTGCGAGACCGTCCCGCCCCCCTGGCCGCCCCACCACGCGCCCTGCGCCTCGGTCGTGACCATGGCGGGCACGTCGGACCCCGTTTCGTGGTTGTACGCGTCCACGCCCACCTTGTAGGCGTAGCCGTCGGCCGGTTGCGTGCACGGCAAATCGAAGCGGGCGGGGAAGAAGAAGACCGGCTTGCCCCCGGACGCCGACAGCGCCTCGTACGTGTTCGTCGCCACGCGCGTCGGCCGGGCCAGGGCCCCCAGGACCGTCGTCTCGAGCATCGCGAAATCGCGGTACCGGCCGCGGATCTTCAGCGCCGGCGCCCAGGGTTCCAGGTGCACCCCGTCCGCCACGGCCTCCACCTCCAGGTTCCCGGCCGTGTGGTGGAACGTGCCCGAGGCGTCGACCGTGCCGGTGCAGGACTTCAGGATGGCCAGGGCATGGTCCGTGCCGCAGGCGATGGAGTATGGTTTCCGCTTCGTGAAGCACTGCATCTCGACCTCGGCATTGCCGACGTCGAAACCGGCGGGGTCGAGGCCCGCAGCCTCGACGGCGGGGCTCCGGCCGGCGAAGCCGTAGCCCTCCTCGGCCAGGCGCGCCAGGATGTTCCGCGCGTTGATGAAGTACTGGTCGGTGTACCGGCCGTGGGCCATCCGCGGATCGATGGCGAACGTGTCGGGGGCGAGGCGTTGGCCGTTGAAGAGGGTCATGTCACGGTCGCTCCGAAGACCGACTCCAGCTGCGCGAGGGCCTGCTCGTGGGTCTCGGCGTCGAAGGTGGCCACGCCCTTGCGGCGGACGATGGTCGGGACCTGGCGCACCGCCAGCCCGATGACCGCGATGAGGACGCAGATGTTCGTGCACACGCCCAGCACCTCCACCTCCTCCGGCCCGTGCCGCCGCAGCACGCGGTCCAGGTGCGTCCCGTAGAACGGGTCCAGCGTCGTCTTGGGGATGAGGCGCGAGCCCTCCGGGACGGGCAGGTCCGGGTGGATCTCCGCCTCCCACGACCCCGCCACGCAATGGGCCGGGTAGAGGCGGAACTCCGGGTCGTCCTCGGCGTGGCGGTCGCAGACGAAGACCACGAGGTCGCCGCGGTGGGCGAACGTCCGGATCCGCCGGGCCACGTACGGGACGATTCGCTCCGACGCCTCGCCGCAGTACAGCGACCCGTCCGGTTCCAGGAACCCGCGGAGCATGTCCACGACGAGCAGGGCCCGGCGTTTGGCGGCGGGCTTGGTGTTGCGGGCCATGGGGCGCTCTCCGCCCATCGTGCCGCGCGGTGGGTCTCTGCACCCGCCGCGCTTGTGTGGCCCGGTTGGCTTGTCCAACCGGGTCGATATTCCCTCCCGGCCGGACAAGCCGGCCGGGCCACACGCGAACGCGTGGTTTGCTTCGGTGCGCGGCGGGCCGGGAGACCGGCCGCGCGGCACACGGAAGATTAGTATAGCCCGCCGGCGGGCGCGGCGTCAAAAGAGTTGCGAAACGGGCGGCCCCTTGTTCCCCGCCCGCCGGGCCGGTACCCTGTGGCGACGGACACGGACGCCAGGAACGCACTGCGATGCCCGACATGCCCACCTGCGACGGCGAGGCGCGGCTCGAGCAGGTCTCCGACCTCGTGCTGCTCGCCGGCCGCCTGCGCCCCAAAACCGTGATCGTGCCCGGCGGCGAACGGGAGGACGACCTCCGGCTCGTGGAGTCCGCCCGCGACCACGGCATCGTCGAGCGGATCCTCCTGCTCGGCGACGGCGACCGCATCCGCCGCGCCGCCCGCGCCGTCGGCATCCGCGTCCCGGAGGAGGACATTCTCGACACCGCCGACCAGGCCGAGACCGCCGAGCGCACCGTCGAGCGGGTCGACGCCGGCGGCGTGGACATCATCCTGAAGGGCAACATCTCCACGCCCGTCCTGAACCGGGCGATCCTCCGCCTGCGCGTCCGCGAGACCATCAGCCTCGTGACGGTCTTCGACGCCGCCCCGCTCGCCGGCGGCCGGCCGATGCTGCTCACCGACCCGGGCGTCACGACGGATTGCACCGAGGCGCGGATGGCCGGCCTCGTCCGGAACGCCGTCGACGTGGCCCGCGAGATCCTGGGCATCCCCCGGCCGCGGGTGGCCCTCCTCTCGG
>CAZNYC010000254.1:0-2681 GCA_964577175.1 uncultured Anaerolineales bacterium
GGGCGCAGGCTTCTCCAGGACCCCGAGAAGGCCGAACCCCGCCGGCGCGACACCGCCGCCACCCAGCGGGCCGTCGCCGGCCGCACCGGCGACTTCCTCCAGCGCCTCGCCAAGGCCGCCGAGGCCGAGACGGACCCGGCCGAACACAAGGCCCTCGCCGAGGCCCAGGCCGAAATCCGGCAGCCGAACGTGCCCGGCCTCTTGGAGGACGCCGCCCGCGACATCCTCGGCAAGAGGCCCGTCGCCGCCACCGGGGCGCAGGAAAAGGCGATCGAGGCCCTCCAGCGGGCCGCCGAGCACCTGCGGCGCGACGACCTGGCCTCCGACCTCCAGGCCATGAAGGAACTGCTCGAGCGGCTCGAGGGCATTCTGGAAAAGCAGACGGCCCTTCGCCGGGAGACCCAGGCCGTCCCGCAGCAGGATTTCAGCCGGCAGCAGAACGCCCTCCAGGTGGGGCAGCGGGACCTCGGCAGCGACCTGCGGGACGCCTCGCGCGACCTGCCCGGTCACACCTCGCCGGACCTGCCCCGGCACCTCGACGCCGCCCAGGGCCACATGACGCAGGCGGAGCAGCGCATCGCCGCCACCCGGCAGCAGCCGGCCACGCAGGCCCAGCAGTCGGCCGAGGAGGCCCTGCAGAAGGCCATCGACACGCTCGATGAGGACATCGCCGCCGCCGAGCAGCAGTGGGACCAGCAGTATCAGCCGATGCAGAGCCTGGCGGACCTCGCGCAGCAGGCCCTCGACCTCGCCCGGAAGCAGGAGACCCTGAAGCAGCAGACCGGCCAGACGCAGCCGCAGAGCCTCCCCCAACTGAACGCCCCGCAGCAGGGCCTCCAGCAGCAGGCCCAGGCCCTGAACGCCCGGATGCCGATGGCCCAGTTCCAGCAGGCGGCCGGCGAGATGCAGCAGGCGGCCCAGTCGCTCCAGCAGAGCCGGCAGCAGCCGGCGATGGGCCGGCAGCAGCAGGCCATCGACGCCCTGAAGTCCGCCGCCCAGGCCCTCCAGCAGGCCCAGGCGGCGATGGACCTGGCCATGCAGCAGGCCTCCCTGATGCAGCAGACCGGCCAGACGCCCGCCCGGGGCCTCCCGCAACTCGCCCAGCCGCAGCAGGGCCTCCAGCAGCAGGCCCAGGCCGGCCGGTTCCAGCAGGCGGCCGGGCACATGCAGCAGGCCGGCCAGTCGCTGCAGGCCTCGCAGGGGCAGCAGGCGATGGCCGGCCAGCAGGCCGCCATCTCCTCCCTCATGGGCCAGGCCGGCCAGGCCCTGGGCATGCAGCCGGGCCAGGGCATGATGCCCGCCGTGGCGCCCGGCATGGGGATGATGCCCGGCATGGCCCCGGGGATGATGGCGAGCCCGTATTCGCAGACCAGCGATCCCCAGGAGTTCGGCCTGCGGTACTTCGGCCGGCAGCAGCCCGCCGGGCCGGAGGTCGGCCGCGGCGCCGACGACTGGAACCCCCTCGGCGACCGCCGGCGAGACGCCCTGTACCAGGACTACGCCGACCAGTTGCCCCGCGAGTACCGCCGGCTCCTCGGCGATTACTACGAGGCCCTGTCCGCCGAAGGGGCCGCCCCGGCCGGTGCCCCGGCCGGCGGCGGACCCGAGGAGGAGACCCCGTGACACGCCGCACCCTCGCTCTCGTCCTTGCGGTCGTCATGGTGGCCGCCCCGGCCCTCTCGGCCCGAGCGGCCGGGGAGAAGGTCCGGACGGCCCACCTCTCGCCGCGGGCCGAGCGGGCCATCGACCGCGGCCTCCGGTACCTGGCGTCCCGTCAGAACGAGAACGGCTCCTTCGGCGCGCGGTACCAGGAGGCGTGCACGGCCCTGGCGCTCATGGCGTTCATGCTGAAGGGCCACTTCCCGGAGCGCGGGCCGTACGGCTCGGCGCTCGACCGGGCCGTTGGCCACCTCCTGAACCAGGCCCGGCAGGGCGGCGGCTACATGGGCGTCAACATGTACGAGCACGGCCTGTCCACGCTCGCCCTTTCCGAGGTGTGGGGCATGAGCGGACGCGACGAGATCCGCGATACCCTTAAACGGGCCGTCGACGTCATCCTGCGGGCCCAGAGTCCGCGCGGCGGGTGGCGGTACGAGCCACGGCCCACCAGCGCCGATATTTCCGTCACGGTCATGCAGATCGTGGCCCTGGCCTCCGCCCGCGAGGCCGGCATCCACGTGCCGTCCGAGGTCATCCAGAAGGCCCTGAAGTACGTCAAGAGCCTCCAGGTCCGCGATTCGGGCGGATTCGGGTACACGGGCCCGTCGCGGCCGGAGTTCGCGCGGTCGGCGGCCGGCGTCATGGCCCTGTTGATGTGCGGCGAGCGGGAGTCGCGCGAAGTCCTGATGGGGCTGGAGTACCTGATGCGGCTGCCGGAAAGCACGTTCGAGAAGGTCAAGTTCTACTTCTACGGCCACTACTACGCCATCCAGGCGATGTACCAGGCCGGCGAGGCGTACTACCAGGAGTGGTACCCGCCCGTCAGCGACGCCCTGATCGTGAAGCAGGAGGAGGACGGCAGTTGGCACGGCGGCGGCGGGGGCGGCGGGCCGTGTTACTCCACCGCCATGGCCATCCTCATCCTGGGGGTGCCGTACCGTTTCCTGCCCATCTACCAGCGCTAACGATGTGTGCCCCGGCCGCTGTTGTGTGGCCCGGCCGCTGTTGTGTGGCCCGGCCGG
>CAZNYC010000255.1:0-2670 GCA_964577175.1 uncultured Anaerolineales bacterium
GGTGCCACGGATTGCTTGCCAATCCGTGCCGGCGGATCGCGGAACACGGTTTGACAAGCAAACCGTAGCACCTCCGCGAGCCCGGCCGGGGGCCGTGCTCCAGAGGGTGGCCCAGCGGGTCTCCGCAACCGCCGCGCGAGAAACACGCGTCATTCTGAGGAGGCCGTAGGCCGACGGAGAATCTCGCCTTGGCCGTGGCTGCTTTGCCGTTCGCACGGCGAGATTCTTCGGCCCCGCAAGCGGTGCCTCAGAATGACATCGTCAACCTTGTGCAACCATGCCCGACCTGCCCGAAACCCTCCGCGACGAGGCGGTCCTGGACGACCTCCTCAGCCGCCCCTCGCCGGCGCTGGTCGACGTCGCCGCGGGCCTGGAGGGCGATCTGCTGGTCCTCGGCGCGGGCGGGAAGATCGGCCCGACGCTCGTCCGCATGGCCCGCCGGGCCCTGGCCGAGGCCGGCGCGCCCCGCGAGGTCGTCGCCGTCGCCCGCCGGCCGCTGCCGGACTTCGTGGCCGAGGGCGTCCGCACGCTGGAGTGCGACCTTCTCGACCCGGACGCCGTCGCCCGCCTGCCGCCCGCGCCCAACGTCGTCTTCATGGCCGGCCGCAAGTTCGGTTCCACCGGCGACGAGCCCGCCACCTGGGCCGCCAACGTCCTCGTGCCGTACCACGTGGCCCGGACGTTCACGGAAGCCCGCGTCGCCGTCTTCTCGACGGGATGCGTGTACCCGCTGATGCCGGTCGCCTCCGGCGGCGCGACCGAGGCCACGCCGCCCGACCCCGTCGGCGAGTACGCCATGAGTTGCCTCGGCCGCGAGCGGGTCTTCGATTACGTGTCGCAGACGGCGGGCGAGCGGGTGGTCCATCTGCGGCTCAACTACGCCGTGGAACTGCGTTACGGCGTCCTGGTCGACGTGGCCCGGCGGGTCCTGGCGCGTCAGCCCGTGGACCTTTCGACCGCCCACGTCAACGTCCTCTGGCAGGGCGACGCCTGCGACTGGGCCCTGCGGAGCCTGGCCCTGGCCGCCAGCCCGCCGGCCGTCCTCAACCTGACGGGCCCGGAGACGCTCTCGATTCGCGAGGTCGCCGAGACGTTCGGACGCCTCCTCGAGGTGCCCGTACGGTTCACGGGGTCGGACACCGGCCGGGCGTACCTGAGCAACGCCTCGCGGGCCGTCCAGCGGTTCGGCCCGCCGCGGGTGCCGGTGGACCGGATCCTCCGCTGGACGGCCGACTGGCTCCGCCGCGGCGGCCGGACCCTCGGCAAACCGACGCATTTCGAGGTCCAGGACGGGCGGTTCTAACGAGATGCGCCGTTCGAGCCCGCTGCGGAAGCAGCGGGTCACGTTCGATAGGCGGCGCGATCGGACCAGGGCGGACGGTGGTGACCGGCCGCTCCCGCAGCCGGCTCGAACGACGGGCGCGCGACGCACCGGGTGCCACGGATTGCTTGTCAATCCGTGCCCCAGGATCGTAGAACACGGTTTGACGAGCAACCCGTGGCACGTGCCTGATCGCAAAGCACGGCCGGGCAAGACCGGTCGTGGCACCTGCGCGATCGCAGCGCAGCGGCGGTAAGCGTACGAAGGAGACGACGATGGCCGATGCCCCGACCTTCCGCGACGTGCTGGCCCGCGGCGTGGTGGTGCCGGCGTGCCCGCTGGCGCTGGCGCCGGACCGCTCGCTGGACGCGCGCCGCCAGCGGGCCCTCATCCGCTACTACTCGGCCGCCGGGGCGGGCGGTGTCGCTGTCGGCATCCACACCACGCAGTTCGAGATTCACGACCCCCAGACCGGCCTCCTGGAACCGGTTCTGGCGCTGGCCGGCGAGGAGATGGACCGGGCCGACGCCGGCCGCGACGCCCCTCTCGTCCGCATCGCCGGCGCCATCGGCGAGACCGACCAGGCGACCCGCGAGGCCGACCTCGCCGCCCGACTCGGTTACGACGCCGTCCTGCTGAGCCTGGCGGCCCTGGCGGAGGCGGAGGACGAGGCGCTGCTCTCGCACTGCCGGCAGGTGGCCCAGGTCATCCCGATCGTCGGGTTCTACCTGCAGCCGACGATCGGCGGCCGGGTGCTCTCGTACGGGTTCTGGCGGCGGCTGGCGGAGGTCGAGGACCTGGTGGCCATCAAGGTCGCCCCGTTCAACCGGTACCGCACCCTGGACGTCATCCGGGCGGTGGCCGAGTCCGGCCGCGACGACATCGCCCTCTACACCGGCAACGACGACCACATCGTCCTGGACCTGCTCACCCGGCACCGCTTTCTGGTCGGCGGGCAGCCGGTGGAGCGGCGGATCGTGGGCGGCCTGCTGGGGCACTGGGCGTTCTGGACGAAGCGGGCCGTCGAACTCCTCGACGCCTGCCACGACATCATGGACGCCGGCGACGGCGTCCCGCCCGAGATGATGCGCCGGGCCGGCGAGGTCACCGACGCCAACGCCGCCGTCTTCGACGCGGCCAACGCCTTCCGCGGGGTGATTCCCGGCATCCACGAGGTGCTCCGCCGGCAGGGGCTGCTCGGGGGCGTCTGCTGCCTGGACGGCGAGGCGTGCCTCTCGCCCGGCCAGGCCGAGGAGATCGACCGCGTCATCGACGCCTACCCGCACCTGACGGACGACGACTTCGTGGCCGAGCACCTGGACGAGTGGCTGAGCGGGTGAGGCTGCGAC
>CAZNYC010000256.1:0-2604 GCA_964577175.1 uncultured Anaerolineales bacterium
GAACTCTTAGCGTTGTCGTGGTAGGGTCACCAGCGCGTGCGGGCACGTTCTGCGTTTCAAGGTCTGCACCTGCTGCTTTTCGTTGACCGCCTTCGGGCCGCGCGGCACAATCGGTGCATCCCGGTTCCGATCGCAAAGGGGGTCGCTATGGATCGCCGCCGATTCTTTCGCGCCGCGGCCGCCGGTTTGGGTGCGGCCGCCGTCGCGGGCGCGAGTGCCCGCATTGCCCGGGCCCAGGCCGGGGGCGGGCGACCGGAGCCGGGCGACCGGCCGCCGAAACCGGGCGAGGGCGTCCGCGTCGTCAACCCGCGCGGCCGGGTGCCGCTCAGTTTTATCATCGACGATTCCACCTGCCTCGTGAACCTCGCCTACTACGGCATCCCGCAGTTCCACGAGGTCTTCCCGGACCGGTATCGGCAGGACTGGCGCCGCCTGCCGCGCGAAATCCCCGACGATTTCGTCCGCGAGTTCGGCCACTGGTGCGGCGAGCGGGGCGTCAAGGGCAAGTACAGCATCGTGCCGTACCCCGCCTGCGTCGGCTGGATGGACCGCGGCCTGCCGGGCTGGTCGCACCGCGACCTGGAGGCCAGCCTTCGCCTCGTGCGCGAGTTGATGCGGCCCGGCTGGGACATTCACCCGGAAATGGTCAGCCACACCCGCGCCGTCAACATCCGGACCGGCCGGCCGTACCCCGAGGCCTCGCCCGCCTACATGGAGAACTGGGGCTGGTCGCAGGACAAGTCCGCCGAGGTCCTTGCCGACTACATGGCGTACGCCCTACAGATTCTCAAGAATGTCGACTTGCCGTGTGAGGGGATCACGACGCCGGGCGGCTTCGGCCACCGGAACCGCGCGAACCTGGCCAAGGCCACGCTCGATAGTTGCCGCCGGGTCTTCAAGGCCGAGATACCCCATTATTTCCGCGACCTCTACGACGAAGGCGACCGCAGCGTCGCCCCGCAGGTCTACCTGGCCGAGGGGCTGGACTCGGGCGACCCCCGCTGCGTCGTCTCCATCATCGGCTGCACCGGCGACTGGTTCGGCGGATGGGACGGCCTGACGCCCGGCTCGGTGGACCGGTTCATCACCGAGGACCTGAAGACCGGCCGCCTCGTGCGGGTCATCGACCGCGGCGAGCCGGCCATCCTCGTCTGCCACTGGCCGGGCATTTACTTCAATGGGGAAAAGATCGGATTCAACATATTCAAGGAAATCGTCAAGCGGGTGCATGAGCGATACGACCACCTTCGGTGGATGAAACTCTCCGAGATCGCCCGCTACTGGGCGGCGAAGGAACTGACCGCCATCGGCCGCGACGGCCCGCGCGTGGCGCTCCGCGCCCCGTTCGCCGCCCCGGCGTTCACGCTCGCCGTGGCGGGCGAGGTGGGGCCCGGCCCGGCCGTTGAGGCAGCCGGCAAACGGACGCCCCTGAAGCGGGCGGCGTCGAAGAAGACCCTCGCCCCCGGCACGTGGGCGCCGGACGGCAACGAGACCCTCCTCTGCTTCGACCTGCTCAAGGGCGCGTCGACCCTGCATCTCGGTTAGAGCGGGTTAAGCGGGGGTGGTAGCGCGGTGGTTCTTTGTAACCACCGCGCCGGATGCCGACAACCGGTGGCGCGCGGCGGGTGCGCAGATCCGCCGCCCTGCCGCGCGAACGTGAAGTGCGATAAAGCGATGCTCGCCCCCACCGACCCCTTCGACTCGGCGTTCCTCCAGCGCCTGGAGTACCTGCGCATCGTCTCGCGGCGCCTGGCGGCCGGGACGGGGGCGGGCCGGCGGCGCGGCCGGCGGACCGGGCCCGGCCTCGAATTCGCCGAGCACCGCGCCTACGCCGCCGGCGACGACTTCCGCCACATCGACTGGGCCGCCTTCGGTCGGCTCGACCGGCTTCTGCTGCGCCTCTGCCGGCAGGAGGAGGACCTGGGGATCGATTTCCTCGTCGACGCCTCCGCCTCGATGGCCACGGGCCGGCCGGCAAAGTTCGACCACGCCCGCCGCCTCGCAGCCGCCCTGGCGTACGTGGCCCTGGCGAGCCTCGACCGCGTCCGCGTCTTCGCCGTCGCGGGGGGCGTGCGGTCGCACCTCTCGGCCGGCCGGGACCGGGCCAACGTCCTGGCGATCCTCGACTTCCTCCGGAACCTCGCACCGGAGGGACCGACGGACCTCGCGCGCAGCGCCCGCGACTACCTTGCCCACACCCGGCAGCCGGGTCTGGCGGTCCTCGTGTCGGACCTGCTCGACCCCGGCGGGTACGAGCGCCCGCTCGGCCTCCTGGCCGGCCGGGGGCTGGAGGCGTGGTGCCTCCACGTGACCGACCCGGCGGACCTCGCCCCGCCCGGCACCGGCGACGCGGCCGTCACCGACGCCGAGACCGGCGACGTCCTCGGCGTTCACCTGACCGCGGCCGTCCGGCAGCGCTTGGCCGCCGAGGCCGCCCGTTTCGCCGCCGAGGCCCGCACGTGGTGCCTCTCGCGCGGCATCGGGTACGCCGAGGCCCTCACCCGCACGCCGGCCGACGCGATGGTCCTCGACGTCCTCCGCCGCGGCGGGTTGGTGCGTTGAACGGCGCACTCGGATTGCGGATTTCAGATTTCGGAAGGAACG